>DAIUEZ010000155.1:0-1614 GCA_036844865.1 Nitrososphaera sp. | reverse complement strand
AATAAGAACATTAAGATACTCTCTAAGCTGTCCAGTGGTAAGATTAGTGCGAGTGAGTAGCTTCGTCTTTGATATCCCACCGTTAGCAGACTCGAGAATAATGGCCATGATATCTGGTCTGCTACGATTTCTCACATAATAGAGATTTCCAGACGATATAAATTATGATTGAAGCAACTTAGCAGACAAGATGATAGAATAAATTTGATTATTATATTATAGCCGGTTATGCTCACTAAAAGATAATGCAGTCAGAAGAGCGCCTCGTCTCCTTGCTCAGATTACAAAAAGGGTACATATCAGGGAAAACCCTAGCAAAGGAGATAGGCATTTCAACAAGCGGAATCTCAAAGCGGATAAAGATCCTACGCAAATTCGGTTACAAGATTGAGTCTAGGCACAGGATGGGTTATAGAATTGCCGATGAGACGAACCTTCCTCTACCATTGGAGCTTAGAAATGTACTCGACACTTTATTTGTAGGTAAGGATAAAATAATCTACCGGCTGACTACTCATTCAACTCAGAGCCTTGCAATCTTGCTTGCTGAGGAAAATCCAAGTTCCGATGGTATAGTGGTTATTGCAGGGCAACAAAGGAGCGGACGTGGCAGGCAAAACCGGAAGTGGGTATCGCCCAAGGGAGGCATATGGCTATCAGTTGTGTTAAGACCTACAATTCCCACTTCCAAGATCACGCTCCTTTCTTTTACTGCCGCCCTGGCAGTATGTGATGCAATCAAAAAAACGACACAACTTGATCCCAAGCTTAGATGGCCAAATGACGTCACGATATCTGGTAAAAAAGTAGCAGGCATTCTCATCGACATAAGCATGGAGGCAGAGCGGATCAACTATGCTGTCGTCGGGATTGGAATAAATGCAAATGTTGACTCGTTGGAGATTTCTTCAAATCTTGAAAAGGATGTCAAGATCACTTCATTAAGTGATGAACTTGGGCATGACACTAACATACTGGAGTTGACAAAGGTGATGCTTGAGAGACTTGAATATTATTATATGAAGCTGAAACACTGCCCTCCTTGCACAATTATAGAAGAGTGGAAGAAAAACTCTGACATATTACATCAGAAGGTTGCATTGATGCAGAATAATAGAATCATTCAAGGCATAGCTGTAGATGTAGAGAATGATGGATCGCTTTTGGTTAGAACTGATGACTGTGATAATATTAACGTAGTAACAAGCGATATACGTGTCAGATACTAACGATGTCTCAAGAAACGGCTTTGCTTCAATCAATGATGTTATAATCCTCTACTCGCAACTGTAAAAAATAGCTTGGTCCAATTCTTCTTCTTGCAGTAATAATACTTTGGAACTACTGTCAGTTGTCAACCTTGCTGCTTGTTTGAGACACCTGCTTGCACTTCTTGGCCTGTGGAGTTAGCTACACTTCCTTTTGTGAAGCTCAGAAGTGAGAGCTATATGTGGATCCTCCTAGTGTAAGATCCTTTGCTGTACTGGAAAGAGGGAATGGAGGGGGAGAGAACTGGCTGCTGCTTCGGCCACCATTGCTACAGATGCTAAATAGAGAGGGGGTCCTACTTCAATTCAGGACACATGATAGCAATATCGTTTACATTGGTGCCAG
>DAIUEZ010000154.1:0-1983 GCA_036844865.1 Nitrososphaera sp. | reverse complement strand
TGCTAAAAAGAATGGCAGCCTTTTCATACTGGATGAGATAGTCACAGGCTTTAGGCTATCACTTCATGGGGCTGCACATATTTACAGACTAGAACCTGATCTGTTTACTCTTGGCAAGGTAGCCGGTGGCGGCATGCCGATAGGTGTATTGTGTGGCGACAAAGACATAATGTCTCTTGCAGACCCTGTTGCAAAGGCAGATAAAGAATCACGCTGTGCTATAGGAGGTGGGACATTTTCAGCTAATCCGATGACAATGACTGCAGGTCTTTTGACGCTGACCTATTTGAAAAAAAACAGACAACAGGTGTACAGCAAACTAGAAAGACTCGGCGGAATGGCAAGAAAAGGACTAGCCAAATTATTTGCCGAATCTGGAATTCCATGCCAAGTGACGGGTATAGGTTCTATGTTTTTGACACACTTTACCAAGAATGCGGTTATCGATGCAACTGACGTCGCAAATTCCAATAGAGCACTCTTAAAAAGATACCACCTGGCCCTTATGGCAAACTACGGAATATTTTTCCTACCGACAAAGATGGCAGCATTATCCTTTGCCCACGAAGAAAGTGACATAGAGAAGCTGCTTGAAGCAACAGAGAAAATAATAGTAGACTCCAAACTTTTCAAGCAGCAACATTCTTAGAGTCAGGTTATTTGTTAGGAGGCTTGTAAAGGATATCTGCCTATTTTCAAATCTTACAATATTGCTGAGGACGTCCGCGAAGATGGTCTGTCATTAATTGTGTGGCCGTTCTATAAATATCCGACACATGTATGGCCCGCCGCAAAAGTGAAGAAGCCTAATTGATAAGTGAAGCCAATCAAATGCTTTATAAATATAGATCAAAACTGGTTCAATGCTTCTTGGATGCTTTTTCGATCCTCTGCAGATGGTGTTAGCTCTAGATATTTGACTAGATCTTCTTTTGCACCTTTATTATTGCCAAGTTGCATCCTCGCTATTGCGCGGTTCTTGTATATCGGGCCAAATCGGTATGGATTGATGTTTATTGCTTTGCTGTAATATTCTTCTGCTAGCGAATAATTGTTCTTTTTCACATAATAATTGCCGAGACCCCGGTATGCTAGATAATACCTTCCATTGAGTGTGAGTCCTTTTTCGTAACAAGCGATGGCCTTCTCGGAATTTGTCTCATTGTAAATGCTGCCGAGAAGAGTCCATGCTTGCGCATTGTCCGGATCGATTTCGGTTGCCTTTTGCAAGCTTTCGATGGCCTCATTCACTTTCCCCTGTTGCCTCAGTCCTTCCGCCTCAAAGCACAACCTATTGGATTTGACGAACTTCAGGTTCTCATTTTTTAGCAGGTCCTTCATGTCTGAGGGAATCATAATTATAGAAATCATATCGTCTTGCTCCCAATCCTGCTCAAACTTTGACTCTGGAATTGCACCCATCTTATCTGGTTCTGGGACATAAGTAAGGATCCTTCGCTCCTCGTTGTCATAGCCTGAAACGACCATTGCATGCTGCACGGTATCCTGTATACCCGGCATAATTACTATAGGTGGTATGCCTTGATCGATTCGCTTTTTCAGATCGTTCATTGAGCCCTTGTAAATGTATGAAGAAAAACCCAGTTTTTCTGCAAGCTCAATCCCATGAATCATCGCAGCAGGTCTGTTGATTGCTAGACCAGATATTGGTGGAGAAATATCTTCACCCCAATATTTGATGACAACATTCATTACAAGCGGTAGATCTACACTGTCTTCGTTCTTGCTTACAAGAGGCAAAGTGATGAAATGCTCTGGTTGAGATTCCAAGCTCATACTCTCTCTGTCTGGCAAGCAAATAAAATTCTTCTTATGTAGCCAGAAAATTTTTCAGAAGGGCGAGACCGTCGCCCCCGCTCTTTTCCGGATGAAATTGTGTACCATACATCTTGCCGTTGTTGTTTGAGAATAACTCGTACTCACAGTACTTGGAGCTTGCAAGTGGCTTAAAGTTTGAGGGTA
>DAIUEZ010000153.1:0-2411 GCA_036844865.1 Nitrososphaera sp. | reverse complement strand
AGATCATTTCAAGAGGCTTATCTAGGTGTGGCAGAGGAAACGCCCTATCAATAGCTGAAATATCATCGTCTGTCAGCTTCCAGTTTCCCACTGCACCACTATTTTCTCGTATATGATCGGGATTGCCTGCTTTTGGAATAGTGAAGAGATTTGGATCAAGTGTAAGAAAGTTCAGCGCCACCTGGCGCATGGTACGGTTGTGGTTCTTTGCAATTTCAGCTAGCACCTTTCCGCCTCTACTATGAGATGATGGAAAATTCCCGTGACCAAATGGTGAGTATCCTACTACAGCTATCTCGTTTTTAGCGCAGTATGGTAGCAAATTTAGTTCAATGCCGCGATAAGCAAGATGATAGAGTACTTGGTTGCAAGCTATCCTGTGCTTCATTAATGCATTTTGGGCTTCCCTTAGCCGCTCTACGTCGAAATTACTCACTCCAATATATTTTATCATGCCATCATCCACAAGCTTTTCCATGGCGCGCATCGTCTCTTCTATGGAATGCTCGCTGCTTGGCCAGTGGAGAAGGTACAAGTCAAGGAAGTCAGTCTTAAGCCTTTTGAGGCTGCGCTTACAGGCTTTCAAGGTTCCTTCATAAGAAGCATTTGAAGGAAAAACCTTGCTAACTAGAAAAACTTCTTCACGTCGCCCATCAACAGCTTCAGCTACCAATTCCTCTGCCCGACCATTACCATACATCTCTGCAGTATCAATGTGTTTCATGCCAAGCTGTAATCCTAAGCGCAGTGCTTCTATGGCCTGTCTCTCAGCAATGTTGCTTCTTCCTTCTATCATCCATGTGCCCATTCCAATCACTGGCACCTCTAGACCTGTCCATCCAAATTTACGCCTAAGCAATTTTAATCCACATCTCTTTGCTTCTATGCCTATATTAGTGGTGCCAGTTTTTGCCTACAGTACTCTCTATGTATAACCTATAAGTGGACTAATGTGAATCTCTGTAGGACTCAATAGGATTTCCTATATACGAGGAAGGTGAAGGTCTTTATCGTTTAAGCGTTTCAGGGTGTCCATGTAGGTGCACCTCGCAAGATTTCAATGAAACAAGTTGTGACATAGTTTTAGGTGTTCAGCTCAAAGTCAACGGGTGTTCCTTTTGCAATACCGTGCCTTTCTGCGAAGCCGGCGACAGTCTCTAACACATAAAGTGAATCACCAACGGGCTTGTATAGTGGGCATAGGAGCTCGGAGCTGCAGGGCTGCAGATTGTGCTCTATGTAGACTACCTTCTTGTCACTGCCTATCCAGATTATATCGATCGGAAATTTCATATTTTTCATCCAAAAAGCATGCTGGGCTTCGTTGTCAAATACGAATAACATCGCCTCATTTTCCGCAAGGCTGTTTTTTACAGACAATCCCTTTGTCTTTTGTTCGTCATTTGCTGCAATGTCGGCGATAAGAACGAGGCCATTTACCTCGACATTGACCTGGCGATAACCGTTGGTTCCAGATCTCATATTTTCATCTATTGTGGGCTCTTGCTGTTTATCTTCTGGCTGACCTAGCGTACTGCTAATTGCGGGATTAAAGTACAGGACCAAAGCAGAAGCAATTATACCCACTGCTATTACAACTGCAACAATAGCAAATCGGACAGCCATATGCGCACTACCACTTATTAGCACAATTACTAGTTATTTATCTCATACAACAGGTTTTGACAGCCAAAGGTGCATCAGATGCATGTTCTTGCCCTGCTGTTGTTGTCGCATAATGCGAGGCTCGTTGCCCGTAGACTTAAAGTATGATGCCAAAACAAGCGCCCAAGGCAGGACCTGCTTGCTGTCCAGCTTTGACTGAAGGCTAACCATGTTGTTGTTTCTATCGTGCTTTAGTCCACCGAGACAGCTTATCTTGAGCGCCGAGTCAATCAGGTCCATCATCTCGCTTGCGCTCATGCGGGATATATTTAACCCATATCTTTCATCAATAACTTGGACTAGCTCAGAAGACATGTCTAATTGACTAATTGCGTATTCCAACATCTTTGCAGTGAGACCGTTTTCTACTATTCTTATCAGCTCCAATGCCTTTGCTGCCGCCTCAGGCTGCATATCAAGCAAGTATTTCATCTCGCTTGCGCTACTCCATGCCTCCTCAAAGTTCTTTGTCTGCAGCATAGCAAATGAGTCCGGCGAGGCAAAGAACGCTGCCTTTCCATTACTGCTGTCAATTAGTACTAGGTGACTGGAGTCAATAATTATTAGGTTCGACATAACATCAGCCGTACGAAGCTCAATGCCATCGGGCAGTTGGAAGAGATTTTCGTTGCCGATACATTGAGACCCAAGTATCATGCGCAGTCGGACGCCGGCTGTCAGAGCTCTAACAAGAGAGGATTTGCACTGCGAAAGTAACCTCAACCCCCAGGGGTCAAGAGTTGCTG
>DAIUEZ010000152.1:0-2556 GCA_036844865.1 Nitrososphaera sp. | reverse complement strand
GTTTGACCACCGCAGGGGCACTGCCAAAGCTACTTTCTTCAGACATTGCTGGATACTGTCATCTTTTCATTAATGGTTTAAAATGTTGTGTGTGTGTGTGTGCGTGTGTATGCATATTTGCACCGCTAATGATAATTTCAATTCTTAACTGTTAAGAACAAAAACCGTGTGTATGTCCTAATCTAGTCATTCTCGTTCCTGTTGCTGTAAGGAATATGGATGGCTTCACCCTCAATGTCTCTTACTGCTTCTACTAGCGATTCCGGAAGTGTAGGGTGGGCATGAATTGTGTCAGAGATATCTTGGGTTTTCATATGCATTCTAACAGCAAGAGCAGCTTCCCCTATCATTTCGCCTGCATGTGGTGCAATAATCAAGGCTCCTACGATTATTCCACCTTGCTCAAAAACCTTAAAGATTCCCCTTGTATTGCCCAGACAATTTGCCTTTGTACTTGCAACAAGTGGAAATTCTCCATGTTTTCCTTCTAGCTTACCAACGAAAGCGACCTCAGGATATGTAAAGACGCATGCAGGTACAGTTCCGTAATCCATCTCGCCTCCTTTGTCCATTATATTTTGTGCAGCTACTTCTCCTTGTTTTGAGGCAACATGAGCAAGTTCAGAAATACCAGTTACATCTCCTATTGCAAAAATATTCTGAACGGTGCTGCGCATCTGCTTGTTAACAAGTATTCCTCGATCGCTAAATTTTACGCCAAGGTTGGTTAATTCATTAACGCTTAAGCATGGCCTGCGGCCTATGCAAACTAGCACCTTCTCTGCTTCAATAGTCTGTCCGCCGGTCAACATCACTCCATTCTCCAAGATCGTTTCAACCCTAGATTCTGTCATTACGTTGATACCATCTAAGCGCATATACTTTTCAATAGTCTTTCCTATCTCTTCAATTTGAAGAGGGATCAAGTGTTCTTGCGCCTCAATCAGGGATACCTTGCATCCAAAAGAGTTAAGAATGGCAGAAAATTCGCAGCCGCTATAGCCGCCACCTATAATGACTATCGACTCAGGTAATTTTTCAAGTTCAAAAATTGTGTCTGTTGAAATTATGTTTTTTTCGAAGGTGTAGTGGGGTAAGCACACGGGGTAGCTTCCTGTAGCAATAACAATGTTTTTTGTTTCTAAAGTATTGTCATTTACCATTACCTTATTTCCAGAAGTCATGTGAGCTTCGCCATGTATACTGTCGATGTTATTACTTTCCAAGAGAGTCCTAATACCCGATGCAAGCCTGGTAACTGTGCCTGCCATTCTTGACCTTACAGTTGCATAATTCAGTTCAATGTTTGCTCTCAAGCCGTCCTTTCTTGCGACAGTAGCCCTTCTCATAATATCTCCTATAGAGTGTAGATATTTTGTTGGAATGCATCCTCTTTGCGTGCATGTGCCTCCAAGCCCATTTTTTTCAACAATACAAACCTTGCCACCTAGCTGAGCTGCTCTAATAGCGCATGTATAGCCGCCGGGTCCTGCACCTATTACTATGGCATCATACATAGACAGGCATTTGTGACAGTTAGCAATAAAATTGCTTATCTTCTAAAATTCCACTCTTTGGTGCTGTATTTTCGTTCTGCTAGCCATATGGCACGGTTGATTTCTTTTGTGCTCATAGTATCGGCTAGGAGTTTAGCATCAAATTTTGTAGCAAAACTAGTTTTTAGCGATGATGCCATTTCCTCAAATGTTATCCCTGATAGGCTGGTTACTCTTTCCTTGACGTCTTTGATTATCTTGTCCTTGACCTTTTCAGAAGGAACTTTTAGAACACAAAACATCTTGTCCACGTCAACTCCTAATAATAAAGTCCCATGCTGGAGCAGCACCCCCTTCCTCCTAGTCTGAGCACTCCCTGAGACCTTTTTACCATTTACAACTATGTCGTTGAGCGGAACAAAACTGGCATCAAATCCTAGCCTGTTCATGGATATCACTATGGCTTCGCAAATCCATCTATATGATTCCATAATGTTCTGAGGATATTGTTTTGTTATGAAGGAGTATGTAAGCTCCATTTCATGTAGCACCGCTCCACCACCGGTCAATCTTCTGATGACATCAACTCCCATCCTGCTGCACTTTTCGAGATCAATTTCCTCTTTTATGCTCTGAAAGTATCCAATTGAGACAGCTGCAGGCCGCCACCCATATATCCTGAGAATTGGCGCGTGATCTATATTTTCCATAAGTGCTTCGTCTATTGCCATGTTGAGGGCCGCGTTGTTGTATCCGGTTTCTAATGCTCTTATCCTGCTGAACCTTATCGTGCTCATTTTATGTCTTGCAACCAAGTATTGCGTCTGTCAGAGACGCTGAATCAAACCCATACGCCTCAGAGTTCTTGAGACAGTTGTCAATCTCTTGCTTGAGAGTTTCTTTTTCCAGTTTTATGCCAATTAAGCTTACTTCAAGGGATTCCAAAGCCTCCTCTGGGTACACGAAAAAGTCTCCTGCAATTGTAATCCAATTGATCGTGTTTTCTATCTCATCATATTCTAGCATTATCCTAATTAGCTTTTGAGATTTGTATACATTA
>DAIUEZ010000151.1:0-2768 GCA_036844865.1 Nitrososphaera sp. | reverse complement strand
CTGAAGGATTGGCTACATAGTGGCCAAGTAGACGTGCTCAGAATGAACAAGTAGATCCACGGATCCCTAGGTAAACGCACACATATCTGTGCACAGGAGGCACAGAATTTGCTTTTTTTCTATATGTAGAAGATTTTGGACATTGACTGAGTTTTGATAACAAACGGAAAAACCAAGAAGTTCAAGCAAAAAGCCAACTGCTATGATGCCTCCTAATTGCAAAAATGACGGTTCATTCATAGTCTTAGACTACAATCATTTACCTAATGCCGACCAAAATGTCAGTATATGCGTATTATACAATATTAGTTGCCTAAGACAGGCCGAAGGCTTCAAAGTTTTCTTCCATTAAGCTGTTAGGCTTAAATGACCTTTCTCATAACGGAGCCTACACGCTGTCTAGCAGCCAAGCAGCACACAACAAAGGCTTACTTGCCTTTAGATTACTAGCGATAATAAGAAAGTGCTCTTGTTTCTTCAGGCTTCCTCTCTCTTTGAGTCCTTATCTTCTTAACCGCCTCTTCAAAGTGACGCATCATCACATGTGCTTCTGATGCATGCTTTGCAGCTTCTTCGGGTGTAGGGTACCTCGCCAAATATTCATGTAACACAAGGGATACAGCAGTATTTACTATTGCAGCTGCATCAGCTCCACTAAAACCATCTGTTATGTCTGCTATTTTCTCAAGATCGACGTCTGTTCCTACCGGCTTGTCCTTAACGTAGATTTCAAGTATCCTCTTTCTTGTTCTTCTGTCAGGATTCGGCACAAATACTATTCTATCAAATCTTCCAGGCCTCAATAAAGCCGTATCAATCATATCTGGCCTGTTGGTAGCTGCGAGGACAACAACTCCGTGTAATTCGCTAATTCCATCTAGCTCAGTAAGGATCTGCGATATTACTCTATCATTGGTTCCTATGCTGCCACCACCCATCTCGCCTCCCATCCCTCCTCCTCTTGCCATTGCAATTGAATCGATCTCATCAAAGAATACAACGCATGGAGCTGCCTGCCTTGCTCTCCGAAATATCTCGCGAATTCCCCGCTCAGACTCGCCGACCCACTTGCTCAAAAGTTCAGGTCCTTTTACACTGATGAAGTTAGCTTCAGATTCTGTTGCCACAGCCTTTGCGAGCATAGTCTTGCCAGTCCCTGATGGTCCATGCAGCAAAATACCCTTTGGAACAGTATGACCTATCTTTGCATATAGATCTGGGTATCTGAGCGGCCACTCGACTGCTTCCTGTAATTCTCTTTTCACTGCTTCAAGCCCTCCAATATCTTCCCATTTTACATCAGGGGATTCCAAAAAGACCTCTCTCATAGCTGAAGGCATGACATCCTTTATCGCCTGATTAAAATCGTTTTGCGTTATAATCAGCTTGTCGAGTGTCTCCGGGGCCAATTTCTCATCTTCCAAATTGAGGTCTGGCAACAATCTGCGAAGACACTTCATGGCTGCCTCTTTACACAGGTACTCCAAATCTGCGCCCACAAAACCATGTGTAACTGAGGCTATTTTCTTTTGGTCTACATCCGTGTCAAGTGGCATGTTGCGGCTATGAATCTGAAGAATCTCTAAACGTCCATTCTTGTCTGGCACTTTAATCTCAATCTCTCTGTCGAATCTTCCGGGTCTTCTCAATGCAGGGTCAAGCGCATTTTGCCTGTTAGTTGCAGCAATAACAATGACTTTACCTCTGCCTTCAAGCCCGTCCATAAGTGACAACATTTGCGAGACAACTCTTCTCTCCACTTCTCCCATAACTTCTTCTCTTTTTGGGGCAATAGAATCGATCTCGTCTATGAAAATGATGGTTGGAGCTTTCTCTCTTGCCTCTTTGAATATCTCTCTCAAGCGTGCCTCTGATTCTCCATAGAATTTGCTCATGATTTCCGGTCCTGATATACTGATAAAGTGAGAATTACTCTCGCTTGCAACAGCCTTGGCCAACAATGTCTTGCCTGTCCCAGGGGGACCGAAGAGCAGTACACCTTTTGGCGCCTCTATGCCAAGTTTTTCGAATATTTCCGGGTGTCTTAGGGGTAGCTCTATCATTTCCCTAACCTTTTGCATTTCATCCCTAAGGCCTCCAATATCTTCGTAGGATACTTGGGGCATACCTCGTAATGCTTCATCCTTTTCAGTTATGGTGAAAGTTGTCTTGTTGGTGACAATTGCAGCAGTATCAACGGTAGGAGGCGGTGTTATCCCTATTATCTGAAATGTCAGCCTTCCACCAAAATATGGGACCATTACATTATCACCTTTTATCAAGGGAACGCTTTCTAGAGCGTCTGCAAGGTAGCGCTCATCAATTGGCGGTATTGCCTCAAGTGGAGATATTACCACTTTCTCAGCAGGGACGGCCTTGATCTTCCTTGCATTTACGGCGTCTCCTATGCCTATACCGGCATTATTTCTTACTAATCCATCTAGCCTGACGATCCCTTTTCCTTCGTCAGAAGGGTAAAGTGGTAAGCATTTGACAACTGTCCTTCGTTTGCCTTTTATTTCTATGATATCTCCTGTGCTTACCCCCAACGAACCCATAGTATCGTAATCGATTCTTGCCGTGCCCCTCCCAACGTCTCGGGTATAGGCTTCAAGAACCTTTAGTGATACGATGTTATTGTTTTGGCTCATAAAATTTTTGCCTGCCTGCCTTGTACTGGCATGCAACTACTAATTAGTCTTTTCAATTTTTTGCCTGAAACTTAATCAAGCATGCATATAATAAGTGTTGGAGGCGCATACATGTTA
>DAIUEZ010000150.1:0-2896 GCA_036844865.1 Nitrososphaera sp. | reverse complement strand
GGCATGAGGCAGAGCTTTGGTATGGAATTTGACCCAGTGACTGGCAACCTATGGGACACAGAAAATGGACCAAACCAATATGATGAGCTCAACCTTATAGAACCAGGCTTTAACAGCGGATGGAGAGATGTATCAGGATTGGCGGAACGTGCTGATGATTTAGATGTAGAAGATGATTTGGTAGATTTTGATGGCAGGGGCAGGTATAGTGATCCGGAATTCACTTGGCAGCAAACTGTTGCTCCGACTGGGCTAGACTTCCTTGACTCAAGTGCGCTCGGTGCCGCATATCAAAACGATTTATTTGTAGGCGATTATAACAATGGCAATCTATATCATTTCGACTTAAATGAGAATAGAACACAGCTTGTCCTTGGAGGAGGCTTGGCGGATAAGGCTTTGGATCCGGGAGACGAAGTTGACGACATACTATTTGGAACAGGATTTGGAGGCATCACAGACGTTAAAGTTGGACCTGATGGATACCTTTATGTGCTAACCTTCCAGGACGACGGTGGCTCAATATTTAGGATAGTTCCGGATGACCTAGATACAGACAATAGTGACAACGACACCGATGAGGCAGAAGGGGTAGAAGAAACTGCCACTACTACTGCTAGCGACACGGATGATGCGGAATCAGATGAGACTGATGAGGCAGAAGGGGTAGAAGAAACTGCTAACAACACTGGTGCTCCTAGCTTGGCTCAAATACTAGCGGAAAGAGTATCAAGAAACACCGTAAATCAATAAAATTAGAGACGAGGGACAATTAAATTCTCCATACGTAAAAATGGTAGGAGTCAAGAAAAAAGATGACAGGCAATAATAACACTTTTCAACATGCATATTGCACACTTTCGCTTTAGAGAGAATTCCAATCAAAAGAAACTAAATGTGTGCTGCTTGAAGTTGTATAGATCATATTTAATATTGTTATATAAAAATGTCAAATAACTAGTAAAAGGGCAGGCAATTAAGTACATTCCATCATATGATCTAATAAGGTAGTAGAAGCTCTAAAAAACAATAACAACATGGCAAGAGGAAAATCAAAGAGTCCGGCAAAAACAAGATCAAAGAAAGCTGCTGCTGGAAGAAAAGGAGGTAAAAAAGGTGGCCGCACATCAGCGGCAAATAGAAGAAGACGGGTCGGCAAAAGAGAAGCATCCACCAGTGCTACAGGATCTGATGCCGTGACCACAGAAGCTACATCATAGAAAAAAGATAGTCAAAGGATGAAAATTAGTGGAAGCATGAATCCATTTTAACTATCTAAATTTTTTAGTAGCTGCAAGTCCACTGTGTAGTATATTGCCTTTGTAAAAGTTGTTGTGACTGTTTCAGGCCAATTTTTTGGCTGGTGGCGGCCCTAGGAATAGTCGATTATATTTTTTCTGTCTTTCTTACACCATAGTAGTCAGAGAAACAATGTAAATAACCGATTTAAATAGCATAATAATTTGATGAGGCATTAAGGCGAAGGTGTTAAGTGACCTGCTGCAATATGGCCTTCATAAGCACTAGCATTATCAAATTTTACTCCACATATTTTGCATTTGAAAAGACCACCTTCCACTATCTCTGTTGTATCCCGTACATCCTTGTTGTTATCATCTACGTTACTTACCATACTTGCTCACACTTTCTCTGGTATTCCTCCTAACATCAGGTTCTCAGTTCGATCCGATATGACATTTCGATTCGATTCAGTATGACTATACAGTCGTCGTAGTAGTTCTTTCACCAGCAGGGCTAGTTTGCTCTTTACTTCTTCCAGTTAATGCGGCTTCGATCCTTGGCCATATATTATCAAACGTCATAGGGATATTCGTTTCAATCCATTTTGCCATTGATTGTTCTTCTTGCATGCTTTGTTGCAGCAGCGGAATTGCATTGCTAATGCCTAATCTTTCACATAGCTGTATAAGCGTTCGGTAGGCAATGATTTCAACATGTTCGATACCATAGTCTTCTTTTGTATGCATAAGTTCCAATTCTTCAGGCATAGGGTTTGTATCTTCCCCTCCTCCCCCTGTAATTGATTTGGCCATATCAGTTAAGGTCTTTTTTGCCAGCATTCCTGTTGGCAATCTTAATGTTGGAAGGTCCGCTTTGGAATCAGTTGGACTACCGCCTAGGTCTGTTATGATTTGTCTTAGTCTTTCTTAGTGTCCTAGCGTCTCACTTTTATGACGCTTCAATTGTTCCTTGCCTTCCTGCAGAAGGCACTCCTCTATCCTTGAATCAAGTCTGTCAACTGCCGCGTTTTCAGCAGACAACATTTCATTAAGATGCTCTACAAGTTTGTCTTTAATTTTTGGCGAAATATTATTTGTGGACATAGTATATACGAATGGAAGCCATGGGTCTTAATACTTGTCAAGATTCCCTTTATTTCCTAATACAGTAAGAAGCATTTCGAATTTTTGGTGTAACGAAGTTATTAGATCTATTATCTTAATAACTGCCTTACTTCTACAATTAGAAATTCAGGTTTAATATACAATACAAAGGTCAAGCTGTACGTCGACACAGAGAATACAGCGGACCAGTCATTGTAAATTCAATGCGTCTTTTTTTGCGGCATCTTGATCATACCTGTCATAATTATTTGCATTTCTATTGGCTAACCGCAAATATATTGCCAATAATGCCATTGGCTGTACAAGATGCCAGATTCTGTCCACTGCAATCTCGGGGCACAAAATATGAAGGCAATCTTATCATTAATCCTTGATCAGACCTTTTCTGTCAATTTTGAGCACTGGATACAAAATGCGATAAAACATAATTGTATCTAAGGGATTATACTCACTATAACCTTTTCATTCAGCCTGGAAGCCTTCTGAAAAAATATGTTTAAAAAATAGTGCCTGCTCTAGCATATCGCTGT
>DAIUEZ010000149.1:0-3027 GCA_036844865.1 Nitrososphaera sp. | reverse complement strand
CGTCTTCTGCCGTAATCCTCTACCGTGTCGTCTATGCATTAGACTGTTATGGCAGCAAGTTAGTTTTTTGGCTGACTTCCTTTGACGTGAGGGCGGGGCGGGGTCTGGCACAATAACCGCTACAGAACGTGTTTTAGCATGCGTTCGAGTTCTGCCGCAACATCAGCCCGCCTTTATAGCTTATTCTTCGATGTAATGGAGAATAGTGCGACTACCAGGACAGCGCATGAAAGCCCTCAAGGGTATCTCGATTATCTCTTATACTTCTATTCCTTTCATCAAAGAATTTCCAGCGCTTCCCATCTATTTACTCCTCCCCTCTCCACTCCCATGCTGTAATGAGGGTATCTCCATTTGGTTGTATTTCATCTTGAATGACTGCTACCATGTTGTTAAGGAATGCTAGCTTACCAGTGGAGTTTGTAGTAAAGTACGCTACACCAATTCCTTTTTCATTTTGGCCAATTTCAGTAAAGAAGACTATTGCATTTTCACTCCCATCTTCTGTACCTATATTAATCTGCCCATGTGCAATATTGCCTGTAGGCATCAATCTAGCGATAGCGTTGCCAGTATCTTTAGTCATTACAGTTTCGGTGGAATTAGGCAGGGTTATTGTCCCATTTCCAGCAAGTGATATCTGCATATGCGTCTGATTGATTGGTATTGCTCCTACTGTTCTGCCATGTTCTACCAGAAATGGTTTCTCTGCTAAATTGATAGTGTTATTATTATTGTTATTTCTAGTTGCCGTGATATTCTCATTCATTTCCGTAGGGACACTTGCATTGGCACTGATCACTTTTGTTGTTGTAGACAGTAATGCTGCTACGCCAAAGCCTGCTGCAAATGTTGTAGCCAACAACAGTAATGAAACTGCCAGTGGACTACCTTTAATTTTGTTTTTCATACATCACATGGGTAAAGTAAGGTACATTAGTCTTCTTCAACTAGGCCATTAAATATCAACATATACGTTAAGATAAACCAAGAATTGGAGCGTCTAGCAGAACTTCCCTTCATTCTTGCTAGCATTGGAAGGCCTACTGACAGTGCTTTCCAAAATAGCAATAGAAAAAACACAGGTTGAGTCAGCTTACCAGCGCCAAGCTATTAGCTACACCGCAGGAAGCTTCGAAGCACTTGATCCATCTACGCGATGCAAAGCTGATAAAGGCTTTGAGGGGTTCTTCAGTTTGACTACTTTTGGTAAGCTAATCGTGAATCTCTGCCGTCAATCAGATTTGTTACTGAAGACAGAGAGTACTTCTTATCACAGGATATATCCTCACTTCCACTAGAATTTGTAGAGCGTTTGGGAGGGCTGCAAGAAAATAAATACTTGGAGAAGTAGACACTATTCTCGTACATCTGCAACAACAACAAGTTGTATAAAATGTAGAGGAGTACATCTGGCTCCAATAACCAGAATTATCTCCGGATCAGAATCAACTGTCTCGGCTCATTATAAATATTCAAACTTTTTGCAATTTCTATAGCATATAGACAACATCTGAGGCGTTAGTAGGATATGTGTAAAGTAAAGGGTCTCCGAGATCCTTAGCGCTAAGCCCTAATCTAATAGCCATTGAAAATATGTTGATAATCTCTTCAGCATGAGGTCCTAGTATGTGGGCGCCTAGGATTCGATTGCTATCTTCTTCAATCAGTACTTTGAAGCCTGAACAATTCTCACCTACTCTCCTTGAAGAAGCCCAACTGGCGGTATTTTCATATTTAGTTCTGAATCTAAAACCAGCTTCTTTAGCTTCTTTTTCCTGCATACCCACAGATGCAAGCGGAGGAATAGTAAATACAACACTGGGCAAACCACTATAATTGGACTTGAGGACATTTCCTTTGATTAAATTGGTCGCTACCAACCTTCCCTCATAAGTCGCTACAGGAGTCAAGGGAAGACCTCCACTGGCTGCAACGTCTCCTGCGGCGTAAATAGATGGATTTGAAACACTTTGTAGATATTCATTTACCTTTATGCCTTGCATTGTATGTTCTACACCAGCTGCTGCAAGATCTAGTCCATAGGTATTTGGAATTCGACCAGCACCATGCACTACCATATCGCATTCGATTTGCGTAGTTGTCTTCTTTTTTTGATTATTACTATTTGGAGTAATAGAAGTATTAGAATATTGTACGGCATATGAACCATCATCAGACGACTTGTCTATTTTTTCAACCGCTGATTGTAAATAAATATCAATTCCAAGATCCTGACTTCTCTGTACTAACAGATTAACGAGGTCAGGATCAAAATGCTCAAGAGGTTGTTTACCACGATGTAAAATCGTAACCTTAGCTCCTGCACGGGCAGCAATGTGTGCAAATTCAAATGAGATATAGCCACCTCCAACAAATACAATTCTATTAGGCAAGCGATCTTCTCCAAATTCTAAGAATTGATCGCTTGTGATTATGTTCGCTGAACCTGGAATATTCAGCTCCATGGGTTTTGCTCCTGTTGCTACTAAAATTCTTTTGCCATTGAGAACAGTGTTATTGTTGTTATTGTTATTATTATTATTATTACCTTTTTCTTCTCCTTCCACTTTGATTGCATTCCAGCCAATAAATCGTGCATGACCATGGAAGGGAACTATTCCAGCTTTCTTGTAACCTTCTTCTCTATATTTTGGAAATGGCTCAGTAAAAGTTCTTTTGAAATGGATTAAGTCAGACCATTTAATATGAACTTTATCAGAGCCTAATACTCCCTTATTTTGATGCCTCTGGGCAGAATCAACAACCTTGACTGCCTCAACAAGAACTTTTTTGGGATCACAGCCACGTAGCGCACATGT
Source organism: Nitrososphaera sp. (assembly GCA_036844865.1). GTDB lineage: Archaea > Thermoproteota > Nitrososphaeria > Nitrososphaerales > Nitrososphaeraceae > Nitrososphaera. The sequence goes on along the minus strand of DAIUEZ010000149.1, from coordinate 205 downwards.
ACCTCCAAAAGATAGCGAATCTATTATGGCTACTTTCCATCCTACAGAACTACACTCATGAGCCGTAGTAGATGCCGCGGTACCTGTTCCAATTACTATTAAGTCAAATACATACTCTTCATCCATATGCGTATATCACTACTTGATCTAGTCAATCGCTCTTGAATAAAAATAAGATGTCAAGATTATGGATATTAAGTGAGGA
>DAIUEZ010000148.1:548-3126 GCA_036844865.1 Nitrososphaera sp. | reverse complement strand
GTTATCTTATTATTAGTAATGACTCTGGTCCTTTCAAAGAAAGATCAGATCATAATAGAAAGTATAAACACTAAACGAGATGCTACTTCTATTATTGCTGCATTTTTTTTTAAAAGAACGTCGAGGATACGCTTATACCAATGTGAATGCTTGTATAGCATTAAGTTGTAGAAATCAACAAATCGTGCGACAGGCGCGCTGAGATGAGTAAAAGCCACAAGAAAAGCAGTGTTTTACTATTCTATTGTTTCATAACCCTTAAGAACTTAGGCTGGCCTAATTAGGCGAACCTAATTATGAAAGAGTACAAAAAAGCAAACCTCAGACTACCCCATCTTGGGTTCGTTGGAGCCATGGTCTTGCTTGCCTTACTATCTTCATCAGGGCCTTATGCTCCTTCATTTGGAGCACAAACCCAACAACAACCGCAACAACAAAAATTCCCTACAATAATAGTAGCAGGTAGTAGTCAAAATATGACAACTGAACCAACTAGTCTTAATGATACTACTAACGTAACAAATGAAACGACCACGACGACTACAACATCAGCCACTGCACCGGATGTTACCTTGGTTGAATTTGTTTCAAGCATAGAGCAGATAAGAGGACATCTTGACCAAGCACTTGTCAACAAAGAATCTGGAAACAATACTCTAGCCCAGGCTCATTCATTGCATCCAATTGAAGAGGTATATTCAACCATTGAGGACCAGCTGGTAAATCAAAACAGCACGCTGAACCAAACCTTGTCAGCGGCTTTGCAGAACTTATCTTCTACCGTTACAAATGCCACATTACAAGACTTTCAAAGCCAGATAGATTATGTTGATATGCTGTTGAACAATAGTGTACAAACACTCGTGCCAAGTTCAGAACTTAGCAATAACCCTGCATTTAATGCAAGTGTAATGGGGCGTCTGTTAGAGCTTGCAGGACATGAATATGAAGAGGCTGTTGCAAATGGTACAATAATAGAAGCTGTAGAATACCAAGATGCACAAGCATTCATCCACAGAGCAGAGAATGTATTCAAGTCATCAGCAAGCAGAATCAACCAGAGTTTGACTCACCAAGTGGAAGAAGTAAATCAGTTCTTTTCAAACTTGAATAGCGCAGTCAACAATAGAGATGACCCTCAGACTATTGAAACAACAATAAATGGAATAATACACGAGCTGGCAGAAATCACGGGCCGATCTGAAAGCCAACTAATTGGTGAAGAAGAAGAAGCAAGCACAGAAGAGCAGGGCTCTATTGCAATAATAGACAATATCAGATCATTGCTGACGCAACTGACACAAGCATATGAATCGCAGGATTATCAAAGAGCAGAGAGTATTGCAACTGAAGCATACTTGGACAACTATGAGTATATAGAGATACCTCTTGCCCAACGTGATCGACAGTTGATGGAACAAACAGAGGTAATGTTAAGAGAAGAGCTTAGGCAGATGATAACGGACAGGGTTCCAATAGGGCAAATAGAACAACATATTGCTATGATAAATGCCAATCTAGATAGAGCCGCCGAATTGCTTCAATAGCAGCAGCAGAAAATCAACAGAGAGATATATACACACAACTAAGAATTTTTCTTTCCTTTCTCTCTAAGAGAGGAAAGGATACTTTTATTTCTAAATTTGTCTTTTTACTCAGGCATGGTTTTATACTTGATAATAATATAAGAAGTATACACATACATTCTTGACATCTTTTTTCGTGTTTTCATTCGGGGTAGTTTACGAATTGAACTGAACTTGTCACCAGCAGAAATGAATTACTTTGTAGCAAGGCATCTGTGTCCTAACCTCTAGGCTACTAGAATAGTCTACTTCCACCAAGTCTATGCCTGCGTGCCGATAAATAAAGGGGATTGCTACAGGCCCTTGCCCTCTTCCGTACTCTTATCTTGCCGAACCAAATCTTCTCTAGACTTGCGTGCTCTTTCTACGAGTCTCTGTCGTCTTGGCTGAATGATCAATATGTACAATGAGCCTACTGCATATACAGCAAGAAGTATGATTTGGGCAACGATTGTCTCAAGTGTTGGATGGATGCCAGTCATCGATGCCAAGTTGATGTCAAGCCTAGGGACTATTCCGATAAGATGTGTTGTAGATATATAGCCTAATTCCTGAAATTCGCGTACTGCATTGCCCATAAACGCTATTGACATATACGCACCAATTCCCATTGTTAGTGCAAATAAGACCCTAAGAGGGAGTCTTCTTCCAAGCTTTCTTACTACAATTGCCGTTGCAACTATCACAGCCAAGCCAATAACAAGGCCCGCGACAACATACCATTCCATATATTTAGCAAAGGAAAGCATTGCTTGATAAAATAATACAGTCTCAAAACCTTCTCTATACACAGTAAAGAAGGAAAGCAACACAAAAACCATTATGCTTCCGGTAGTAGTTGCTTTCCAAACTTTGGCTTTTACGAATTCTATCCAGCGCTTTGTTTCAATCTTGTTCAACACCCAAAAGCTTACCCAAAATAGAACCGCAACTGCAGACACTCCTGCAATGGCTTCTATCAGCTCACGGTTTGCTCCAGAGATGTTTATAAT
>DAIUEZ010000148.1:0-538 GCA_036844865.1 Nitrososphaera sp. | reverse complement strand
GCCGATTGCTATGGCTATACCGTAATACACATGTTTCTTGAATCTATTATTTCTTGATGCCTCCAAGTACGTCAATATGGCACCTATTATTAGCGCAGACTCTAGACCTTCTCGGAATATTATAGAAAAGGATGTAGAGAATGCTATCGCCGGCGCTAAAATCCCAGTGCCGGATACTAATCTTTCTGATTCATCAAGTCCTCTTCTAATTTCAACAACTTTTGATTCGACCTGTCCATACGGTGCATGAGCTTGAATTAGATTTCTAAGCTCTGCAAACTTGATCTCCATTTCAAGAGTAAAATCTGGATCTATAGGACGCAATGGAATCTCTACACTCTCATAGCTATCCAGGTATGCAGATCTTGATGCAAGAAGTGCATCATCATAATCTCCTTCCTTGTGTAGTCTGAGTGTCTCGTCAAGCTGCATCCTAATCCTATCAATATTGCTACGAACTGCAGCTTTGGCAGGGTCTTCGGCCTCACCAATATCTCTACGCTCACCAGTATAGGTACCAAATCCAGCCTTTAGGCCC
>DAIUEZ010000147.1:419-3175 GCA_036844865.1 Nitrososphaera sp. | reverse complement strand
TGGTAGCATTACCGGCTGCTGTGGTCATATTGGTAGCATTACCGGCTGCTGTGGTATCAACAGCAGTCATATTACTAACTTGTAGAACGCCAGCACCACCTAATGCGTTATCGGCTAATTCCAAGTGCAGCATCGCACCTTGGGTGTCATTGTTCTGCAATGCCGTGCGTACTGCTTCTATATGCATCCTTATCTGTGATAACGAGTCGTTTCCTCCTTCTCCTGCTCCGCCGGCAGCAGTAGTAGTAGCATTTCCATCTTGTGGTGTAGCGCCGCCTGTGGTTCCACCTTCAGTACCGCTGTCTGTCGTTGCGCTCCCACCACCCGTCGTCATATCTTGTTGTGCTATTGCAGGCTGGTAGCTGCTACTAATGAAGGATAGTCCTAACAGCAATAGTGCTGCAGTAACTATGGCTCCTCGTACCATAGGGACAGCAGCTTTTGCTTTGGTTCTATCTTTGCTGTGATTTATTATATTATTTGAATTCATTACAGCCGTTGAAATAATAAATATGAAACTTAACTGTTTCTGTGTAATCAGAATAGTAATGTAAGTTTTGTTACCTAGATAAGATACGGTCTATAAATAACTCAAAAATTCACTAGGACTGAACGACTATCATCTGCTTAGCTCAACGAAAGCACTGAAGGAGGTGCTCGATTGTTATATTATCAATTCAGGTCAAAAATTGTCTTACACAAGCATAAATGTGAGAAAAGAAGTGTGGATATCATGACAGAAAAGATGCAGGCGATGGTTCTCACAAAGCTTGCACCGATAGAAACCCGCCCCCTGAAGCTTATGTCAATAGAGAAGCCAACAATAAAAGAGAGGGATGGACTTTTTCTGGAGATAGAGGCATGCGGCGTATGCCGGTCGAATCTGCATATTATCGAAGGTGACTGGAAAAAGTATGGCGCTCCTTCAAGCCTGCCAATAATACCAGGCCACGAAGTTGTGGGCATTATTAAAAAGATAGGAGACCACGTGAAAAAAGTCAAACCAGGTGACAGGGTTGGCATCCAGCCACTTTTTAGCTCCTGCCTGCAATGCGAGTATTGTATGTCAAGCCGAGAGAACCTGTGTGAAAATGCGGAAATAACCGGTGAGACTGTACAGGGAGGCTATGCTGAATATATCTCGGCATTGGAAGAATTTGTGACTCCAGTCCCAGACAACTTTGACTCAGCGCATGCTGCACCACTTTTCTGCCCAGGATTAACCGCTTACAAGGCAGTCAAGGCAAGTGAGCCTGCAGCAGGCAAGACAGTTGGCATCTTTGGAATAGGCGGCGTAGGCCACTTGGCCATACAGATAGCCAAGGTTCATGGCGCAAGGGTCGTATCTGTATCAAGAGCTAGAAAACATATCGACTTGTCAAAAAAGCTGGGTGCAGACAATGCTGTTGTCTACCAAGATCTGGACGAACAGTTCTTGAAGAATCTGAAAGGTGATGAGGGTCTGCTTGACAGTGCAATTGTCCTTGCACCATCTGACAAGGTGATAGATGCTGCCATTAAGTCAGTCAAGAAAGGAGGCATTATTGTTCTAGGCGTACGTGGCAATGTAGCTGACTTTCCCACATTTGAAGAAAAAATAGTAAAGGGAAGCAATATAGGCACTAGGAAAGACATGGCGGATTTAGTCAAAATGGCAAGTAGCTGGGGCTTGCAAGTCATCATAGAAACGCATAGACTGGCAGAGGCTAACGAGGTACTACATCGGCTCAAAAAGTCCGAAGTAGAGGCTAGGGCAGTACTCACACCATGATGTTGCATGTGTATCTAAAAAACTGACGAGACTTCTCCTTGCCTTCATACATGTTCTTTGAACTGATTTTGTTTTGGATTGACAATCTTATTTTGTTTCTTATGTATCACTTGTTCTAACCATAGCATTGTTGCCCAATGCTTTCTTACTCTTCTTCTGAGCTTTGGGTATTTCCTCAAAGCATAATAGTATGCCTCCTTTGCTAGCTTGTCAGCTTCCTTATTCTCGTCACGCTTCACCCATTCAAATCTTATACTACCAGTTGGAAACTTTGACCGTAGCATGATAGCTATATCATACATGGGGCTCATTCTTGCAGCCCTTGGGCTGTAATCTTTACTCTTCAGCTTTCTCATTATCAATTGACAATCTCCTCTCAAGAGAATTTCATAATCATGAACACCATCATTAGCGTAGCCATTTTCTATCAGCCATTTCATAGCCTTTATCGCACTACCATATTCAGCAGTATTACTATTAGCTTGAGAAGAAAATGGCTTAACTGAATTAACTAATCCATACTCTCTATACGACACTTTAGCATTCTCATTTTTCACTACAAAACCATAGCATGGTATACCAGCGGGATTTGTGGGTTCACATAAACCATCAAAATTAACAAATAGCTTTTTCTTTGCTGTCATTAATCATCCCTAGCAGACCCTCTCTCTTAATCCTCTCCACTCAATGGTGTATCCCATACATATATACGCAATTTAAATACAAACTTAAAGTGGATCCGTTGGTGCTGTTAGTAGAATATAGAGGGCTAAACATTCTTAGTCTATAATTGAAGCCTCATTTTTCAAGCTCTAGTTAAAGGAAATAACAACACTTTCAACTAACTGCAAATCCTCTGAATTTGCAAAGTGAGCCTAAAAATAATTATTAGTGTGTTCGTAAAGAATAGTGTATAATATAATAGCAAATAATTCACACCTAACGCAGAAACAACATCGGACCGTAACCCAACAACGTTGAATTT
>DAIUEZ010000147.1:0-401 GCA_036844865.1 Nitrososphaera sp. | reverse complement strand
GAACCGGCAGCCGAAGAGGCAACCGAGGAAGAAGGCAGCGGCCCGATGGGCGTGAGCTGGTGGTGGTGGGGCCTCGGCGCGCTGGCGCTGGCGGCGGGCGCTTACTACTTGCTTGACGATGATGACGACGAAGAAGACGATTGAGTACAGAGTAGATCTACTCCCATTCAACCATGATCTACACAGGTGAGGACAACAGTCTCTCTGTAGACCCCTCAATCGCTCTTCTCTTATTTTTCTTCTATCTACCTTTCTTTCTCTTCTTCTGTCTTGCATCGTAAATTACGGTATCTCCAATTTTGTGATAAACCAATAAGCCCTGCAACTCTTTGCCGCAACCACATGTAAGCATCTTGATGTCATGTATATTTCGGTAACCGCAATTACTGCAATGAAATGAA
>DAIUEZ010000146.1:0-3247 GCA_036844865.1 Nitrososphaera sp. | reverse complement strand
TTGTTGTCAGTCAACACTGTTACTACTATTTAATTGGTTCAACTCCTCTTAGCATAGTCCTTTAAGCCTGTAAAGTCAACTGCAACTACAGGTTCGTTTCCAACTACCCAGGCATTATGACCAGGTGGAATTACTGCAGCGTCTCCAGGACCAAATTCTTCTTCTGTTCCATCATCCATTACGACCTTTATTCTTCCTGACACAACGTATTGAGTATGCGGAGCTTGACAGCTATTTGTTTTAGCTATTGGCTTAACACATTTCTCCCAGCTCCAGCCTGGTTCTAAAATGCCTCGTCCTATGGTAACATCACCAAGGTTCGCAAGTTCGATTTTTCCTTTTTCAAAAGTTCGTGTCTCATCAGGTGAAGAATCCAGACTTTTTTTCTGAATTTTTGCCGCCATTTTGGTGAATTAGAGATGGTGAATTAAATAGATAAAGTTTAATTATAAATATTGCCAGCAGCCGTTGCTGTAATGTCTGTGTGTGGTTGTTGGTTGTACTAAAATGACAGTTGCTAGCGAAGATATCGGGCAGACAAAGAAGGCTGTTGCATTAGCGAATTGATGTCGCTTGCCATTTAACTAAGGCGAAAGAATGAATTAAACGATGTAGAATAACTTGAGGCTCCGCAGATATAGGAAAGATCATGGTGGGAGGTTTAAGGCTATGCGCTTCTATTCTTTAGAAAGAGAAGGTTCCTCCAATTGGTTTTTGTATGCAAACTTCAGCCACACGGGAGTAATTATAGTAGTAGCTGCAACCATGATTATTACTGCAGTATAGATGTTATTAGTCAAGGCGCCTGATGATACCCCTACACCGGCCACAATCAGTCCTACTTCCCCCCTTGATACCATTCCTATCCCTACTCTCATTGATCTTGCCTTGTCTTTGAGGAAGAGAAGTGATGGCAGCCCACACCCTATCAATTTTGATACAACGGCTATTGCTATTATTATTCCAGCTAAAAACAGGACATCTAAGTTGACACCTCTCAGATCAACTTGAGCGCCGATAATAGCAAAGAACAATGGCGCAAAGATTATCTGCAGCTTGTCAACGTATTCATACACTCGATTGATAATCCTTGTACTAGCTACTGCCATACCAATTGCAAATGCTCCCACAATTGGAGATAGCCCTAGAAATGCAGCAATTCCGGCAGCAGCAAAAAATGCAGCTGTTACTATACCTTCCAAACTTCCTTTGGACTTCCACAATCTCTCTGTGTGGAGAACCCTTGGAATGACCAATACAGACACAATCAGTATTGCAGCAAAAGTGCCTAGTACCTGCATTATCAGAAGTATAATATCAAATACGGCCGGTTGTGTATTTCCTGTCTGAACCATTGTGACTACAACCGATAGAACAGCTATAGCAAGAATATCGTCAACTATAGCGGCGCCCAAAATCAACCGAGCTTCCTTTGATTGCATCTTGCCAAGCTCAGTTAATACCTGAATAGAGATAGCAATACTAGTCGCAGTAAGAGCGGTGGCAATTAGTATAGATTGCATTGCCTCAATTCCAAATGTTGCAAATGCATAATATCCCATAAAGAAAGGTACAACGACTCCAACAGAGCCGACAGTAAATGCTGCACCGCCGCCTTTAAGAAACTCGCGTGGAGTGATTTCAAGTCCCGCGATAAATAGTATTACAACTGCAGAAATCTCGCCAATATGTCTAACCGTCTCGTCAAGCACTACAAGTGGTTCTCCATCTACAAGTGGAAGAGCTCCAAGTGCAAATGGTCCAACAATAATTCCAGCAAGCAACTCACCCAAGACTATTGGTAGTTTTATCTTGTGAAATAGTTCGGCCATTAGCTTGGCGGCAAATAGCAATATGCCAAGCGAAATCATCACATGAAGAAATGTTGATTCTACCGCCATTTTCTTATGACGTTCATGATCGGTTCACCTTGGATTTTAGGATTACCAACAATGAATTCGATTTGGTTATATTCTTCTGTCATAGCACAGATGGAGTAGAAGTCATTTCAAAATCAAAGACCATTATACTGTCTGATATGTTAGTAGGTTAGTTGAGCGTACGGCAAGAGGGAGACACACACATTCGGATGATTGCGGATCACGTGATGCTATCACGTGCTTCCACGATTTTCCTCTATGTGAAAGTGAGGCAAGCATCTGAAGTTAGACCTACAATAAAAAAAGGCAAAATTTTATGGCGTACTAGCAATATATCATTTCTGCTCCTTTTGTTTCTTGTAGAGGAATTATTTATTATTCTTATAGAAGAGCCAAAGTATACTATATGTGTAGTCAATCTCTGTGCGCAAGCAAGCAAGCTTTGGCATAGTTGATGTGCCACTACATAAATTCTAACTCAAGACACTTTAGCGATAAATGGAATAGAGCCCAGAGACACGCAGCTCTGGCCAATTCAAATCGCCCAAAGTTGATAATATCTTGTTGTAATGATCATAGTTTCTATACCTCGCGTATTCAACAACCTTACATAAGCTGCTGAGCCAGCGTAATATTACTTCTCTCTGGTTTCTTTTTTTGAATTAACCTGCAAAAAGGCTATATTTCATGCTATACAGAGAGTTATGTAATGGGAGAGGCATGAAGAGAATGTGGGGGTTTGGAATCTATCTGATGCATTTATCTGATTACTTGGCAGGCAGAAAGCATAAAAAGAAAGCAAGGACATGTGATGTCTGCGGCCAGCAATTCAGAATGATTGAAGATATGGAAGTGCATAGGCGAAAAGAACATCCCGAGGCACATCCAAGAAAAGAAGAATCGCCGGAAGCTTGAAAAAACGCATAGAGGTACTATCTGACAGAAAGGTAGTGGTATATAGAGTATCTTATATCTTATAATCTGCCTGCGCATCTGAGGAATTTATTATCACTTTAAACCTTCCTGCCGCCTTTTCCATTGTTTCAGTAAATTTCCTGCTATGACGCGACTGCTATTATATCATCTCTATTCATAGGCAGTTGTTCTAAACCGCTGAGCTGCTGGATCAACTCTGATTCTAGTATCATGATAAGCCTATCATCCATGACAATTTTTCGGATTTTGTGAAACCAGACACAATAACCATCCCTTTGATTTTTCTGTCGTCTTCCAGCCTGCTTTTCTCATGGGCTCACCAAATGAACTGCTCGCCTTCTTTTGCTGTCGTCGTCATCATCATTCGTTGATAGCTGGCATCTACAACTCCATGAGGACACTGAGTCATAACACTAGGTCCAACATTTTTT
>DAIUEZ010000145.1:0-3274 GCA_036844865.1 Nitrososphaera sp. | reverse complement strand
TGATAGTAAATAGCGTAGACCTTTCATATTTTGCTCACATACATCCAAATTTGAATAAAGAGACTGGTATTTTCCATATCGTCTAGTAATGAAATTCGTTAGCCTATCAAGTGCGGCTCGGCTCTGCAACAAGAGCGATTCAAAATCTGATAAAATTTCGCTACCAAGAACCACTTGATCACGTACGTTCGGATTTACAAAATTATTGATGACCAGAACAAGAAGTTCATTTTGATGATTTGAGAGTCTTTGAATTTGAAGGATCGAAGTTGCTAGTTTCTCCAGACGTCCATTCATTTCCCACCGTTCTGTATGACGTGACAAGTCAGCTTCCCATGAAGCGCTAAGATACTGCGAAATCGAATTTTTGAACGATTTTTTAGCGGGCCCGGGGGGATTCGAACCCTCGACCTAACGCTTAGGAGGCGTTCGCTCTATCCATGCTGAGCTACGAGCCCATCTGTTGTAGTTGAACCTCTGCAGCGCCAATTTAAAACATTCGTCTATTTCAGCACAAATACAAGGATCTGAGGTTTCCTATCGGATCGAAATTCTGGATCACGCCAATCAGTTGGAAAATATGTCTTCCCTTCGTCTGAAGTCAATTGAAAACCAGCTTCCTTTGCAGTCAACACTAGATCCGTGAACAGCTTGCTGTGCTTTTCCAGATCAGTCAAGATTCGGACCCTGCCACCGTGGACAAGTTTCTTTGATATTATTGCAAGCATTGCTCGGAATGAGCTTTTGCCTTCAATTGTGGTTATCAGCAGAAGATATTGCTCAGGCAACACAATAAAAAAGTTATCTATCGATCTGTCAGATATTGCAGGGAGCAATTTTTCAGTGTCCCCCCAGAACGCAGAGGCATTCTGCGGATCCAACGCTGTGAACCTACTTTTTGCCTTGAAGACCTCATTTTGATCCTTCCCTATGCCTATGAAATACTCAAAATAATTGTCTACCGCCATTGCTTGCAGCATTTCGCCCTGCCTAAGGCCTACTTCTACGTTGACTTTGGCGTACATCCTTCTTGCAGTAGCTATTGTCCTGTTAAGCTGTGTCGAGGGATTGCCTTCATGGAAGAACTGGTATATGAGACCCCACCGCTGGCGGAATATCTGTGGAAAGTGCTTCATGTTGATTATTTGCCTAAACGTTTCATTTTCTGAAAAATCTGTAAAGAAAGCGTCGGTTCTTGGCACAGCTTCGAGTTTAGGCAGATTGAGTTCATCGTAAAGGTTTGTAACCCTATCCCAGGCCCTTACAGGGTCCGATCCCATATACGTCACTGCAAGGTCGGCAAGCCAGAGTATCTCTGCAAGCAACTTTACCTTTTTGGCATTTTCTCCTCTGGCAGCTAGTTGGTCAAGTGTTTGCGCAAACATTTCCTGTGCTAGCTGTTGCTTGAAGAATGGAAAATCAGTCCTCCAGATGAGCGATTCGACTATCAGGCTTTCAACAGGACTCCAATCTGTCTTGATGTATTCAGGGTGCGTCGTAGCAAATTCTGTAGGTGGGGATAGCGCTGTTTTGAATTCGCGGAAATAATTTTCAAATTCGTCTCTATCCATTGTAAAATAAGCATCAAGAATCCTATTTCTTGAAAGCTCTTCCATCGTCCTGTTCACACTTGGGCCTTTAGGTACCTCATTGGAAACAAATGGTTGTACTGGATCGTAGTCATGCAGCAGGCCTGCAACAATTGCAAGCTCGTAATCCTTCCATCCAAACTTAACGTCCTTAAACTGCTTTGGGATCATGTGAAGAGTCATGTACGAGACTTCAAGAGAATGATGGAAACTATGGTACTCGCTTGCCCCTTCGCCAAGCCCAAGCCGGGTATATGCATTCTTGAGAAAATTTAGCAGAATGCGAAGCATGTAGATTCTATTTTCAGGAATGCCTTTTTCTGACGCAAGCTCAAGTAGCGAGACTATAAGCTCTTCGTCCTTGGCATTTGCAAGGTTGGCGTTCGTTTCGTCGATTGTTCGCTTTTTTGCTCCAGGAAAGACCCTTACTACCTGACTATAAACGATCCTAAGCGGCAGGCTCTTGTTGAGGTATATGCCAAAGCTCATGCCCTTCCAAGGGTATCTAATCCTCTGTCTCTCCCACTCAGCCACCTCGTCAGATGCTGCTACAATCTTCTTATTGAGATCGGCCACAAGCTCGCCCAGCTCTCCACTGGCAGTGATGTCAGCAAACCGCTTGCGCTCTGTGTTCATAACAAGCCATTGTGGGATTTTGACAACGTAGACCTGGCGGCGCGATCTCTTTTTTTCACCTATAGTCTTTCTTGCAGTCACAGCAACATTTCTTGTGCCTGTGTGAAACGGCAGGTCGTTGTCCTTGACCACATTGAGTTTGATCTCTCTGCTTCCACCTTTAAGGCTTAAGAGGATGTGCCAGTACTTCCCCTTGTCCATCCACGCAGGCACTTGAGTTTCTTTGTCCCAGAAATCAACTGGGCCGGAAGGGACAAAACCTGATTCGTATTCCTTTGTAATTGGATTGTAGGATTTGTACTCATAATCGCCTATCATGGGATCTACCTTGCGCGCGGCTATTCTTGCCTCTATCACTGTCTCAATAGACTTCGTAAATTCTCGATACGCCATCACGCCCCATATGGTGCCAAGGGAACTAAATAACGTGAAAATGCCTGCCAGTATATCAACCTCATAGTCGATAAGATACTGTGGGATAAGAGGTATTCCAAACCATCCAGTCGAAAGGAGCCCTGCAAAAGCAAGCGTGATAAAGAGGTACCGTGCTAAATTATGATACTGCAAGCTAAAAAACGAACAGCAGCTGCTATACATGCAGCAATCACAGTTTTCCCGCCCTATGACGGTAGGATCAAACTTCAACCTTTTTACCCGCCGGTTGATTATTTTGGTTTAATCTTCGATTATATATTGGCTTCATGCTGGCTCACCACTGCGTAATAGTCCAACTCTCGCCTTACTCGAAACATAATAGTTCTAGGCATTACAAAGATGGCTAACAAAAGAGCAATAGTGCAAAAAATAACTGTCTAAGCAAGTTCATTCCTAGCTACTCATCTTTTTCTGGTGTCAATCAAATGTTAGCCATAAATATCGATTCTCTGCCTGTTGAGCACAAATCACATCAAGTTAGATTGTAGACTGTACCCTCTCATGATATTGCTGTTTGCCCTGTCCACATTTTCTTCGTAGAGGTCAATTCCCAGGAACTTGCGGCCAAGTGATGTTGCTACGATGCCTGTCGTGCCCCTACCAGCAAATGGATC
>DAIUEZ010000144.1:0-3283 GCA_036844865.1 Nitrososphaera sp. | reverse complement strand
AAAGCTGAGTTTAACGATTGCATTATTGCTTTTGCCCGTGATCCCAGAAGCACATCAATTGGACCACCGAAAATCTCCTTTTACGCAAAATCCAAACAAAAAATTTTTCTGTTCCTGTAGTTAAGCAGGCGGCAAGTAAGGGTACAGGTAATAAACTTTTTAAGTTGGCTTTAATCGTTTCACTATATCTACTCCTCATATGTTGATGTCAGACAAGCAATAAGCAGAGGCTTATTCATTATCCTAGGTTTAGCTAAGGTTAATAGAGGCAATTCCTAAATAGGTCTTCGAAAGAGTTATAGCCATAAGATATGCCCCGATGCATTGCCTTCCACTCATATAAAGGCGGCACTGGCAAAACAACAATAGCATGTAACCTAGCCGCCATGCTATCACTTAAAGGATATAATGTCTCTTTGCTTGACCTTGACGTTTATGCACCTAGCATTCATGCCTATTTTGATTATTCTCCAAATAAGTGGATAAACGATCTCTTGTTTGAAAATTCTAACCTGAACGAAATAATGGTAGATATGACGTCTACTCTAACCAGATATGCAGCAGGTAAAACGAATAAGATAGGAAAGTTATTGGTTGGTTTTTCAAACCCCCAAAAAGAAGAGATATACAGATTAGAAGGGAGTATCAAGACTGCCAATGCCAATATACAGCTTCTTAGACGGTTTGTTCAATTACGAGAAGATTTGATTTCAGATTATGAATCGGATTATGTTATCCTAGATACAAGCCCAGGTATTAGGTATTGGTCTATTAATTCGCTAGCAGTTGCAGATGTACTTTTCCTTACGCTCAAGTTCGGAGATCTAGATATTGAAGGCACTATAAAAATGGCAAACGATATTTATGGGTCATTTACAAAGTTTGGATCGAAATCCTTTCTTCTTTTAAACCTAGTCTCTGGTTATTGTGTTCCAAGGACCTATCTTCATAGATCTCAATCTACAAACAAGAGTACTAGCAGTAGTATGCCAGCTGAAGGGACTCCAATAGCAATACAAACATTTGAGAATGAACTTGGTTCTGATACTTTTCTTTCTGATCAAACCAAGATGGAGTTGATATCTGCTATCCCTTGCTATTGTGATATCCAATTCCAGAAAAAAGAATTCCTGACAGTGCTGCAATATCCAGATCATCCCTTTGCAAAACAGCTTGAACAGCTTACCATGACAAGGCAAATAAGTGTTTAGAGTGTGGTATATTGATTGTCAAGAGCCAGTAATAATTTGGACCGTGCTCAGAATAACAATATCAGCAGTGGTCTCTTGATACCAGGAATTTATCTGCCTTTTCAAAGCAATGGCCCAAAGATTTTGCTCCTGTCCGGCCCCTCAGGTGTAGGCAAAACAATGTACTGCAGACAGTTCCTATTAGATGGATTGCTTAAAGGAGAAAAATGCATGTTCATAAGTACGGACTTGAGCAAGATGCAATTTGAAGCGCTCTTTTCTAATGTAGAAGGTAAGAGTATTCTCGACCATCTGAAATTTATCAATCCATGTGATGATGATATGTCATCGCCCTATGGTAACAAGAGATCAATTTCTGGAAAGGAGCTAGCAAATACAATACTTTCGGCCCTGAAACGTAGCCTTGAAATTTGGTCGACAAGTGAGACGTGGGTGACATCTTCAAATCAGGAGAGAAATAATAATAATTATAATAATATCGGCGTCACTGGCAAACCGATACGATTAGTTGTAGATTCTATGACGCACACATTATTCTTGCTTGGAGAAAGAACATTGATAGAATTTGTAATGGACTTGACTCATATTTTGAAGGGATTGAACGTAACCGCAATTCTTACACTGACTACCTCACCAGTAGATCAGAGAATGGTCAGTAATCTAAGTTCAATAGTAGATGGCATTATCGAGATGAGATTAAAAGAAGATTCTAACGATGTGACAATTAGAAACATCAGAGTGCGCCATTTAAAAGGAGTCTATTATGATCCTAAATGGACTGATTTCAAAATCTCTAGCAATGGCATCATTATTTTTAGGAATCTGCAGCGCTCATCTCTTGGAACTTCAGCTGATATTTCATGTGCACTTTGTGCAAAGCCAATAATAGGGACGCCATTAGTTAAATCAGATCTTATGTTTGATAGCAAAGAGTGTATGGAGATTTACTATAGACTAGAAAATGCATATGGTTCAAAAATATCAGATACAGGATTGCCCTCAGAAGCTTTTCATGCAAACTTCTTCTACGTTGATATGGTTGGTCTTTCGGACCCTAGGCTGTCTGTGAAAAAGCAGATTCAGAAAATTCAAATCCTAAATGAGCTTATTCATTCTTGTGATTCCTTCAGAAAGGCATCCACAGGCAAGAGGATCATTTTACCGTCAGGTGATGGAATGGCAATTGGGTTTCTCTCAAACCCAGAAAGTCCACTTGAACTTAGTATTCAGCTTCATCACAAAATACGAGCATATAATGAAGAGAAATATGATGCTGCAGATTCAATGGGGGTACGAATTGGGCTAGGATCAGGTCCCGTATTCACTGTAAGCGATCTCAATAATGTACAGAACATATGGGGGCCGGGCATTATAATTGCTCGTAGAGTGATGGATGCAGGCGATAATGGTCACATACTCATAGCAGAAAAACTGGCCGAAGAGTTAATTTCATTAAAGGACGAGTATCGCAGAGTAATTAATCTGATTTCCAACAAATACAGGATAAAACATGGGCAGCAAATCAAATTATATTCTGCATATTCTGATAACTTTGGCAATCCAGAAATTCCTTCCAAGGTTTTCTCTAACGAATAATAAATTAGAATAGATAAGTGAATTATCTTATGCCGATGTTATTCTTTGAGCATCATGCAAAAATCATTGCCATATACGCTATGGAGTCTCCTCAATATTATAGCACACTCATCTTTATCAACGATATAATAAGCTCCACCCACTTTTTGCTTGATAATGTTTGCTTTGATAACCTTACCGCATAGGGCACATGTTTGTTGTCCTTTGCTCTTCAATGTATCAGTTCAGCCAACAACCATTAAAAGAAAACTATGCTCTGATATATTAACGCTTTAAAACAAGAGTAATTAATGTCAATATCTTTAGAGCAAATGTAAGATACACACACGGTCGCTAAAATAGCCTACAAATCTAAATACTAAAAAGGCAGACTTATGGTGTAAAAAAGTTATTGCATGCAATATACATAAATTCCCTCTTAATATGAAATTACTTTCGTGCTCATTTCTACTTCGCCGGCAGCTTGGGAGCTATAA
>DAIUEZ010000143.1:0-3313 GCA_036844865.1 Nitrososphaera sp. | reverse complement strand
CCTATTATAAGGTCTTTTGAGCCAGGTGAGACATGGGAATGGTGTTATGTTGATAGGACTATGATTTGACTGATATTATACAAAAATGAGTCCCAAAAATCCTGATGACGAAGCCAGTAAAGACTCTGGTGCTGATATCAGTAGTTATAGACGACAAACCATATTAAATTTACATAAATCCGGGATTACAACAGACATCATATCATCACAGACTGGAATCAGTCAAGAGAAAGTCGACAAAATAATTTATGATGCATATCTGATAGAAGGACGAAAAGGCGAATCTGTTAAACAAGCGCTGCATTCATCTTCCTTAAAATCATCATCTTCTCCTAATGCTCAAGTTGTTGATCTAAATTCCATAATGACAAGATCCCAGACCAGAGTTTGGAAAACACTAGAAGGAGAACCAGAGTTTGTTATCTCTGTTGCCGAAACCCAAAATGTGTTGAAGAAATTTGCCAGGTATAAGACCACTTTTGTCATTTTGAATGTTGATCTTGTCAGATCCACGAACCTATCCATGACTCTTCCTATAGATAGGCTCACAATGATAATTCAAGCCTTTAATCAGGAGATGTCTGTTGTAATTAAAGAATTTGGGGGATATGTGCTGAAGTATGTAGGAGACGCAGTACTCGCATTTTTTGTTATTTCAGGAAATAAATCTGAAGCCAAAGTAGCATGTATTAATGCAGTCAATTGTGCAAAATGCATGCTACGGATAGCGCGTGAGGGTATAAATCCAATTCTTGATCAATACGATTATCCTGAAATGAATCTAAGGATAGGAATAGACATTGGTGTAAATGCAATAATACAGAGTGGTTGGGACATTCATCCCAACATTCGTAGAAGGGATAAAACTAACGCGAATATCATCAAGAACAAAAAAGAACATCTTGTTATAAAGAAACCAGTCTATGATCTTTTGAGTTATACTTTGAATATTACAGTAAAAATGACTGCTCTTGCCAATCCTAATCACATAGTCATTGGCCAGCTAGTGTATGATCATTTAGATGACAATCAAAGATCAGCGTTCCAGCGTCTTGATATTAGTCCGGAGATATGGAGTTACGTTGACAACAATACAGGAGGGAATATTTATAATGTTTATACAGATATCTGAAGTACTTTTTATATCAGCGTTATATATTAGCGGCTGCTGAAGCGAAGAACCTTGTACTATTTTATTCAAGAAGATGGTGTTCAACCTTCATCCTTACTTTTAGCAAATCCTTTATCGGTTCTCTCACTTTTCCAACTGGGCGTTTGAAGAGAACCATTTCTCTTCCGCTTTTTCTGCAATAGATATTTACTTTCCATTTTATATCATCTCTATTGGGAAAATCCGATCTATAGTGGGCCCCTCTACTCTCTTGTCGCATTAAAGCGCTTCTTAGTACAGCTTCACAAACAACCAAGGCAGACTTGACTTCCCAAGTACTGACAACATTCTCATATTTTTTGATACTCTTTAGAACATTGTTCTTGGAATAAAATGTCTTTTCTAACTCTGAAATTTTCTTTATCCCTTTTCGCAATTTGCTAGCTTCTCTAATTATTCCTGCATTCTCCTGCATAAGTTGTTGAATCTGACTATGGATTCTAAGGGGTTGTTTAACAGCAAACAAAGTAGGCACAAGCCTCTTGTCTTCATTATATGTTATTCCAAGAATGGATGATGATGATTTGCCGGTGATTGTTCTCTTCGTTTCCCTCGCTACCTTAGTTGCCGCTTCCCTTCCGGCAATTTTGCCAAATACCACTGTTCCAAGCAGACTATTGCCGCCCAAGCGGTTTGCTCCATGTACTTGGCCTGCCACTTCGCCAACTGCAAATAATCCTTTTATGTTTGTTTGACACTTCAAATCGACTTTGACACCCCCCATCGAATAATGGGCTGTTGGAGCAACTTCCATTTTCTCCTTAGAGATATCAACTCCCGCAATGCGCTTGAACTGATCGTACATGGTTGGCAATCTTTCCAAAATTTTCGCTTTTGATAAGTGTGTTACGTCCAACCAAATACCACCATGTTTAGTACCTCTACCAGAAACAATTTCGTTATAAATTGAGCGAGCCACAACATCTCGTGGCCCAAGCTCCATTCTCTGTGGATAGTAATTTTTCATAAACCTTTCACCTTTAGAATTTAACAAGATTCCACCTTCGCCCCGTATTGCTTCTGTTGCAAGCGTACCCACAGCTTTCTTTGGCCAGACCATTCCTGTTGGATGGAATTGAACCATTTCCATATCTACTAAATCTACACCCGCCTCGTACGCCAGAGCCACACCATCCCCATAGTTTTCAAAAACTCTTGAACTGCTTACGGGATAGACCCTAGTATATCCTCCTGTCGCCAGTATTACGCATTTGGCTTTGAAAATAATAATTTTTTTTCTTTTGAGATCTATGCCCATAGCCCCAGAGATTTCTTTTTCCTTTTCTTTTTGTTTACGTTTCTCTTTTGCTCCTTGTGTCCTTTCTATATTGGTTGATTTCATTGATTTTAATAATTTTGTAATATAGACATTATCGACAAACTTAATTTTGCGCAGACGAACTTGTTTCATCAATACACGGATTATTTCTTTGCCTGTCCAATCACCAAAGAAGCATGTTCTTCTATAGGTATGAGCACCAAAGAAACGCTGCGTTAGTCTGCCGTCAGGTTCTCTGTGAAATCGAGCGCCCCACTTTACAAGTTCAGCCACAGCGTCAGGTGCGCTTTTGCAAAGCACCTCTACCTTGTCGTAGTCAGCAATGAACAATCCTTCACGGAGAGTGTCACTAGCATGTATCATCCAATTATCTTGTGGATCCATAGTTCCAAGGGCTGCGTTGATGCCGCCACGTGCAAGGACTGTATGCGGATCTCCTCTTCTGCTTTTGCTAACAATAAGAACTTGTGAACCTGCATCATGAGCTTCTATTGCAGCACGCAAGCCTGCAGAGCCTCCACCTATGATAAGTACTTCACAAGAGCGACTAGATATTTTGTAATTATTGTTCTTACTTGTCATTTAATGTTCTCACTCTTTTTCCTAGACATCCATGTATTACCCTATGGAAACATATTCGTGACATAGCAATGGTAGCACAGAATTTTATTTTATTCGTTTTAAACTTATGTCTCCTTGATGATTATGAATCTAATTAGTATCCCATTTTTCGTTCTTGTAATAAAGCGTATCTCTACTTTCGGTATGGAATGACCACAGAATGTAGACAAGCGAGTGCGTTATTGGGAGTCATTTCCATCCTAATGTAGCGGCAGACTTGGCAGCTGCCATATCAAGTGCAT
>DAIUEZ010000142.1:0-3346 GCA_036844865.1 Nitrososphaera sp. | reverse complement strand
TTTGCTCCTCTAATTGTCATTTGGCGGTTCTGCTCAAGCTTCATAGAATCAAGCGCCAGAGCCTGACCTGCCACAGAAGGAGAAATGATGCCCGATGCTGCCAGCAGGCTATCACTCATAGTTGTCTTACCGTGGTCAACGTGGGCAATGACGCCAAAGTTGCGTATCTGATCCTTATTACCTATTATTCTCAAAATGTCTTGAGTTGACTTAAACTTTGGCATATGATCAAGCCAAAAAAGTTTGGCGCAGGATTATTAAATGTTGTTCCAGCCAAGATACAAGAATGGGATTCCACGGTTTAATAGTAGCAGAAGCGTGACAAAGAAATGATAAATTTGGTGGATATAATAACTCTTGGCCATACACCAGATGCAGATGACGCTTTCATGTTCTATGCACTTGTGTCCGGTAAGCTTGAATCTAACTTTGTAATTAAACATATCATACAGGATATTGAAACATTGAACCGACGTGCTTTGAAACATGAACTGGATGTGACAGCGGTATCAGCTCACGCCTACGCCCATCTAAAGGATTATGTCATACTAAAGAGTGGAGGCAGCTTCGGGCTCAATTACGGTCCAATTGTCATTACAAGAAGAAAAGAAAACACGACAAAGATGATGAGGATGATGAAATCTCCAGCTCAATTGGAGAATGCAACAATCGCAATTCCTGGCGAACTCACATCAGCCAATCTGCTCTTGAAATTGGCAGTTGGCAAGTTCAAACAAAAAGTGGTACCATTTGAGAGAATACCGGATGCCGTAGCCAGAGGAAATGTAGATGCTGGCCTAGTCATACATGAAGCCCAGATAGCATATGACAAGGCCAAATTTGCGAGCGCCCTAGACCTTGGCCGATGGTGGTCCGATAATACTAGCAATCTGCCTGTCCCGCTTGGTATCAATGTTGCAAGCACCCGGACTATGAGTATAGATAAAATAAAGGAATTTAGTAACCTGTTTACAAAATCGATCAAGTACGGCCTTGATAATGTTGACGCTGCGCTTGATTATGCAATGCAGTTTGGCAGAGGACAGCCAAAAGAGACAGTAAGAAAATTTGTCAAGATGTACGTTAACAACTTAACGCTAGATATGGGACATGAAGGGAAGAAAGCGCTTGAGAGAATGTTTGAAATGGCGAAGGCTGAAAAAATGCTAGAATCAGATATCCAGATCGTAGTTATTTAAAATATGCATACCATACCTCTGCAACTGAAGCCGAAGCCGTAAGCAGACTTCTTTTTGTATACGTTGGGATATAATGTGCTGTTACATTACCTACTCCTTTTACCAAGTGAATGATTGAGAATATCATCTTGTTATTTGCTCCTCTGCGCCTATCTGCAAGGTGCATGTCTCAAAAGTAAGGGTTGAATATGAGGGCAAGGTCTGGGATAGTTGGCTTGACCTTAAAGCCATATTGTCATTAATGAAACTGTAGGTAGGAGATCCATTTTAATGTGGATTGTCTCAGGAATTGCTAAATGCATCATGAAAAGAGCGTTCAATCCCAGAAGAAGGTGTGTCAATAAGATTAATTTTTTTATTAGTAATAGTGTGCCAAAAACAATTTTAGTATGTTCTTTGCAGGAATTGTATAGGTTGTGTATATATATATGTCCAACCAGCGCTTGCCTAACGAAGAAGACATAAAGAGAGTTACTGATACCGAGGAATCAGTTGATCCCCATAGCGCTACAGGATTGCAAGAAGAAGAAGAAGAAGAAAATGCAGAGAATGTAGTAGTAGCAGCCTCAAGTAGCGAACCAGATGTAGAAGAATCGTCCTTATCTTCTTCCAATACAGATCAAGAAACAGAAGAAGAAGCAGCTGTTGTAGAGGAGGGTAAACCAGGTGACAAAGAACAACAGATTACAGAACAAGATACAGCAGCCAAACAAGAACAAATACAACAGCAAGTAGCACCCACAATGTCTCCTGAGCAAGTATTGATATTGCAAGTGCTTAGGAGAGCTAAACGTCAGCAAGATCTAATCATTGAAGTACAAAAGAATTTGAAGTCATTAACGAATATCCAAAAGGGTATAGAAAAAACTACAGATCAAGTAAGGCAGCTACAATCTGTAGTTAAAGATTCTCAAAAACAGATTATACAGATACAGCGCCAGATCTCAGCAGTAGAGCGAGCACAGGAAAAAGAATTTGCAAAGCTGAGAACGCAGAAACGAGGAGGAGCATTGATAGCAGTTAAAGGCAGGGCTACTAAAAATAAAGGAAAAAGAAAAAGAAGCTAAGATAAACAAAATAGCAGAAAGAGACCCATTAAAAGAATAATTGACACTACCTTAGCCTATCATATATCCATGCAATACTCATCAGCAATAGACTGAAAAAAATCAATATAGCAATCATCAGAATGCCGCGCCGAGTCGCAAATTATGTAATGATAGCTAATGAAGTATTGCATTTTCAGTTCTCCTACCACACTAGAAAAGTGCAGTGTGGCTAGGATTCTTTCTCATGATACTTCATAAATGAGTACTGTAAATAGCGAAAATACATTTAGCCAAGAAGACAACAACTTACTGTAAGAAGCAGAAAGATGTTCGTTCAATACTTCGTTGTTCTTTCATAATGAGGTGTTGTTGCTTTTATTCCTGCCGTATAGGATTTACAACATTGCTAACATTCACAAAAAATAGCGCCCTTGCTGAGGTGTTAGCCTCTCTATTTATAAAAAAGGTTTAGAGGCGAGTCATAGGTTCTACTTGAGTGATCCTCATCTTTGGAATTTTCTTTTCTATTTCTGCCTTCTTTTTATCCACCTGAGAAGTCTTCCACTTAGCAAAACACGTGATGGTAATTGCATTATCTACTAGTTTACCAACGTATACTTCCTTAACCCCTATTCCCTTCAGTGTTTTTTTTAGAATTTTAGGTTCCAAATCCAACTCTTTCCCCATATACTTCATGAGTAAGAGTATTTTTTCGTCAGACATTTTGTCACCTTTATATAGAAATTATATTTTATATCGGTTATAAGTCTTATAGCCGTTGATTAGGCCTTTTATAGAAGCATCGTTTCTCATAGAGGATATCCATCGCCCTACACTAGAGAGAAATGCTCAAATCGTATTGTATTTGGTGATGAGAAAACAAGTAAAAAGTGGCAGGCTAGTAGAACAAAAATAGTCATACTTTTCAGCTTATAGACAAAAACGGTGGGGGGAGTTTACTTATTAGTCATTTTGTCCTTTTGGTGCCTTTCCGCTGGGATTTTGGTACTCATTTGCGCTTCGATACTGCCCCTGAGGTGCCCTCCTCCAGGACTTGTACATTTTGTTGCAGCGGATGCTGAAGTGACTATGCTGGGG
>DAIUEZ010000141.1:0-3348 GCA_036844865.1 Nitrososphaera sp. | reverse complement strand
TCAAGAGGTGCAGTCGTCGGCTTTGATCTAGGCTTTGAGCAGTTTACAGAACAAGACTCTTCAATACCGGGTACTGGGACCAGCGTCCCCATAATAGTGATACCCGATAGAGGCACCTAACCGACTGCTATAAAACCAAAGCAAAGCAAGAACTCAACTATGGGATAGCAATCCCCTCTTTTTCTTTTTATTGCTCCTGCTAATACATCTTTTGCAGCTCAAGGTATAGCAGATGCACACAAGAAAAAAAATATTCACTTAAAACTAGACGAAGTACAATCACCACGTCTCAGATGGCAGATCAAAAAAAGTGAAGAAGACGCTAAGAGAGCTAGAATCACATTAAAAATAAAACAACATTATCTATTAGCGCCATAGCTCGGTTATTCTTGCGTCCTTCCGAGTCTTCATCCTTCTCCTGTCTTTGAAAGTTATATCGACAAGTAGCGAAAAAATATTGGTGTTTATAAGCACTCCTTCTATCTCTCTCTTGTGTCTGCCTCTTGAAAAACTTCCTCATAATAGGTAATATCTGTCTTTTATCACTAAATTTTGGTTAAGTATGTTGAGAATTCCATATTAAGGATACAAATAGAGTATTATCACCCAAATGGCAACAAAAAGCACAACAACAGCTCTTATCCTAGCGACATTTGCTCTTATGACTGTAGGAGTATCACAGACAGTATTTGCACAAGACGCTGGCCCGGACTTGGAGCGCAACGTCGACCAAGAGACTGGCAACGTACAAGTTGCAGACGCAACATCAGAACAGAACGAAGGTAATAGGCAAGGAAACCTCATATCACTAGCAGAAGACTTGCTGAATACTAATACTGTAGGAGGCGGTGGTAGCGGCGGAGGAGCAGGCGCAGGCGGTGGTGTAACTTCTGACTCACGACAAGGCCAAACCGTAGACGACCCCTCACAAGGCAATGGAGCTCTTTTCGGAGATGATCTCGGAATATCTACTGCCTTAAACGCTGCCCAGGTAAATGTAGACTTACGTGACTTAGTCGATCTGACACCTTCTCCAGCCCCTGCTAATGAAAATGAACAATAAGAGGCAAGGCTGCATAATACAATAAAAGAATCACAAAGGGCATCACAGTCGCTGCTTACATTTCTTAATTTTTTTACGCTGGTAGAAGTCTGGCCTCATATTATGAAGAACCCGCCCCGGACTGACATTATTCAGCGGTCTTTTCGGAAACATTTCAATTAATTTATTTATCATACCATGAAGAAAAGCAATTAAGTTGGTTTTTGAAGGCTAGCTGATCGTTTATTCAAGGCATTGCGCAGATAATTATCTATATTTTTCATCATCTCTGGGTCGCCCTCTATTTTTGATTGCAATTTTTTGTCACTATAAAACACATCAACATATTGTATAACGCCGGTAGAAGGATAATATTGGTACTCTATGATAATTTTTGATGTCTTGCTGTTGAGCTTGAAGCTAATTGAGCTCCGGCCGCGTATGAACAGCATTGGAGACCTTCCACTTTCAGAAATGTTGCATATCATGACTTTTGAATGGTTGAACTGCTTTTTGTGATCCTCAACGTCTGAATGAAATAGAAAATTCCGCCTACACTCACAACACAGCCAGACTGTCTTTAGGTCTTCTGGATGCATTTATTTATGTCACAGCTGGCAATTAAGGCATTTAAAGGCTAGACATAGATTTCATAGTTACTTTATATATGTAGATCTTGGTCATATGTGTGAAAACCAGATCCTCAAATTCAGTAACAATAACCAATAGCTACAGGTCAGCAATAGCTTTTGCAGGCATCGTCCGAAGAAGGCTGTGATATCGATCTTCCACCCTTATGACAGATAAAGACAGGACGTACTTTTTAACGGCGCCTTCTTGTAAAGCATAGTGATGTATGAACCAGGGGAGCGTCTACTCGTTGCTCAATGGCTCCGCAGGCGATCCAATCACACAAATATCTATTTTTTACCTAGCGCAGGCTGACATAGCATTATATGCTCTTGGGATTGACGCTGTAACGGACGTTGCAGATACGGCATTGAGTATAGGGTAAGAGTGTAATTAATGGCCTCACAGCACCTGCTGGGACTGAGATAAATGTAGTTGAGCTTCGGAAAAAGCATATCCAGAAAAGGCATTCTTGAAACATGGGCAGTCATAGTATTTTTTCCATCCATTCTGAAATGAACGAACACTAAGATCGCTATCGTCTAGGCTAGGACAAATGAAGCAATTGCGACGGAAAGCAACTATATAGATTGCCAGCTAACCCAGGTTTTGGACTGACTGGTGCAAAGGGAGATTAAAATAATAATGATGATAATAATAATTAAATCAGAAAATAAACATAAACATTCCACGGATTGACGCTGATATTCCCAGGATCGGTAAAATCCTCAAGGCTGGCTGCAAAGTACGGCTATGACGAATGGCTTGTCAGCCGCTTCTTAGAATATGTCCCCGGAATCGAGGATTTATTGTCAAAGATGGACAGACCACCTACGCAATATATTCGAGTCAATACACTTAAGACAAGCAAACAAGAGCTTGAGGATAGGCTCAAATCTAAGGGATTTGAATTGAGAAGCACTGTCATGCCAGAAGTACTTGCAGTGGATAGGGCCCCTCTTGCAACAGGAGCTACGACTGAGTACCTACTTGGCCTCTACTATATCCAAGACCTCAGCTCTTGCATGGCAGTAGACGCGCTAGAAGTCGCAGAAGGCCAAGCTGTATTAGATGTAGCCGCTGCCCCAGGGGGCAAAACTACATTCATAGCTCAGAAGATGAACAATAGCGGTTCTATAATTGCATTAGAGCCCAATGGGAGAAGGGCACGATCGATGTCATTTAATATTATGCGATGTGGCGTATACAATACTTCCATCTTTATGATCGACGGGTTGCATGCAAGCAAGTTTAAGATGAAGTTTGATAGGGTGCTGCTCGATGCACCATGCAGCTGTGAAGGGGTGATTGCAAAAGACATCACAAGAAAAACCAGTCATACGCCCAAAGATGTAGACTATTGTTCTAGGATTCAAGATAAACTAATAGAAGTTGCATCAAAATGTCTCAAGCCTTCCGGCATCTTGCTTTATTCTACGTGTTCTTTTGCTCCCGAAGAAAATGAAATGGTGGTAAATAGACTTTTGCAAAAATCCGACAATATTACAGTTGAGCCCACAAAGCACGGCGCCAGTGGACTTACAAAATTTGGCGACTTGATCTTTGACCCCCAGCTAAAGAACGCGCGCCGGCTGTATCCACACATAGATGACACCGCTGGCTTTTTCATAGCGAGGCTGAGGGTTAATTGATATGCCGCCAGCCCACAAAGGAAG
>DAIUEZ010000140.1:0-3366 GCA_036844865.1 Nitrososphaera sp. | reverse complement strand
AGGTAACGAGTATCGATAATTATATGGTTGGATAAGACTGTATCGTTTCATGTAAGAAAGTTAGCATTCGATATGCTGAATTATTTAGTATACTCGATAAATTCAATTAAGCATCTAAAAACATGATGACAATATCTAAAAGGACAGCGTCGACTATGTTTCTAGCTACCACACTACTAGTCGCTGTTGCTAGTATCGTTGGCTTGGCTGCAACTGCTTTTGCACAAACGGATAATAATACTACAATGACAGAAACAACAACAGCCTCCTCCTCTAGTGCTTCAAAAATGATGGGAGTCATTGCCAGCATACAACGAGACGAAAATGGAAACCCTGCATGGATTACTGCAGGTCACTGGAATCTTGAATCTGATGCTCCATTGATTAGCAGCAGCGATGTACAAACAGAGCCCCATGTTAACAATTTCAGCGCCACTCTTTACATGGTATCAAATGCAGATGGCACAGCACAGCATACTCACCAAGTATCTGATTTTACTCAAACAGGTGTGCTCCATGAAGGTCCTAATGCAACAACAGTTAACGGTACATTCACTGTAACGCTGCAAGAAGGACCTGTAGAAAATGTCAATGGATATATCCACATCATTAATGACAAGATGGAATTCTATCTTGATCCTGCAGCAACTGAAAACCACTTTGGACCAACAACAATTACAGGCATTGTACTTAGTCCTGAAAGGTTCAGCGGCATGATGGGGGGAAGAGGAGCTCAAGGGTAATGATGACATCGCAAGTACACAGCAACAACGACAACAGAATCTCTACGCAATCAAGTTAAGCAGAGAAATATATGCATAAAAAGGTAGGTAATGACTGAAAGATAGTCTGGCAGCAACGGCTAGGTATCTCCTCTATTTTTCTTTTGATATAATACTTCTACAAGATATATTGCAAATGATATCTATACAGTTATCCTGACAGTTTTACTTAAATGCGTTTTTCTTGTTAAGCTATTTGTTTGGCCGATATTTACTAGCAATATTTCGCCAATAATAGACTTATCTATTATTGGATCTGCCAGCCAAAAATAAAATAAAGATGCTCAAGGAATATGATAGGAATTCTCTTAGAGGATTCTTACTATGGACGAACATCGCAGCCTCTGCTAATGCGTTGTTGGGTGTAAATTATTATTATTATTTGTAGTTTAGAAGTTGATGGGGGTCGGATCTGGATCAGAAAGCTTGATCATAGTCACAGCTTTAGCATATCCAGGTTGGAAATCATAACTATAAAAAGAGGTTAGCTTTTTTCAAATCATTATATTTGCTTTAATGCAATAATGGTGTGCGTTGGCTAGGTTTGAAAAGGTTCTAGTGTGCGTGGATGGTTCGGAATATTCCATGTGGGCAGCCGACTACGCAGTGATGCTGGCAAAGCAAAATGGTGCGCAGTTAATTGCACTCAATGTCATCGTTTCGCAGCTTGGGTATGAATACTCCGCAGGTGTCTTTGGTCTTATCACGCCAAACACAATAAAGAATTTACTTGAAAAGTCAAAGCAGGAGGCTCAAAAGTGGTTTGACGATATAGACAAAAACGCAGTGGCAAATGGCGTCAAGCTTAGGACAGAGGTAGTTGCAAGCCCCACTTCGGTAGTGCCAGCTATAGTGGATTATGCAGATAACAATAAAGTTGATTTAATTGTAGTTGGGACAAGAGGGAAGTCGGGCTTTACCAAGCTCCTGCTTGGAAGTGTTGCTTCAGGAGTTGTGACCTATGCAAGCTGCCCTGTTATGGTCGTAAAATAATCTATATAATCGATATGTAATGGTCATAAATGGTCATAAATATGGCAGAACTAATTGGAAGTTAAATTTTATCTGACATTACGATTACGATTATTACTACCACCTAACAACGCTAATAGAAATAAGTAGTAGTCCAATAAGGGAGAAAAGGCTTAAGCATCGTCTATCAATTAGCAGTCTTACAAGGGTTAAGCAAAAGATACCTCATGAACATTTAGAGGACACAGTGACTTACTGCCCGATCCTGTGGGCTCACAGCTATAATAGGATAAGCTATAATAGGATAGCTAACTATTGCCGCTTTGCCTTTCTCTTGCTTTCGCTCTTTGTGATTGCAGTGTTATCTGTGAATATATCACTAGAACCAGGCCTGCTATCAATAAGAACATAAAAACGTACTGTCCCACTTGAAATTGTGTACCCTCATTCGGCTGTGAAAACCCACCACCAAATATGCTGCCAAGCGCGTTTGAGCCTACAG
Organism: Nitrososphaera sp.; assembly: GCA_036844865.1. Classification (GTDB taxonomy): domain Archaea; phylum Thermoproteota; class Nitrososphaeria; order Nitrososphaerales; family Nitrososphaeraceae; genus Nitrososphaera. The sequence goes on along the minus strand of DAIUEZ010000140.1, from coordinate 1,110 downwards.
CTACCATGCCTGCTATTCCTATGACTATTAATATTCCACCTATTACCGTCATAATCTTCTTATTCTTTATTGTTGAGAGCATACCCAATCCAGCTCCACTAACTGGGGAGCTTTTTCCACCGCTATCTCTGCTCCTATCATCTTTCTCTGATCCACCCATTCCTGACATCTCCTAGACGTCAGGTGGGAGAATAATCAGTTAAGGATTATAGATAATTGTTATATCATCAATCCTCAATAGATTGTTAAATTCAGCTACATAAAAGAGGGTCTCTTTGGCTACAGCGAGCGAGCTTCTACAAACATTCTAACAAAGCTAGACTAACCTATCTCTTTCGGGTTACCCCAGATAGATGACAGGTCTATTTCTGCGAATTTTTCAGACAGAGCCGAATAGTTTTATCATAAAAAGCTGCAGAGAGTAAACGCTACTGTAGTAAAATAAGACGATGTGAGTCTAAGTTGAGGGATGATAATGATACTAGACTTGTCAACCACAACCATGATGGTAAAATGTCGAGATTGCGGTCATGAGCATCCATCAATTATCCAAATAGACACATCTGATTTCAAAACTGCTATGATCCAGGAGAAGAGAGAACAGTGTCCTAAATGTGGGAGCGTATCGACATACAAGAAATCTGATTATTTCTTCCTTTAATATCGAGTGATTATTCTGCTTAAAACTTGGACTATTGACCTTTTGTCGGAGCAGGGTATATACCTATCGATTAGCGCACAAGGTGTCAATTAAAAAATAAAAATCATACTTCGATTGACAACGACAATAGCATCAACATTTCTAACGCCCAAATCCCCGTAGGAATGAACTCACTAATTGACAAGATCAAACCTGCTATTTCTCCTGGAGATAATATAATAGATCAGATGCGAGTAATGTAGCTAAAAAAGCTTTGAGTAACTTGAAAAGATATGCTCGATTTTGTTATTTAGTGTCATCATGTGCTCTAGCGAGATGGGATACAAAAGATAATAGAACTATATTCTAAATAAAACTACAACAAGCTTATTTGATGTTTAGAGGTGCCAATCCGTCATGGCATTAGGTGAGAAGCTTTTTGAGGAAACCAGCAACGTATAGGGCTTCAA
>DAIUEZ010000139.1:340-3389 GCA_036844865.1 Nitrososphaera sp. | reverse complement strand
GAATCTGGACTAGTTGCTGTTGGAAGAGAGATTCCGATTGCACTAACTAGACCAACAATGAGTAAAGAGGAGACGGCAAAGGTTCTCACGCTAGGAGACATCAGGTGTCTTGCAGCGGCCTGAAGGGGGCTTTTCTTTACAGAGATTGGGGTGCCAGCTTCTTTTTTCTTCTCGTCAGTAAGGCTTTGGAATTTATCCTCCTGTATATTTGAATCGACAATTTGGAGGATTTCCTTGCGTCTCTCTCTATTTATTGAGATAATTCCATTCGGTTGATAATCATCAAACATGAGGTATCCTTGCAGCTTCAGGCTAGAGATTGCAGAAAGCACATTGTCCTCAGAGTCATCAGGAAAACCGTTGACTAGGATAGATAATTTCATCGGTTGCTGCCTCTTGATGAGGACACGTAGGCCAGCAATCTCAAAGATATTCATAAGTATAGTTGAGATACTGCGTTATTTATCCTTTTTATTCGCACGAAGCGAATTATTTGTTGCCTCAAGAGAGCTTTATTGCAATAGCAAGGAACAAATATGTCCTTATATAATTAAGATCATGTCCTCAGGCGAGGGTGAGACGCATCCAGAGTATTCAGAATATGAAGGTGTATTCTCTAATGTGTTTTCTTCTCGGGCTGTCTCCCAAATTGTGGACTTTTTCCTTGACCACAAAGAATTTGATTATTCGCCTGGAGAGATAGCTCGCAAAACGGGACTGTCATTTAGAACCATCTTTAGAGAATTGCCGCACCTTGAGAAAAACCAACTGATTTACATTAGCAGAAAGATTGGCAAGACAAACATGTACAGACTAAATACAGACCTTCAGGCAGTGACCTTTCTAGAGAAGTTTGCATTTGAGATGTCGCAGCTTCACATCAGCGAACCCGAATTATCTCTGAATAGAGAAGGCATAGCTAAGAAGAGCGCATAGTTATGTTTGAGTCAGGGTCTAACTTGATTCTATGTCGACCTAATATGTATATCAGAGATATTGTGTAGGAAAGAAAAAGAAGAATAACAACATTTTACAGTGATAGAACTAAGGTTTTTTGGATATAATATCCAAATCTATCCATTTGTGGCTTTTCTCTTACGCTAAAGTATTATTCATATCAGTTACTAATAGTTCGAGACGTAGTGTGATGCCTTTTTTAAGGCAAAGGCATCGAGAGAGATATATGAAATCGGGAAATTGACTTGCTAAACATTATTTTACCTCGGCGGCGGGTAGTTTTCTTTCTCCAGCAACGTGTGTCTCACTTTGTAGCGGTTCTTTTCTCGTGTATCGAGAGTTGTCTCTATGTATCTTGCGCCTTCTGATTAACTGGCCAAAGAAGATTAAGCCTGCACTCGCTAATACTAGATTCACTATTCCGCCTGCCATGTTATTCCACCATGTAAAGTAAAACACAGCAAGAGTAATGTTTACTAGAGCAAAGGCTAGCACTATCCAGGGAAGATACTTTCCTATCTTTATCAAAAGGGTTAGGATAACTATCACTCCTTCAAGCTTTGTTGTACTAGGCATTGCATTAGACGATGATGAATCTTTTTCTGTCATATAGGTAAGTCTCTATTGTACAATAAGTAATTTAACCATAAACAAAAATATTCAGCTTCAATTTTCTTATTGCCCATAAATTGAGATGAGGCGCGAAAACACATAGGAAGAAAGAGAAAGAGAGATTAGATAAGATCAGATGAGAGGAACGTATCAGGGTAATGTTGCGGTCTAACATTATTTTGACAAACTTTCTATCTAATTGAAAATGCAATAAGATTCTATATAAATATTTAGTAAGCATCTTATCTACCTCTTAAAAACATTATAGCTCAGCTCATAAAGCTGGGATGGCGGCAAGGAGCATATGGAAAGGTAGTATATCCTTTGGATTGGTCAACATACCAATCAAGCTTTACTCTGCTGCTGAGGAGAAAACAATTTCTTTCAACCAACTATGCCAAAGAGGTCATAGGATACAATACAAGCGCTGGTGTCCTGTTGAAGATGTAGAAGTTCCATATCAAGAGATTCAAAAAGGCTATGAAATAGCAAAGGATAACTATGCATTGATAGAGAAGCAAGAACTTGAAAATATCAAACTGAAAACAACTAAGACAATCGATATAAAAGAATTTGTCGATGCAAAGGAAGTTGACCCTATTTTTGTGCAAAAGAGCTATTATGTTGCACCAGACAACAAGACACCAGATAAAGCATACTTGCTGCTGGTTAACATCTTAAAAAATACCGACAAAGTCGCAATAGGCAAGGTGGTCCTGCGAGAAAGAGAGCAGCTCGTTGCTCTTCGAGCGTTTCAAAGGGGCATTATCATGCATGCCTTGCATTACCTAGACGAAATAAGACCAATGGATGAAATAAAGGAAATATCAGCAAGTGCAACTTACAAAGTAAGACTGGACGATCAAGAGCTTGCCCTCGGCAAGATATTGGTGGAACAACTTGGATCAGAACGGTTCGATATAAGCAATTATTCTGATGCATATACTAAGGAGTTAGAGAAGTTAATTGAAGCAAAGAGCAAAGGCAGACTGCATATCGTAAAAGAGGAAGAACCAAAGGAGACAACAAGAGACTTGCTTGAGGCACTGAAAGCAAGTGTAAGCAAGTCTTCTGGTGCAAGATCAAAGCAAAAATAGTATATAATACTTCAATATGGGTGCTTTCTAATCCCGGACACACTGGTAGCCTGCTTTAGGAGGGTAGTAGAGAGTGTGTATGTATGTATGCAACATTTGGATCTAAAAGACATTAATGGATTTTTGGCTTCTCCTCCCCTTTTTTCTTCTTTCTTTTACCTTCGTTGCAAAATAATAGATCCTAACCAAAAACTCTACATATTTGACAGCTGGGTTTAATTTGGATACCTAAAGAACTCATCAACATATAGGTCCTTGAACTAGCTATGTCGCTCAATGAGTACCACGCAAAGAGGAATTTCAAAAATACTCCTGAGCCAAGCGGAGTTAGAAGAACTGATGCACAACATCAGCAGAGAGATAATAAAGGAACACTCAGATTT
>DAIUEZ010000139.1:0-330 GCA_036844865.1 Nitrososphaera sp. | reverse complement strand
GCCAAAGGGACCTTCCCTTGATCCAAGGCAAAAGAGGCTTGCAGTTGAAACAGAAGATCATCCACTTGACTATATCGACTTTGAAGGAGTCATTCCAGAAGGCAACTATGGAGCTGGGACAGTTATCGTATGGGACACAGGTACATATGCAACTGAACGAGATATTCGACAGCAATTCCGTGAGGGCAAGATATCCTTTGCATTAAATGGTACAAAGATAAAAGGTTCGTTTACTCTGATCAGAATCAGGCAGCGGCAAAAGCAATGGCTCTTAATTAAATCAAATGAAGATGATCATCATTATCATTCATCTGCAAGATCTAAGCCAGA
>DAIUEZ010000138.1:0-3488 GCA_036844865.1 Nitrososphaera sp. | reverse complement strand
TTACACCGTTTATCAGTATTCTTCCATGAACTATTATCCCATTTGCACCAGCAATCTTTAGGTATTGAAGACCATCCTCATCTGAAGTCATTTCAAAGGTGGTGCCATCAGCTACTCGTAGGTTAGCTTTTAGAAGGTATTCGCCATCTTGTTCAAGTGTTTCAAGTATGGATTGATCATGTATAGTGCGAATAACATCGCCAAAAGATGCATGGTCGCAGTCTATAGTAATGGTGTTTTCCGCTGCCTGGTAGTTTATACAATCTACCCCCTCTTCTTCAAAGTCAAAGAAGGGGAATTGTTGATATGATATGCTCGTCATAGAGAAAAAGAGAAATGTCATTAGTGCAGCGGCAAAAGATAATTTAGGAATAATTATCATAATATTGTTTCTTTTCATTGGATATATAAGATTTATAAATTTAAACGACTCTATTCTTTTTCTCATAAGAACAAATTAAGATAGTTCTGAAGATATCATATATAACTCCTTTGCGCTCCTTCAAGGGTGGCGTTTTGCCACGGAGAACTGCCAATATTACCTAATATGTGTAGCTCTGTTACGCATTATTCGATGCGTTGTACCTCTGAGAGTAGAGGGAGGAGAAGAAGAATTGGCTATTTTTGGACTTTTTACAGACAACCTAAATTTTTAGACATAGCTTCAAGTTATACTGCCATATACTCTTACAAGGATGCAAGAAACCGTTAAATAATTTCTCATAATAGCAGCATAACAAATAGTGTGACTCTAAAGAGAAGAATTACTACAATTAGCCATCACCCATCAATAATAAAGGATCTATTATGGGGCAAGAGCAGGTCTGAGATACGTATGAAGATACATCAACTAGATGAAAGAGCGCGTAAAAGTGCAGAGGACTCAGAAGTACAATCCTTTATAAAAAGACTGAAGCAAGTTTCCAATAACTCTTATTATGGGGATCCAAACGGAAGAATGAGGCTGAACAAATTATGTTGTATAGAGGATTGGGAGAACTATGAAGTAAGAGAGATAATTCCAAAACTACAAGATATTACATATTACAATAAGTGCCGAGGCATACTTGCAAGAAAACCAGGTCAGATCCACAGAAAAGATTGGGAGTGGACGCTTGGGATAATCGCTATGAAGAGATTTGGCAAACTAAACAAAAATAGTACAGCTATAGGAATTGGAGCTGGAAAAGAGTTAATTCTTTTTTATCTAGCAAATCATCTAGGTCATCTCTACGCTACTGACCTATATAGCGCAAAGGAGTGGGAAAATTTTGCACCCGCTGATTTTCCAGAAAATCCAAGTAAATATTCGCCGTTTCCATATAATCAAAGTGCTTTGACAGCATTAAGAATGGATGGCACCAGGCTTGAATTTCCTTCGGATAGCTTTGATATTGTATTTTCTTTTTCGTCGATTGAGCACTTTGGTGGAGAAAACTATTCTGGTGCACTTAAAAGTCTAAAAGAAATGGAAAGAGTGCTCAAACCTGGAGGCATTGCTATAGTGGCAACCGAATATATAATTAATAACAAAAAGCCACCAGATGTCACTAATCAATTTTATAATGAGTATACAATCTATTCACATCTAATTAACAAACTAGAAGTGATGAAGCTTGTAGAACCTTTGGATCTCACAATATCGCAAAAAACCTTAGATAAAGGCATTATTGATGCAGATAATGCTGTGGACTGGGATACAAGCAGAGTAAATGATGACTTTAAGCAAGCTAATCCCTACATAGTCATCAAGCTTGGCAACATATTAGTGACATCAATAATGCTTATTTTTCAAAAATGACATACATTATGGCTCCAAATTTAGAAAAGCTGACATCTCTGTTAGTATTATCTGCTACATATGTCGGGTTGTTGTATCATCACTACCAGTAATCATATTCTTATTATTAATATCATCGTCACCATTGTATATTTCTAAAGCTCTTGCTATTTTTTTTCCGCTCTCCGTTCTTTTCAAAAGAAAATTTAGCTCCTCGATTCCAAGTGAATGTTCTTCTCTGGAGCCATCTGCGTTTTCAAATCTTAATATTAATTCATTTTTCATAGGGCTCCTCTCCTTTAGCTTCCTTATAATTGGCGAATAGTATTTGGCAATAATTTCTAAAAATATAGTCACCAAACTTGGATCGTATGCTACGATGTTGTTGTTACCTAGGCTTATAGAACTTTTACTTTCATCTACTACCAGAGCATCTTTATCATCAACTCTGATTGAAGATAACTTGCTGTACAATGCTAATTGGGAGGGTTCATAATGTAGTATGAGCTCAATCTTGTCAAGGATGGCCCTGCCAAGAAGCAGTATCCCTGGAATATCAGTAGCTTCAGCTATATCTTTGATTCCCAATATGTCTTGTACTTTTCCTTGCTCGCTTGAAGTAAAATCAATTCTTGGCAGTTTATTATACTCAAGATAATGTGTTCTAGGCTCTGCAGAAGTGCCTGCAGCATTAGTAGTAATAGTAGTCCTACCATTGTGATGGTTTAGTTCCGATATTTTATATTTGATCTCTATCAGATTATCATCTGGTTTGGAGGGGTTATCTACAAGGGCTACCAAAAGATTCTCTTTGCCATCGGTGTTTGCTGAGTATAGAGAGTAATTTTCAACATTTACAAACTTTGGCGCTCTCTGACTCCTTGTCTCTTTGTCAAGTCCTGGCAAAAAATCAAGTGATTTTTTTAGTTTTTTGGTTATCGGAGTCTTTAAGCCTACAGGTATCATTATATCCTTCAAACCAAAATCTGATACCTTTCTTCTTTGGTTCCAAAATTCAATTTCTGTGCTCCTCACTGAAAGAGAATAAGAGAGAGAGGGACTATTTTCAGATAAACTGATACTATTTGGTGGCAATGTGTTTATCAGCAAAATATTGTAGCGTTTACTGTCCCCAAATGTATCATCAACAGATATCTTCAATCCCTTTTGGAGATTGGATATCAAAATATAAGGCAATTTTTCATAGCTCTTTGAAATCAATTCATTCAAAGGCTCTATTGCACTGCTCAAGGAGCCTTCTATCCTCGAATAAATGTATCTTCGATAACTATCAGATTGTTTGAGAAATACTTCTCTAGAATGAATAATGTTACTTCTCAGGGTATTGCTTGCAATTACAAATGGATCGGCTTCGCTTGGAATGGAATATCGTTCTCTTAATGGCTCATTATACGTGGTACCAAAATTACTAAAGATATCTACAAGGGCGCTGCCTAATTGATCTATCTTAGAGACTATTTCAGATTCCAAAGACTCTGCGTTAGCGAGTACCGACTTGAGACGTTCAAAGTCATTATGAGCTTGAAAAATGGTATCCGAAAGACTAGAAAAATCCTTGAGTTGAGACAATAAATCTATGTTTTGCTCTAATGGCGTATAATCAGCATAAAGATATCTTCCTCTTTCTTTTCGAAAGTTATTTCCTTTGCTTTCTCCCGTTTTCATGTGAGTCTTTCGCTACTATGTA
>DAIUEZ010000137.1:0-3498 GCA_036844865.1 Nitrososphaera sp. | reverse complement strand
AGGGATGCTTGCCAGTTTTATCGAAAACAAATGGAAAGCTGTTTCCAGGATTTATTATACCACAGTCAAAGCTTCCGTCAGGTTTAGGTCTGGTGTTTTCCACTGTTCCCGACGTCACTGTATGCGGCACAGTGTCCTCGTTAACCCATGTTACCATGCTGCCAACTGTAGTCTCAACACTGTTAGGTTCATAAAATTTTCCATTGGTTGGAACCGCAGCTCCAGGCATTATTGAGACAGTAGTTGTTGACCCACTCATCTGAGGAGGGTTTGAAATTGCTGCAGTAGTAGTATTGTTGCCTGCTGCGTTGTTTGCAGAGGCGCTGGACTGATTGCTTGCCCCTGCACCTTGGGTCGTCGTGGCATTTTCTGAGCCCTGAGGCGAAGTGCCTTCGCCATCTGAAACTACAAGTGTTGCGGCCATAAATGGATGAAGTGTGCAATAATATTCATATTGTGCTGGTGCCATTTCGGCGGAATTTAGAAGCCAGGTGTCGCCAGCGTTGATTAGCCCAGAGTCAAATATACCTTGTTGCCTGCTGGTTACGGTGTGAGGCGAATTGTCTTCGTTTGTCCATTGAACTCCATCCCCTTGTTTTATTGTAATGGGATCTGGGTCATAATCGGGGTTGCCTTGCGCAGAGGCTCCAGCAAGTATGGTCGCGTTCACAGTGTTCGCAGGTGGAGTAGATGGCTTCTCCGCAGCGGGTGATTCCTCTGCTGCTTCTTCTTCAGCTGGGGGCTTAGGCGTCACCAACCCAAATGCATAGAATGTTGAGCCGCCTACAATAGCAGCACCGATAAATATAACAGCCATTGCCTTAAGGTATTGGACGCCTCTGTAGGAGGCAACTGCAAGCACCGTAGCGGGAATTGAGATTATAAGCATGAGGCCTATGTACGCAAAAATGCTTGGAACCTGAGTGCTCACCGTCACTGCCGCAGCAAAACCAAAAGTAACCAGGAAGCCCAGCGTGACAAATGTAGCAGATTTGGCTCTACCTGAGGTAGGAAAGCCATCCTTGAACAACCCCGAGGCAAGGAAGATCATACCAATAAACATTGTCAAAAGAGTAACGGCATGCATTCCATCGATGAAGGTCTTGGCAATGCCTGAGAGAGAAATTCCGACACCGACGATTCCTATGGAAGTAAGACCAATACCGGGTGTCAGAAGGTCCCAGTCAGTCATGTTGTTGTACGCTTATTGAATTTCTTTGGCATACTTAATCGTTTCCTCGGATGCTTACACATCAGTTGAAACATTTGGTAGCATGCCTCTTTTGTTGGTAAGACAAATAGCGACTAAATAACGGTTGAGCAGCTAGTTAGCGGAGATAACACGCTGCAGATTGGGGTGTGACAAGGAAGGATTCATGTACGCGGCTAGAGTAACGCTTGGAGCCGAATTAGTGCCTCTTCTCCAAAAATAAAGGCAATACTTGTATAACAATATCATCACCAAAAGTCGTGTGGGCTTGGTCTTGTGCATTAAAACGAACAGAAAATCCAGACTTGTTGATACTAGGTCTTAAGAGTATATCCGGTATACCCAGCAACTGAGACCTCAGCAGACCTTTTCGACATAAGCGAGAGCGATACAATCTGGGATGCGTGGCTTAATACAGTGACTTTGCTTGATATGCTTGAGAACACTCAGCAGATTAGTCGCTATTATAACTTTCAACAGGCACGTAACAAGATAACCAAGATCTATATGCTTGCTGAATCTCACGCCATAGACAAGAAGAATATGAAATGCTTATGCGGCTTATCGGATAGTGAACATGCATTATTAAAGCGAAAGATTATGAGGTTCTTCAATCTACAGGTGGCTAATTTGAAGCATTTCATATATTAACTGTCGAGAGAACGAATAAATTAAATGCGAGCAAGGCGAGAACTCCGATCGAGTTAAGCCTGTGCCCGTACTTGACTACATAGAAGTTTCAAAACCAAGAATCGTGGTTGTGCTTGTAATAACAGCTATTGCTTCACTTTTGTCGGCTAGCAGGTTTGATTCTACCCCAGCTATTGCATGGGATGTCAGTGCTTGGCAGATAGGCTTTCTGACTATTTCGGGGGCTCTAGCCTCAATGGGAGCAAGTGCTCTTAATCACTATTACGATAGAGATATTGACAGTATGATGCAGCGTACTGCAAAGCGACCCATACCTAGCGGTAGAATTTCTGCAAATAGTGTATTTGCGTATGGGTTTACCTTATGCGCCCTTTCGATTGTCATTGCGTTTTTTACCCTTAATCCAGTTGCCACTGCAATGATTGCTATTGGAATCTTCTTTTACGTCATAATATACACAGCTTGGCTTAAACGTAGTAACGCATCAAATATTGTCATCGGGGGTTTTGCGGGAAGTGCTGCTTCCATGGCGGGCTGGGCCAGTGCGACTGGATCCATTGACCTGTTGGGCTTCTTGGTGGGATGGCTAGTTTTCATGTGGACACCTCCCCACTTTTGGTGCCTTGCAATAAGGGCAAGAGAAGACTATGCAAGCGTAAATGTTCCCATGCTACCTGTGCTTATTGGAAATCAGAGGACAGCAAGCTATATTATGCTCAATACAGCAATCCTGTTGCCATATTCGTTAGCTTTGGCATTTTTTGGACTTGGTTTGCTATATACTTCAGTCGCGGCAGTTTCAGGCTCGTTGATGTTAGCCTATCACTACAAGCTAGCTAAGAACCCGACACCAGAATTTGCATGGAAGGCATACAAAGTCACTGCACCGTATCTTATCGTGATCTTTATCGCACTAGCACTTGATGCATTATTTTACTATCCACTAATGCCACCACTATCTGTTCATCTTTTTCGTATTATAGGTTAAGAAGCAGCCTCGGAATCCGCTGTCAGCTCTATTCTGCGCTTGTCCTTAGCTACCCACGAAACTCTTACAAGGCCGTATATTTCAAGGTCCATAAGCGTCTTATTAAAGTCAGAATCTCCAAGTGTGAGACCCTCCTTTTGGAGCGCGTTCATAAGATCAGTATCTGTCATTGTGCCTGCTTGGCGGATCTTCTCATATACAAGGTTTCGGATTGGATATTTCATTATTATCATTTATCCCCTAGGAACTAACAATAGGTGAAATCAAAATAGATGCGTTAGGATAGATAAGGATTTCCCCTGTGATTTCCCCTGTCACCATGCATATAGACACGCTAAATGCGGCATAGACTCCAAAACTGAGTACTCATGGCACTAAATAAGTATTATACAAGCCCTGCAGTCGCTCCTAAGATCCGCCCCGCCTTATCGAGAGTCTTTTAACAAAGATCAGCAATCAATTACTCTAGCAGCCAAGCAGATCTAAAGTCTCTTGCTTTTGAATTTTGTTTCTTAAAGATAAATCATGGTTGCAACCTTTTTCTTAATTTTATTTTTTCGTGTAATGGCTTTTCTAAACAGATTATCGCTGAATATCTTGCTCATTCGCTCGAAATTTTTTTCACAAAGGAGAAGACTTTTTGGGATAA
>DAIUEZ010000136.1:0-3549 GCA_036844865.1 Nitrososphaera sp. | reverse complement strand
ATGGACTGGGCGGGATTTGAACCCGCGACCTCTCGCTTGCGAAGCGAGCATTACTACCCCTGAACTACCAGCCCCCCTCTCCTCTAGCTATCCAGCCTAACAAATCCCAATATAAAACATCCACGTTGGGGCATAAGATATTATGGTGTTGGCCAATGTATGAGGGGCTAGATGCAGAACTCCTGTGATCTTCTAATCACGAACGCTTCTGCGGTAGTCCCTAGAGTAGGAGTAATATCTAATACAAATATAATGATCGAGGATGGCAAAATAAAGTCACTTGCTAGTTCTGTTAGCAATGTTTCTGCTTCAAGAAAAGTAGATGCTGGTGGAAAATATGTGCTGCCTGGCGCAATCGATCCACATGTGCATTACGGTGTCTACACTCCAATCAACGAAGCTGCAAGGACAGAGTCGAGATCGGCAGCTGTAGGTGGCGTCACTACAATGATAAGGATGCTGAGGCTTTTTGACGGCTATAGCAATAGTAACATAATCAAACAATTGCGTGCAAGTAAAGGCAATCATTATATCGATTACTCTGTCCACGCCTCGATCCTCCGGCCGGATCAAGTCAGGGATATCCCCTACCTCAAGGAGCTTGGAATTAATTCAGTAAAAGTCTACATGAATCTAGGAGCTGACCTCAATCGCATCCATATGGATTTGGAGCCAGGTACCTATGAATTAAGAGATGGACTAGTCAACATGACAGATGAATTATTGTCTTCAATTGTAAAGGAGGGTACGAATCATCATTCCACAATATTAGTGCATGCAGAAGATCCTGCGGTTTGTTCTGAGCATATGCGCAAAGCAAAACAAAAAGGAATGGCCTATCTTGAGACATGGTCTTATTGCAGACCTTCATATTCTGAAGCGCAAAGTATTGCCAAGATCTCGGGCCTTGGAAGAATGAGTGGTAACGCCAACCTGTACTTTGTGCATATCGGCTCAACTGCCGCAATTGACGCGATACTTGCAGAGAGGGAGAAGGGACAATCCAATTATTACATTGAAACGTGCCCCCACTACTTGACACATACCACAGAGTTTGGAAACTTGATAGGTAAGGTGACGCCGCCGATACGTTCGAAAAGCGATCTCCAAAGCATGTGGTCTTCCTTGCGAAATGGCATAATCGATACAATTGGTACCGACCACGTTGCCAATCGACTAGAAATGAAAATGGGAAAAGGCGATGTCTGGTCAGCTCTTTCCGGCTTTCCGGGCATTGCTACGATGCTGCCAGTGCTCTTGTCCAAAGGCGTAAATGAGGACAGAATCGGTATCGAGAGACTAGCCGAAGTCACGAGCTACAACACTGCAAGGATATTTGGCTTGTACCCCAAGAAAGGTACCATCCAACCAGGCTCGGATGCAGATTTGACGATAGTTGACCTCGATCTTGAAAAGACTGTTACCCCTGAGCTGCTCCAGTCGTACTCCGACTACACAATTTACGATGGTTGGAAGTTGCGCGGGTGGCCTGTCATGACGATTGTAAGAGGGAACATAATCATGGAAGAGGGGCAGGTAGCCAACGAAGCACTTGGGCATGGAGAGTTTATTGCACGACCGGTCGTGGCTATCACTTAGTAATTTTAGCGCTTTCCTTCTATTGCATGCTTCTTTTCGTATTTTGATAACCAAGTAAAGGGGTAACAAAAATGAATTACTAAGGCAGCCAAGCCGGAGGGTCCACCTCTTTTAAAATAGACACTGGCACCGGGGTTACAGTTTGTAACTGGAATGGTTGCTGCACTTAGGATATGATCTTGCAAATCATGGAGAATAGAAAGCTCTATTAGAATAAGGCTGAGAATATCTTAAATGTGGTAGAAGGCAACATAGTGCACTTCCGCTACTATATAATTAATGAAGGTTCTGCTACACAGATCATCGATTCGTTTAAAATTCTTCAATTAGGCAAAACTGATTCGAATTTTTACCTTTGTAGCTTCGATAGTTTCCACGAGCTATGCTTTGTACTTCTTAAGAGGTCTACATTAAGACAATATTGCAAAATATTCAAAGATATCAATTCTACTTAAACGATATCGTCTCAAATGACCCATCGTTTTTGGCCTTATAGTAAATGTCTGCCCTTCTTGTGAAGAGTCCTGCTTCAAGTACCCCGGCAATAGTCTTCAGCTCAACCTCCATTTTTTTTGCATCAGTTATTGAAGGAAAAGAGGTATCCAAAATGAGGTTTCCGTTTTCAGTCACAAAAGGGTAGCCTTTGTCAAGTGTGCGAAGCACCGGCTTTCCCCCCATTTGTACCAGTTTTTGCCAGACTACTGAGCGTGCCATTGGGTGTACTTCCATAGGCACTGGCCGGCTGAAAGACTGCACAAACTTTGCGGCGTCAGCCATTATTACTACTTTTTTTGCTGCAGAAATCAGGATTTTTTCTCTCAAAAGTGCTCCACCCCCTCCCTTTATCATACTAAATTTGCCATCTATCTGATCAGCGCCGTCAAATACAATGTCTGTATGTGGAATCATATTTTCATTAGCCATCCTGAGAGAGCTTTTTTCTGCTTCCAGTTTGATTTGTAAAGAAGTTGGCATAAATTCAACTGATTCTTTATCTGGAAGTTTTGCCATCTCTCTTACAATGAGGGCAACTGTGCTTCCACTACCTAATCCAACCACCTTCGCACCTTTAACGAGTTTAACTGCTTCCTTGGCTAGCTTTTGTATTGAATCTTGCAAAGACAATGGACAATCTCACTGGTTTTGATGTTTATGAAATAAATAATTGTTACAGCCCAGGGAAAGGAAGAGATTTGACATGCCAGAAGGATTACTCCAGCACCTAGTTGGTAAATATAACCCTAGGTTGCTTGAAAAGCTATCTAAGCTTTGACCTCGCCCGGTGTATCGACTACAGAATTGGTAGATACGATACAATCTAAAAAAAGAAGTCTCACCCCTTAGGGGTCTTCCTTAAGTCAAACCGGGGTCGTCCATTTATGCCTGGGTTCAGGTATCTGCTTGAAAGATATTTTGTGATGTCGCCCACGCCTGATACATATCTAGCATGTTTGTCCATACGAGTTCCGCCTATAAGATCCGAAATGTTGCCCTCCTGATCCGTTTGGCCAACAATTTCGCAAAAAATACTAGTTGGATGACATATTGCCTGTAACTGGGTGCCCTTCTTAATCCATCGTAAAGTCCCTGGGTCTGAATCAATAGATTTCTCCCATGACGGGTCGTTTTCTACAAGCCATCTTGGGATTCTTTGTTCGCTTTGCACTATCTTGACATCTGCTGTCAATCAATTTATTGCTTTTGTTTAAAAATCGAACTATTGATTCTCTATATTCCTAAAAGTTGAGTCTTATTACCTAATGTGGTAATGTAACATACGAGATATGACATATTATGGTTACAACAGATAGAATACTGGTAGTAGTAATAGAGATGAAGTAAGACATAGCTTCCTTGGGTTAGCCTAGAGGAATACTTTGGTATGAAAGCAATGCCATTATTTTTTAGTTAAGCAGTAATGCGAAAAAGGTTCACGATTGTGGAGTGTTG
>DAIUEZ010000135.1:2348-3667 GCA_036844865.1 Nitrososphaera sp. | reverse complement strand
CCACAATCTCAACAGCATCAGCAGCAACCCAACCTTGATTTATCATTAAAACTTGATAATCTTATAAAACAAGAACCCTTTTCTATGACTGGTCTAATTGAAGTATTATGAAAGTCGTTGATGCTACTTATGAGATTCCTGGTATGACAAGAGAAGAGGCTGACAGCTTCCTTGAAAGTAAATTGAATTTGCAGATTGCAACCATTGATGAAAAAGGTGAGCCCAATATTCAGCCTGTCTGGTTTTACTATGATAAAGATCAAGGAAAACTCTTCATAACTACATCCAAATTAGCCAAGAAGGCTCAAAATCTCCGAAGAAAATCGACTATTTATTTTTCCATAGATTATGAAAATTATGATGGGAATATTCCTCCTAAGGGAGTCAAAGGTAAAGGTACTGCGAGTATAGTAGAAGATCCAGATAGAATCATTCCACAAGCTGATAGAATCAGTATGAAATATCTTGGTACTCTTGATCACCCAGTAGCAAAAATGATAACAGATAGTGCAAGGAAGGGAGAAGTTGTTCTTGTCGAAATTAGTCCAAAGTTCTTTTCGACATGGGATTATAGTAAAATGCAGCAGTAGCTATGACTTACTGAGGTTGATTTAGTAAATAGATCTATATAGAAGAATCTGCTTAGATCAACAACACTGCAGAGAGCTAAGATCGTGAGTTCAAATCCCACCCGGTCCACCTTTTATTGCGAGGAAACTACGGTATTGAATTGAGCCTCCGTTTTTAACAATTCTCCATTTGATGCACTATGTGCACCTTATGGGAGAGGGTATTAATCGTCCCATTGTGTATCATTTTTGCTGAGTTAGTTATAGCGGCACCACAAATGACAGGAGGTCTATGCGGCTTCATCGCCTAACCGCATATACATGCAACTTTAGAGCTTACAGACACACTAATAGCAAACAGCGCAAGAGTTATGCTATACGCCCCTGGACTTCTGTGAACATATTATCCTTCATTAGTCAAACAGGATGATGACTTCATTCAGTATACTTATCATGGTGGAAACAGGTGAAATCTCGGCAATAGTAACAAAATCCGCAGTCTGGACATATAGGTTTTGAGAGTGTAGGATTAAATTCAGAATAGCAATTAAAACAATTCATGATTCATTCTTGATGAGATATATCACGATTACTAATGATGTATTGATTGGCTAACATGGGAAATCGCAGATCCTCTTATTCTTGCAATCAACATGATAACGTTATAAGGGTTCTTATCAGTCTTTCCTGTATGTTATGCCGCCTTCTGTTACACCAGTATTGCCCTTCTTTTCTCCTCCTCTTCTTTTT
>DAIUEZ010000135.1:0-2338 GCA_036844865.1 Nitrososphaera sp. | reverse complement strand
CCTAGAAAATCCAATAGCGATGAAATACCTGATGGTCAGGTCGGCAATTGCAAAAGAAAGCAACTTTGAAGGTTATATAGTCAATCAATCAACTATGTAACCGATCTGAAAACTGACCGTCATTAACTAAAAGAACTGCATGAAGTTCAAGAAAAAGGAATGGATTGAGAGAGACGCAGGAATGACGTTAATAAAAGATATTCTCTGAGTTAATGGGTTTAGCTTGGTTATCAAATAAAAAAGCTTAGTTGCTGAATTAGGATGATAGAAGCAAAGATGGAATAAGAAATGCTTCTGCCAAGATGTATATTCCAAGCCCTATGAGGACAAAGGGCAGGGCAACAGTTCCAGTACGCTTGATACTAGATGCAATTAGAGGACGATTGACTAGGTAATATGCAACCGCGCACCAAAACCCTGTCAAAACCATGACTAATAATACAATAATGATAATTTCAAATACTTCATTGTATGTGGCAAACACTGACATATAGATGCCAATTTCCTCGCCGCCAGAAAATGTTACCGCTGCAACTGTTAGAAAAGGCAGGTATGCTATCAATCTGCTCCGTGACAGCTGTTTGGCTGATTCCTCATTATCACCATTCTTTAGTAGTTCCAAAAGCTCTTTAATTCCTATCGCAATTGGAAAAATCCCTATTAGACCTATCAGATTGTTTGGCACAATTAGAGCAATTAGCGAGCCTACAATACTGATAGCTAGGAGTGCGCCCATTCCTGCGTATTGCCCAAGGACAATTTGAGGCAAAGGAAAGCGGCTGTTCGCAAAAAACGCAATAAGAATAAGCAAATCATCAATATTGGTAGCTACAAACGCGGTAGTGCCAATTCCGACTATACCGAAAAAATTTACCATGCAGCTCTGCCTACAATGCAAGTAAACACCTAACTATTTGTTATTATTATCATTATCACCCTAAGTTAACACCCATGCAGCAAGCCACCACCTGAAGTTAACGGCTGAACTGCCGTGCACATTTCAACCTAAGGGTAACTATGTGTTACAGTAGTCATGTGAATTAACTACAGCTGCCTGTCTTTAGATAGCAAGAGCTCCTGAGCTGCGAGGTCGTGGGTTCAAATCCACCACCCGGTCCATTTTTGTCATTCTGGTTAACTACGGTATTAAACTTTGTTTTTAGCAGATGTCGGACAAAACATCCACTATACAATGGCTTGTTACCTAAGTACTATGCTCCAATCCTCCAGTATTGAAAATAGCTCGGTCATATCCATTTGTACTTCCACTATCATCTCAAGTGGGCACCTATGCAGATAAATGAAGCCAGCGGCGAACTAGATCCTCATTTGGCTGGAAAACGGGCAGTCATAATAAAGTTATAATAACTAATTGTGGATCAAATCTGATCCTACTTCTTAGCGCTCCAACCTTGCATTTTTTATTTCATTTGAAATATGGAATTTATTGTACCAAAACAATGCACCTGCCATAATGATAAAGTCTGTAACATAAAATAGATCCCACATCCATAGATTTTGCGAGTTTCCATTTACAAAGTCATTTACATATCCATCATCAGCTATTGCATTAACTAATAATGACAGAGAAGAAAGAAACCAAGGGATAGAATGCTGATAGTCTCTGCGTAAACTTACAAGTATTACAGCAGATGGGATAATTAGTGTCAAATCCAGAATAGGATAGGCAATGGTGACAACAAAAGCTGCAAAGTCTACGTCAACAAGAAACTCTGAGGAGAGCAAACTAGACACGTTATAGATAACAAATAGTACTGTAACAATTGAGACCAAAACCACAATTCCTAGCTTAATTGTACTTCGTAATGAGCGGAGTACCGTAAACAAATGTAATGCTAAGAATACATATCCAGCAAACCAGAAACCATCTGCAAGAGAAACTAGTCTCTGTTCTTCTATGTGTAAAACATAATAGTAATACATAAGTGTAAGTTCAGCGGAGAACCAAGAAATAAGACCCAACATAAGAAAAAGGTATGATTTGCCATGAAGTCCGTGAATCCCATGCCGCCATACTGCAATTATCGCTAAACTCGAAGCAATGGCTCCAGTTATGTTTAATACCCAAAGAGATGAAGAATGCTTCTTGTGTATATCCGAGAAAAGAATGACCGAGTTTGCAATTATTACCGAGACGATTATTCCTAGAATAAGAAACTTTAAGGTTAATTTATGGTGATGGTTCTCTTTTTCTCTTATAGTCAGTTAAATCGATCCAAACAGACATAGTATGATTATATAAAAGTTTTATTTGGTTGAGTTAAAGCAATTTCTTGCTAAGGTCGTGGGTTCAAATCCACCACCCGGTCCATTTCTT
>DAIUEZ010000134.1:2130-3752 GCA_036844865.1 Nitrososphaera sp. | reverse complement strand
CTGCTGTTGTTGTTGCTGATTCCGCTGTATTATCTTAACTATGGCTTCAGATACAGAACAGTTGAACCGTTCCTTTTCCTTTAGAATTTGCCTGTAAGCATCAAGTGTAATATACACAGGTATCGACCCAGTACCTTCAAGCAATGCCTTGACTTTGAGCAAACCGTTTTCCATTCCTCTTTCGGCAATTTTCTTGAGCTTGACTTTATCCATAAAGCTGCCGAGAGGTCCCATGGGCATATCATAATCGACTGTCATACTAGTCTTGCTTTTGTTCTGATCTAGCTCTTCAAATTCAACTGTAATTTGCCAGCTCTTAAATGGGCCCTCAATCATTCTGGCTACAATCTTACGCATAGGCACATAATCGATAGTTTCGCAGTCCCACTCTAGCTTTTTACCGTCAAAATCTCCGCTTATCCTGAAGATAGTGCCAACACCAAACCCGTTCTTGACTTCAACTGGGATAACATTGAGGCCCATATTCTCTGGGAACTGGTCAGCCATGTGCTCTGGCCTTGCAAAATAGGTAAATACCTCGCTGACTGGAGCATTAATTTCCATACTCTTGTGAATAACAGTCATTGCAGTTGAAGAAAGCTGACGCACTGAATTTAAAGGTTTTGAAAAGCAAGAAAAAAGATTCGGTTGGATTGGACTGTACTAGGTCAAGCCAGCGGGTTGGATGAGACTATCTCATCGAGGCACTTGATGATGTCTTGTTTTGTAACAGGTATTGGGTTATTGTCAAGGTGTCCGCGATCAGGCATAATGTCGTCTGCAGCCTCATCAAGTGGCTTCTTTAGCTTGATTTGCTCAAACTTGAGCTTTTGGCATATTCTCTTGAAGCGTTCATAGTACGTAGATTTGTTGAATTTGTGGGCAACCGTAGTACAAGAGGACAGGGCATAACCGTGTGGTATGCCTTCATTTGAAAATGCATATGAAAGTGCATGTCCTAGCGTAGTCGATGCATTGCCAAAGCCTATGCCTGAAAGCATTGCACCATAGGGCAAAAGGTGATGTTTGTCATTAATTATCCCATCTGCTAATATATCAAAAGCTTCCTTGCAGAAGAACCTAGTGAAGGGGTTTGCAAGCTTGCTATCGTATGCTTCAGAGGCTTGGGCTGCTGCATCACAAGCAGAGTTTCTCAGAATATTGAATGGTGTGCCAGGCAAAAAGTATGGATCCACAATTGCTGCGTCGGCGAGAAAAGCTTCATCTTGAAGGAGCTTTTTCTTGTGGCTAAAGCTAATTACTGCATATGTAGTCATTTCTGCTCCTGTACCAAATGTGGTTGGGATCAATATCTTGGGCTTGCCTGTCAGCTTGCCAAGATATTTGCAAACGTCCATAGAACTTCCGCCTCCTAGACCTACATAGCATGAGATGTCCTTGCTTTCGTACTCCTTTTGTATTGCCTCAACTGTTTCAATTGCTGGATCAGGTGTTACCTTGTCATATACTTCATAACTCCTGATTCCCATGTAATCCAACCATTTGTTATAGATGTCTGGAGTTGTTGTGGTTATGATAAGGGCGTTACTTGGGTAGGGAAACTCTTTTGCAGCATTCTCGCCAAACATGATCTTTTTTGGCATCATTACTTTCCAAGCCAT
>DAIUEZ010000134.1:0-2030 GCA_036844865.1 Nitrososphaera sp. | reverse complement strand
GCTTTTCAAGCCTCATAAGATAGACAATGCCAATGACTGTAAAGACTTCGATGCCCTTGGCAAGAATGCCAGCAATGTCTATGGTTTCTGGCTGGCCGTTTGGAGAAAGTGGAGGAGGCAAGATTATAGAATATAAGTATAACCCAATAAGGACACTTGTGCCAACAAGCCCAAATAGACTGACAGCTATTTTCTTTTGATAGTATTTATGGGCAGACTCGTTTGCAGCCTGGCCTGCCAATGTCAAAAGCGTATAGGCTACACCATAAACTATTTGCATTCCAGCTGCAGCCAAAAGAAATATACTGTATTCAAGACGGAGAGATGCATGTTCTGCATAAACGGCGAGATGGACAACTCCTCCAGCTATT
This sequence comes from Nitrososphaera sp., assembly GCA_036844865.1. Lineage (GTDB taxonomy): Archaea > Thermoproteota > Nitrososphaeria > Nitrososphaerales > Nitrososphaeraceae > Nitrososphaera. The sequence continues at coordinate 1,659 of DAIUEZ010000134.1, read as the reverse complement.
GCAGCTAGCATTATGATATATCTTGCAGTGTCACCTTGCGCGCCGGTGCGATAGGGACCACTTTTTCCCATTACTTTTCTTCTTCTTCTATAGTTCCAGATCAGTACGCCACCTACTACTGAAAGAGGCAAACTTACTGAGATCAACATCATCGCATTCCATATAGTGCCAAGATTCTTTGTGATTGACACGTTAAAGATCACCCTGTCGCAGTTGCAGCCTGCGGTACTTGATAGAGTTTTACGAGGCTGATCAATGCCATTCAGGTTGACTGCGCTGTTGCCATCCTTTGCAACGCTAAGCACTATCTGATAGTTACCAACTTCAGGAAAGTTGTAAAAGACTTGAAAGTCACCTATATCCTGTCTTGTCCACGGCCAGGCCTTAAGGCGCTCGCCTGTCATGGCAGAGTATATTTCAACCATAGTATCTATGTTGTATGTGTCATGCCCATCACGGTCTTGGACGCTGAACATGACAGCAACAGGCTCGTTTGGTGGAGCGTACTCGGGCTCTAGTGCTTCGTAAGCATAGTAGCGACCTAGTTCGCCTCCTCTATTGTTGTAATGGGTAAAGTGCTCAAAGTGGGCATATGCAGGGATGATCGAGTAAAGTGGTAACAATATAATGACAGCCATTGCAATAAAGAGTACTAGTCGTCGATGCATCATCGAGAGCATCTAGTAATATCTGTCAACTTCTTTCTGTATAAATCATTGCTCTTCAACTCTTCGGAGTAGTGGTCTTATTGTTCTGAGTAGACAGTTTTGATGACGCTTTGCGTGTCTTCATTCTTTTATTATCATTATCAATTCTAAATGCAGAGAGCACGATTATGAGAACCATTGAGAATAGCACTAATCCCAGCCCAAGGTGGGCAGTCACCAATACTGCATGAAGCCGCTCCACTATCACTATCGCGCCTAAGGTTATCTGCCCTATCACCGCACCGGCTGCAATTATCGAAGCAATTTTCATGCCTCTTGGTGCCTCCTTTGACTTAAGCGTAAAAGCCATTGTGGCTATTACAAGCATTCCTGTTGTCGCAGCGACAGACCTATGGATGTATTCTATAACGAAATCTTCATGAGGCAATAGACCACGTGGGCAGAGAGGCCAGTCAGGACATGTGAGCCCAACGCCGGAAGCACCAACGTAACCCCCTATAAATATTAGTGCAAACAGGACTGCAAGAGTAGTAAAAGAGAGAGGCTTGAGTATGAACATATATAATCTATATTATCTTTTACTTGTCTCTCACTGTACAGTTATTTTCCCTGTCATGTACGGGTGGATCATGCAGTAAAAGTCTTGTTGTCCGGGCTTGGCTTGTGCAAGTGATATCGTAGCTGATTCACCGGCATTAATTATGCTTGTATCAAACAACTGTCCTGACTGTGGATCTTGAGGACCAGTTCCAGAAGTGGCAGTATGAGGAACTGTGTCTTGATTGTCCCAAACTACCTTGTTGCCAACAGGCACTTGAGCCGAGTCTGGATCGTAGTCAGGACTTCCCTGTACTGCCGCGCCTTGAAGTATTGTTATACTAGTGGTGCCTGGTTGTGCGGGAGCTGCTGCTCCTCCTCCTTGCTCCTGCCCCCCTTCCTCTGGAGCTGGCCTCTCTGTGCGTATTTGAGTTACCGGTGGAGGATTTTTAGC
>DAIUEZ010000133.1:0-3968 GCA_036844865.1 Nitrososphaera sp. | reverse complement strand
ACGATGGGTCTTCTCTTGCTTGTTGATAGCCAGATGGTGATACGAATTGTTCAATTTGTTGGAAAAGACTACCTCTACTATCATCAGTTGCAGAGGACTCTGAGAGTTGCCCTTGATCAACAGATGTGGATACAGTTGAAAAGACAGGGGACAGTGTAGTTATAGGGATTAAAACACTAACACCTCCAAAAATACTTAACAATAGTACTAATGCTTGTGTAGATTTTAATAGATTCGTTAAAAACATTCGATAAGAGGTGACATGCCAAAACTTATTTGAGTATCCTTAGAATCTTCTTATACAAGATCCTCTGTTGATAGAATCTCTCACGTAATTTTGAATTTTATTTTGCACAAAGATAAATCAAAACGATAAAGCGCTGCAGGTTGTAGCACTATAATTCCATTAACCCTTGAGAAATTAGACTATTTTTCAGCATAGGCCTCTCGACCTTTTTCAAAGATTCTTATTTAAAGGCGACAATGTAAAATATGTTACCTGAAATTTTGATCGTTGCTAACTATTATTTGCGCAGCTTGACTAAAGGTTAAAATTTGAATGGCAGGTAGCAGGTCATGTGTCAAGCGAATATGAGCACAATGTAGGCAAGCTCTTGGCGAAAAAGAAGGAGAGGCTTGAAGAGCTTATGAAGAACCCTGAGCAAAACAGAGGTGACATTGCAATGCTTTCTACAGAAGTTGAAACACTGCAGTCACTCTTTGAAAACTACAATCTTGGCATGAATGTTTTTCGCCGGGCTCAGGGGGGACGATCTAGTCTAAGAGAATAGCTCCTATCTGTAATGAATTTATATGACGACTTATTCGCTTACATTACATCTCTATGCATGAAGAGAAAATCAAGCGGCTGGCTTCAATGAAAAAGTCTGCTGAGAGCGGCGGCGGTCAAGAGAGGATTGAGGCTCAGCATTCCAAAGGCAAGCTTACTGCTCGGGAAAGGATCTCTCTATTGCTCGACGAAGGCTCATTTGTAGAGCTAGATAAGTACATTACACATAGAAGCGACGACCCTACGCTGCCAAAATTCTACGGTGATGGGGCTGTCACTGGCTTTGGAACCGTAAACGGCCGACAGGTGTTCATATTTTCTTTTGATTTCACTGTTCTTGGTGGCTCACTTGGCGAAATGACAAGCAAGAAAATAGCCAAGGCGATGGATCATGCCCTGAAGGTCGGCTGCCCCATTATTGGCATAATCGACTCTGGTGGCGCACGCATTCAGGAAGGTGTCATGAGTCTTGATGGTTATGGCGAAATTTTCTACCATAATACCATGGCCTCAGGCGTCATACCACAAATTACAGCGAGCATAGGTCCATGTGCTGGTGGCGCTGTATATTCACCAGCAATGACTGATTTTGTGGTGATGGTTGAAAATGTAGGCCAGATGTTTGTCACTGGTCCTGAAGTGGTCAAGGAAGTGCTCAGCCAAGAAGTTTCCTTTGAAGAGCTAGGAGGTGCGCGTGCGCACGCAACCAAGTCTGGCGTCGCTCACTTTGTCGCCGCCAACGAATACGATTGCTTTGACAAGATAAAGAAGCTGTTGTCTTTCATACCGCATAATAACGCCGAAGAACCGGCGATAGTTGAGACAAACGACGATCCTAACAGAATCGATCCAAAGCTGATTAATATCCTTCCAGAGAACCCCTATCAGCAGTATGACATGAAGGAAATAATCAAGTCAATAGTCGACAACGGCGATTTTTTTGAAGTGCATGAACTGTTTGCTGAGAATATAATAGTAGGGTTTGCAAGAATGGGCGGCAGGTCGATAGGCATCATTGCAAACCAGCCAATGTACCTAGCAGGCGCGCTTGACATCAATTCATCAAACAAGGCGGCCAGATTCATCAGGTTCTGCGATGCATTCAACATCTCAATAGTGACACTTGTTGACACTCCAGGATATCTTCCTGGAACAGATCAAGAACATAACGGCATCATCAGGCACGGTAGCAAGTTGCTATTCGCATATTGTGAAGCCACAGTGCCTAAAGTAACATGTATCATAGGCAAGGCTTATGGCGGCGCATACATTGCCATGGGAAGCAAGAACTTGCGCGCAGACATTAACTACGCGTGGCCTAATGCCGAGATAGCTGTCCTTGGCCCGGAAGCCGCAGTCACTATCATACATAGGAGGGAGTTAAAGAATACTCCAAATGCAGCTGAAACAAAGAAAAAGCTTGCTAAAGAGTATCGTGACAAATTCGCAAACCCGTATATAGCTGCAGAAAAAGGTATTATTGACGTGGTTATAGATCCGATGGAGACGAGACCAATGATAATACAGGCACTCAATGCTCTTGCTAATAAGAAAGAGTCAAGGCCTTGGAAGAAGCATGGCAACATCAACTTGTGATAGCAATGTCAAAAAAAATAACCTGCATACTGATCGCAAATAGGGGCGAAATAGCTCTCAGGGTTATTCGAGCCTGTAGAGATCTTGGGATAAAATCGGTAGCTATTTACTCTGACGAAGATGTCCGCGCAGCGCATGTGAAACGAGCTGATGAAGCCTATCACATTGGTACAGCAGCGCCGGCTCAGAGCTACCTCAACATGACGAAGATAGTCGAAACTGCCAAGGCAGCGGGAGCAGATGCCATTCACCCCGGCTACGGCTTTCTCTCAGAGAATGAGAACTTTTCAGATATGTGCGAAAAAAATGGCATCATCTTTATTGGACCAACCAGCAAAGCTATGGAACTTACTGGCGACAAAATGAAATGCAAAGCAGTTATGAAAAAGGCCAAAGTTCCAACAGTGCCGGGAAGCGATGGCATTGTCGAAGATGTAGAAGAAGCGGCCGATATCGCTAAGGAAGCAGGTTACCCTGTTTTACTCAAGTCAGCGTTTGGAGGTGGAGGCAGGGGTATCAGACTTGCCAACGATGAAAAGCAGTTAAGACAGGAGTTCGAAATGGCGTCAGCAGAGTCACGTGCTGCTTTTGGCAAGGCAGCATTGTTTGTAGAAAAATACCTTGAGCGGATCCGGCACATTGAATTTCAGCTTATACGTGATTCGCATGGAAACAGCCGTCACCTGTTTGAACGAGAATGTTCTATTCAGAGGCGTCATCAAAAGCTCATTGAAATGTCGCCTTCACCTGTGGTAGATCAAAAGACAAGAGATCGTATTGGAGAGATTGCAGTAAGAGCAGTTGATGCTGTAGACTATTTAAACGCTGGAACTGCAGAATTCTTGCGTGATCCTCAAGGTAATTTTTACTTTATCGAGATCAATTCGCGCTTGCAAGTCGAGCATCCAGTAACTGAACTGGTGACAGGACTAGACCTTGTAAAACTGCAAATAGGAGTAGCACAGGGTGAAGAGATCTCATTCAAGCAGCAAGATTTGAAGATGAACGGCTGCGCGATTGAATGCAGGATTAATGCTGAAGACCCATTTTATGAATTTGCACCTTCAACTGGCATTGTGCCACACTGTAACATTCCTTATGGGCCCGGCATCAGAGTTGACACGTATCTTTACCCTGGCTGCAATGTATCGGGTTACTATGACTCTCTTGTAGCCAAGCTTTTGGCATGGGGTAGTAACTTTGACGAGGCAAGAATTAGGATGAAAAACGCCCTTGATGAGTTCGTTATAGAAGGCATCAATACCACAATTCCGCTTTACAAGACTATAATGGATGAACCAAACTTTATCAATGGTGAACTCTCGACTGACTATCTTGAACGTTTCAAGATACTTAACAAGATGAACGAGAACGCAAATGAAGCCGCCAAGAAAAGTGCAAAGGCAGCAGTTGCAGCAGTGCTGTTGCAGTCAGAGTTTGTAAGGAAGACTGAGGCTAGTCAGCAGAGTTCTATGACAAAGTCAAAGTGGAAAATGATGAGAGCATAAAATGCAGTTCAAAGTTGGTGACCTTGCTGAGATGTTAGAGGGCGAAGTGCTGCGCACTACTGACAATAATTCTG
>DAIUEZ010000132.1:0-4087 GCA_036844865.1 Nitrososphaera sp. | reverse complement strand
TATAGCCACAATTTTTTTGAACCCTTGTTTTAAAAATTGTCGTGTTAGTGTAGTACCATCGCCAGCTTTTTTAGTCAAAGCTACTTTAACACTGGAGCTTAGCGCCTCTTTGATCTCAGAATATAGATCATTCCATCCTTTTCCAGTCAGGCCGCTGCTGGAATTTGGGTTGACCACCAATACGGTATCAATTTCCTTTTGCTTGATTGACTTCTTCCTATGATAGGTTCTCTTGGAACGTGGACGAGAAGAAGTAGTAGTGGTAGTCCTAGTAGAGCGATGGGATACCAGTGGCGCGGAAGTGGTAGTAGAAGTAGTAGTTGCATTTTGTTCAACAGCCATTCTCACTTAACCTACGGTAACATGGCAGATAAACCAACCTTTGAAGCCCTGATTATCTCTCACTCACTAAGAATGTATAATAACTCATTTAATTCATAATAGCGCATAATTTTTCATCAAACCTGAATCTGAAGATCATGGCTACATCTCCCATAGGGAATATGTTGTTAAGCATCTTGGAGCTAGGAGAATAGAATTCGTCTCAACTGCTATTATATGCGCTGTATTTGCCGTATCATTTGCTCACCTTGAATACTATTACATTAAAGATCCTGCCTTGCAAATCTCTAATGGAAAAGTTGAAGTAACTGATGCTAACTTTGATAGAAGCAGAGAAACAAAACCAATTATTGGTAACATGTATCAATATCACTTGTTCCCAATGCTTTTCATCTTCGTTTTGATCAGCTTTGCTGCCCTATGGGATGATATTACCTTCAAGTTACTTGGAAGACACAAAAGAAGAAAAGCGCTAATGCTTGGATTTGCCAATCTAATAGCAGCTATCACAATCGAGGATTTTGCATGGTTTGTCAACAGGTGGTTGGTTCCTTTGGCAGATGATCCAAAAGGTGGACAGCTCATGCAATTTTCTGACTGGACTTCGATGCATCTTGGAGCGATAGATATAGGCAGTTTCGTCATACCAAATTGGTATATCATTGCCCTTGCCTTAGTCACACTAGCATACTATGGGGCATTTAGAAAGCATGACCAGGTATACTGATAGAAAGAGACACACACTTGACATTTATGGCAGCAACAACATCAAGAAATGCAATGTAAGAAAATATCTCAGCTCATAATTCAAAAAATTTTTAGGTAATTGTCTGTTAGTTAAGCCAATTAGCAATGATGCACGGCCATGGGCTTTTTTAATTTACTTGTTTTCTGCCTCTTAGCCCGATTACCTTTTTTGAAGTGTGCATTAAGATCGAACTCTAAGCCTAGAGCTTGTTCTTAGAGTGTAAATATATAGCAATGCCCGCTATAATCACGGCAGTAGGTGTGACATAGAACAGCATCAATTCATCAAATGGGATCAACTGGTTGCCTACAGAAATGTCAAAGCTTGCTACTAGAGGGTTATCCTGATACTTTTCGTCGCCAGGTATCCTAGTTTGCAGAGTTACTGCATAATTGCCCGTCTCATTAAAGGTGTATGGAATAGATATGTCGCTAAACTCCTGAAACTTATAAGGCACCTGAGCTATGACGGCGCCTGACTGCTTGTCGGTAACCACCATTGCAGCATAGATATTGTAAATATTTGAATTATTTTCAAGCACACTAAAGTTTAGAGATGTGGAACTATCGTTTGCAATTGGAGTAGCGGGATTTGGTGAAAATACCACCTGGTAGTTGTCTATATTTTTTGTAGCACCAAAGAAGTGGGCATTAGCAACTCCTGTTTGGACTATAAGAAGAGTGCAAATTGTGAGGACAAAGGATGGTAGTGACAGTTTGGGCAATTTTTTGCTAGTAAGGTATAAAGTACCGCATATACATATTTCAACCCTACGTAGTACATTTCACGAATATACACCTCAAAGCTCATTTTGTCATCATTTTGTCAATCTTCATTTGTCGTAAAGAGAGAGAATAATACAGCTTATCATTCCTCTTCCTACTTTAGCTCTTTTGTTCTGCCAGCTTTCTGTACGTCCTTATTCTTCTTCTTTCCTTTCATAAATCGAACGGCGCTGACTATTCCAACTGCAACTACTGCTGCTGAAGGCAGCGCAATATACAGATAGTCAAATGGTCCTGACACATTGATGAAAAAGGTAAATGTCAGTACTTCTCCGCTATAGATTTTGTCATTCAAGTCAACATACAGAACATATTTACCGGCTTGTGTGAATGTAAATTCGTGAGTATAGTGTCCAGAAGGTACAATTATTGGATTCGTCGTCTGAAGGACAATTCCATCCTTGACCATCCTCATCATAATTGGGACATCAGCTGGGTGATCACCATTGACCCCTACTATTCTTAGCAAAATGCTCGTTGGATTACTGCCGCCGGCTGTTGGAGTTTTTGGCTCTGTTGTCATTTCAACATCATAGTTGCCTATTCTTTGCTTGGACGCTCCTTGCAGCAAATCCGCATATATATCTCCAAAGTTGGCTAGCGTCAACCCTGTAACTAACAATATGAGGATTAGAGAGGCAGTTCTCAAGTCCTAATTATTGGTTAGTGCAAAGACCGGCTATTATAGTTCTTCTAGCATCTCATTGTAATTATCTATAACTTTGTCAACAAAGCTTACAGTGTATTTAGAGAACACTTCAGCAACCAAGTCTCTTTCTACAACACGATAAAGCTGATGATATTCACCGTGTCTTATCAAAATAATGCCTGCCTCTCTTAGTCGCTTGAGCTGTAATGAAACTGTTGAAGGAGCCTTTCCTGTATGATCTACAATTTCATTGAACGTACACATGTCGTGTTCTAGAATAAAGAGCAATATCTGCCTGACAGGCTCATGTCGGACAAATTTCAAAATTGCCGATTCTTTATCTGAGACACTTAAAGGGTAGTATCTCGTCATCCTTGACTCTCTATTGACCTTTATGACGTTTGCTCTTTCAAGCGCTAACAGGTGATAGCTAAGAACACCGTTGACAAGCCCTGTCAACCTCAAAAGCTCTCTGTAGCGTATGCCGGGGTTTTCCTCTATGCTCCTAAGTAGTATCGCTCGTGTGTCTACTTCTTGGACTGACTGGTCCATTACTTAGCCACCCTTAATACTCCCAAGGCAAAGAGGGCCAGCATGACCAAGAGTATGACATGCGGTAGTTCAATGCCTATTGCGGAAATGTCGATTATGCTACCTGCCCCAACGGCGCCTAGAAGGTAGAGAAACTCCACTACGGCAAGTGCGATAAAGCCAAGTGTCATAAACAGTAACCTACTAGTTGTGTTTCTAGAATATGCAAGGATGGATACTACGCCTAGAAAAATAGCGACAGTCAGGCTAGCAATATGTAAGATGATATGGTATGCCATTGAAGGGTGCGCAAGATGTGGCAGAACGAGCGGTGCGACTACGCCAATAACGATTGCTGTAATTAGTCCAAGCAATATTGGCTTGCTTGGAGACTCTTTTATGGGCTCGGTTCCACTACGCCTTTGCATTCTATAGGTATTTTGTGGTCTACTTCCTCTAATAAGCCAATTGGTACATACATCGAAATAGATGAAGAAGAGAGTTTCGAATACAATACCTTGCCTTACATTCCCTTAAAATAAAAACGGAATAATGTACGTTTACTCTCAGCTATTGTGCTGCATCAATGAAGCGTTGGCAGTTCCATCTCCTTTAGGCGCTTCTTGCAAAACTTCGAAGATCAAATTCGTGTTTTTTACCTGCTTGCCATCAGCGTCAGTAACAGTTACTTCAATATGATATGTGCCGGGTACATTGAAACTGCGGGTAACGTTTTGACCAGTCAGAGTCAAACCATCGCTAAATTTCCATTCAAACGTATAAGGCTCTTTTCCACCCCCGGCTACGCCATGAAATGTTCCTTCCTCGCCTACAGCCAATTTTGCCTTGTAGTTTTCTCTGATTGCAAATGGAGGGCTGTTGTCCCCCTGTTGGTTACCACTGCTTCCACCGACTAGCGGTTGAAATATTCCCCGTAGAGTTTGATCGCCTAGTATAACAAGTGTGATGCCCAGTCCAACTGCTATTCCTACAGCGCTAAAGAATATCGCCGATTTTACAGTTCTTGACATT
>DAIUEZ010000131.1:0-4151 GCA_036844865.1 Nitrososphaera sp. | reverse complement strand
TGATTCTCAGCTAAGCTCGGCTATTGTCTTGGTCAGGTTTGCAATGATTTCTTTTATTAGCTTGTTGCCTTTTGAAGCAGTAGCCCTCATTGGGTTGCCCCAAACACCGTTGCCAGTGATCTTGGGAAAAGACCCTGGGGCATTAGTGAGGCTGATGTAAGCTGCTCTTGACTTGGTTAGTCTCTTAGAATTTGGTCTGGCTCGGTCCATATGGACAAGTTCAGGCGCAATTGCCAATACAAGCGATGTTTCAACTTCACCTGCATGATCAAAGTCCGGCTTCATCATCTGCCAGTAGTGCATGACGTGAATATTGACATCTGTAGTAGGTGTCTTGCTCTGTGTCTCCTGCGGAATGTACTGAACGGCCCCAGTATTACCGTGATGGCCGTTTAGGATGATTATTTCCCTTATTCTGTTTTCTGCAAGTGAAATGCATGTGTCGCATAACATTGTAGACAACGTCGAGTTGCGAAGCGAAACATTGAACATTGGTTTATGCTCAAATGAGACGCCATATGAAATCACGGGCAGCACAAAGGCCCCAATTTTTTCGGCTAAGAGCTTTGCAATGTGTTCTGCAATAAGAGAATCAGTTGATACTGGTAGATGAGCACCATGCTGCTCTAGAGAGCCCACAGGTATTATAGCTCGCTTGATCTTTTTGACTGTGATTCTAAAATCATAGTCGGTAATGTCAAATACCGATACTGACATTATGCGATAAGCAGGCTTGTGCCCGTTAACTACCTTTTGTTTTTCTGTTGCTTATTGACTTCTCCTTTTTCTTCTTCATCTTCTTTGACGTAGACCTTTCCCCAATACACTTCAAGTTTGTTTTCGAGGTAGAGTCTGACTCCCTCAAGAAGGGTTGCCGCTTCAAGTTCCTGGCCCTTCTTCTTGATGGTGTCAAGTGTATCAGAAGTCGATACCTTGAACGATTCTTGATGAATTATTGGACCTTGGTCAAGGTCCTCAGTTACAAAGTGCGCAGTGCATCCTATTATCTTGGCGCCCCGCTCATATGCTTGAACATATGCATATGCTCCAGGAAATGCAGGTAAAAGTGATGGATGTATATTGATTATCCTGTTTGGATAACGCCAAACAAAGTTTGGCGTCAGTATCCGCATATATCTTGCGAGCACTATTACATCAATATTATATTGCTCAATTAGTTGAAGGATTCTGTTTTCGGCCTCTATCTGGTCTTTATGAACTACTACATGAAAGGGTATTCCTACATCATCTGCAACTGACTTGAGAGTAGAGTCGCTTGCAATGATAACAGAGATATTGGCTCTTATTTGGCCTTGTTTCTTTGCTTGCAGCAGCTTCACAAGACATTGAGGTTCCTTGCTTACAAATATTGCAACGTTTTGGAGTCGGTTAGGCTCTTGATAATGTATTTTTATTTCCATTGAGAGCTTTTTGGCTAGTTGTTTTAGACCAAGGTCAAGCTGTTGTCTACCGATTTCCTCTGCAAACGATGCTTCAAACTGCATGCCAAAGAGGCCACGGAGCACATTCTGGTTTATCTTTTCGATGTTACCGCCACTTTTGAAGATAAAGTTGGTAATATCAGCTACAACGCCTTTCCTATCAGGCCCAACTACAGTTACTTCAATGAGAGTCTTGCCCTTTGGTGAAGGCATGGGAACTCATAGCATATTTAAAACATATTAAATGTTAATATGCGCTGTCAATACTTAAATAATAGGGTTGTTTATTCAAACCGTTGGGTTATAGCGTTAACAATGGTTATAATTTTTGAGGACTCTGAAGTAAATGCACTTTCCTAATAGCTCTCTGGCCCTCTGAGGCATATGACATATGAAGGCACAGCCAAAGCAACAAAAAACATCTCCTACAAAACAAAGAAAAAACTACGACTACAACAAACCTATAGGGAAGTGTATAGTCTGTTACACTATTTCCGGTTGGCATTGCTACGATTGTGGCAACGACTTTTGCCAGATGCATTTTCAGGACCATAAGGAAAAGAGACTATGCAGGACAATGTGACGCATAGGTTTAGCTGATGCTTAACTGGCGTGCAATAAAGCTAGGATAGCAAAAAAGAGAGAGACAATTGCTATTATGATCACATAATATGTGTCATATGGTTATTTCTGATATCGGCGGTGTGTACATTGAGTTCGTAACAAAGCGCATACTAACTAAAACCCTTGAGTAAGAGATAAGTAGGAAGGGATCTAGTGCTAACCGAAGTGAGTAACCATAAGATTTGCACCCATCTAGCTCAAGCACGTGGGAGCATTTCAGTCACGGCTAAGGAATGTGAAAAATGCAAAAAAGAGGGGACTAGCTGGGTTGCCCTGCGATTGTGCATGTCGTGTGGTCATGTTGGTTGTTGTGATTCATCACCTGGAAGGCACGCGACCCAACATTTTGTTGATACGGGCCATCCTGTACTGGTAGCGTTGCCCAATAAGGCATGGAGATAGTGCTATATTCAAGAAGCTTATGGATAGCGAGAAGAGAGAGAGAGAGTATAGCAGAAAAATGACGCTCCAACAAAATAATAGAGAGGCTGAAGAATTTGCAAGTGATGTTGCAAGGTGCCTAGCAAGCAAAAATAAGTATCTCAGTCCCAAGTATTTGTATGACAAGATAGGTTCACAACTATTTGAGCAGATATGCCTTCAGCCGGAGTACTATCTTACGAGAATAGAGGCATCAATACTTAACAAGCATGCACCAGTCATTTCAAAGTTGGTGGGCAGTAACATTGAGATAATAGAGCTTGGGAGTGGAAGCAGCTACAAGACAGCTATTCTACTTAGCCACTTATCATCACAGAAAAAGAGAATCTACTACTTTCCAATCGATATATCAAACAGTATGCTGATCGAGAGCAAGAGAAAATTGGAATCACAATTTCCAAATGTCCGTATCAATGGAATTAGGTCGGATTATGACACCGGTATTGATAGAGCGGCTACTGAGTGCATGAGTATTGAGAACAGCAGCAACAATAATAATAACATTCCTTACACAAAGCTCATACTCTTTCTGGGCTCGAGCATCGGTAATTTTGAACTTATAGAGGCACGATCTTTACTTCGAGCAGTGAGGAAAAAACTCCATATAAACGATTTTCTGCTTATCGGCTTTGACTTACAAAAGGACGAGTCAGTGTTAAACGCAGCATATAATGATAAGGCTGGAATGACAGCCAAATTCAATTTGAATTTGCTGGCAAGGATAAATAGGGAACTTGGTGGAAATTTTGAGCTTGGAAAATTTGAACATCGTGCATTCTACTGCCGTGAGCGACGTAGAATAGAAATGCATCTAGTTTCAAAAACCGACCAACAGCTGTATATAGGCGCGTTAGGCAGGATTTTTGCCCTCAAAAAGGGTGAAAGTATCCACACAGAAAATTCGTACAAATACAGTTTCAATCAAATTTCTGCGCTTGCTGAGGATTGCGGCTTTACGGTGGAAAAGAATTTCATGGATAAAAAAAGATGGTTTGATCTAGCTCTCTTTTCTCCGTCTTAAAGAACATCTCTGGCGCAACGGAAACCAGCAAACAGTATCCTTTCGTGCGGTTTGAAATAATTTCTATAGGTGTTCCGTATTTGCGATGTCGGTGTTGCAAAGCAGCCTCCTCGCAGCACTTTTTGGTTTATCGTCCACTTGTCAGTGTATTCTGAAAATTTTGACCTAAAGCCTGGATACAGTACATATTCTGATGATGTCCATTCCCAAACATCTCCTATCATATGGTGGCAGCCGTAATAGCTCTTGCCAGCAGGATAAGCCCCGACTTTAGATGGACCCCAGAGGTAGGATTCAAGGAGGTTTGCGTATCTGGATGTTGGTCTTTGATCACCCCATGGATATAGCGTTTTTCTCTGCAATTCATCATTCCAGCTTGCGGCTTTTTCCCATTCTGGCTCACTTGGAAGTCTTTTGCCAGCCCAGCGTGCATATGCATCTGCTTCATAGTAGCTGACATTGACCACCGGCTCGTCAGGGTCAATTCTCTGCAGGCCACGAAAATCTTTCTTTATCCAAACATTATCTTGTTCTTGTGTCCAATATAGCGGCGCGTTCCATTGCTGCTCCTTTACCAATTCCCATCCATCGGCTAGCCAGTATCTGTAATCTTCATATCCCCC
>DAIUEZ010000130.1:0-4162 GCA_036844865.1 Nitrososphaera sp. | reverse complement strand
ATATAACTCCTCAATGTATTGAAGGTAGCGTGTTATTACCTTTGACATGGCTACATTATGCTCTGTCTTATCAGAAAACATGATATCTCTTGCCCTGTGATGAACCTCTGGCAGATTCCTAGGCAAAACATCTATGTGCTTGGGATAGTTCTCGACCAAAAATATCCGCTTGTCATTTACTGGAGACGCATCTATTGCCTCTCTTAGTGGGGTATTACTTAGCAAGCTGCCATCCCACCCGTATACACCCTTTTCCACCTCTATCCAAGGAAAATTGTATGACGGGTAACCGCTTGCTGCAAGAATGTGCTTGGGAGTTATCTGCTGCTTTGAGCTATCAAAAACTAGAGCCTCTGCAGTCAGTACATTTGTAGCCGTTATTATTAGGCGTGCATTTGGCTTTCCATTGGGGTTTAATTTCTTATAATCGACATATTTATCCAAGGTTTTTGCTAAGGGTGAATGGTCATATATATAGGTCCATTTTTCCGGCGTAAAGTATTCAGGATCTGAAATTGCATACTCTGGTTTCCATCTTGGTTTGAACATTTTATCATTTCCGAAAATAGCAGAGCTATAGAAAGATCTTAACTGTTTGATCTTCTTTATTTTTTCATTTGCGCTTATAGCTTGATGATTTTCACCTTCCTTTTTTCTTCCGAAGAAAGAATATGGGTAATAGCTATCCAAACTACGCGACAGTTGTTCTGCAAACCCAGGGGTCAAAAGGTAAGAAAAAGAAGCAGGAGTATTCAAATCTAGAAAGCTATCAGATAATTCCAACCAGAACTGTTCAAGTGATTGCTCAGGGGAATCTCCATTTTTGGCGCCTGCTATAATGACAGCATTTACTGCGCCAATAGATGTGCCAGCAACAATATCGATCTTGATATTTCTTTTTGCAAGCGCCTTGTACACTCCACATCCAAAAGCTCCCAATGATCCGCCGCCTTGAAGTATCAGTACATTTTCTATTGCCTTAGTCTTGTCTATTGAAGATGATGGAGATGTAATTGATAGTTTACTGTCATCATTTCTTTTGCTTTTTTCTTTATCCAAATCCTTATTGTTGTTGTTAGTTTCAGTCATCCTTCTATTCTTCTTAACCAAGTATATTCCACATCCTCTGCCCTTGTGTCTTGTAAAGAAGCATGAAGCTTTTATTTACTCCACATATGGACCATGAACCAATTGATCGTAGAATCTAACTGATTTGATATTGACAAATTCAAGCATACCATATCTTGATAATTCTCTACCAAATCCACTATTTTTTATGCCGCCAAATGGAACACGAGGATCAGATATCACGACATTATTTACCGTAACCATTCCCGCTTCCACCATTGATGACAACTCTTCTGCCTTCTCTAAGTTTTGTGTCCAGATGCTAGCTCCAAGACCAAATTTTGAATCATTTGCAATTTTTATCGCTTCCTTTTCGTCATTAGCAATGATTATTGGTGCTATAGGACCGAAGACCTCCTCTTGAGCCACTTCCATGGGAGGGGTAACATTCGTAAGAATAGTTGGTCTATAAAAATAACCCTTTCTACCTTCAATTCTTTCTCCACCTGTTAGAAGCTCTGCTCCCTCCTTTACAGATCTCCTAGTAATTCCTTCCATATTTTCAAGGCTCTTAGCGTTAACTACTGGGCCCAAATCTGTATCGTCTTCAAGCGGATTGCCAACTTTGAGCTTTTCAGTCTTTTGAACAAATTGTTCAGTAAATCCCTTTGCAATATCCTTAACAACTATGAATCTCTTGGATGCTATGCAACTCTGTCCGCAGTTAACGAATCTACCTTTGACTGCACCTGACGAGGCCTTCTCAATATCTGCATCACTGCAAACAATGAAGGGGTCACTCCCTCCTAACTCTAATACGGTTTTTTTCAGTTTAGAGGTAGCCCTCTGTGCCACTTTAGCCCCTACAGGCACACTTCCTGTGAATGTTACCGCATTAACTCCCAATGAATCTATGAGTGACTCTGCAATTTTTGAATCTCCAACCAATGTTTGAAAAACACCTTCTGGTACGCTAGCCTTTTGGAAAGTCTTTTCAATTTCGATCCCACATTGCATTGTCGCGCTTGCTGGTTTCAATACAATAGTATTTCCGATCATCAATGAAGGGGCTGCAAACCTCAGTCCCTGCCAGTAAGGATAATTCCATGGCATTATACTGGCTATAACTCCAAGTGGCTCAAATGTTACTACACTTTTTCTTGCATCTGTGTTAATGACTTCGCCTGCTGAGAATAGTTTTGCGTTATCTGCAAAGTATTCAACTGTCCATGCACATTTATCAATTTCAGCTCTAGATTCTTTTATTGATTTTCCCATCTCCTGCGTCGCGGTCCTTGCAAGACTTTCTTTGTTTTTCCTTAGTTCATTGGCAAATGAATACAGATGATCAGCTCTTTTGTCAATGTCCTTTTTCCATTCTGCAAACGCATCCCTTGCCCTTCTTACAGATTCATTTATCCGTTTCTCATCAATTATTTCATACTCTTTCAGTAGCTCTTCTGTTGCAGGATTTATTGTTTCGATTCTTCTTTTCGATTGGGTCTGGGTATCATTACCTCTAGTAGTCAAGGATTCATTACACCTCTTCCCACGATTTTTCGATCTTTTGGCATCTCTAAAGCTTCTATAGCCTGATCTAGTTTAAATTGATTTGAAATCAACAGTGTAATTATTCTCCTTTTTTTGAAAGACAGACAATTTTTTGGAGTTCCTTTCTACTACATCATTACTTGCCATTTTAACTCACACTCTTTTTCATATGGAAGTATAAAATCAGATTGTATATTTGTGTGTCTCAAGAAAAACAATGATAAAAAGAGGGCAGTCCAGCTCTTATGCTTGAAGGTTAAACATACTTGAAACGTTGCCCCTCTCAACTGAAAGGCGCTACGCAAAGCCTCCATTAACGCGCAGGACCTGACCGTTTACCCAGCCACCATCAGGACCGACAAGGAACGATACCACGTTGGAGATATCCTCCGGTTGGCCGAGGCGTTCCAGCGGGGGCTGTTTGCGCAGCTGTTCGATCTGAACATCTGTCTTATCTGTAAGGAACAGCTCTGTCGCCACTGGACCAGGGGCCACAGCGTTTACAGTGATATCTCGACCACGTAGCTCATTGGCAAGCACGCGGACCAGCCCCTCAACACCTGCTTTCGATGCGATATAGGGACCATAGGTCGGGAACGCCTTGGCAATGACACTACTGGAGAAAGCAATGATGCGGCCACCTGAAGAAACCTGTCGAGCAGCTTGCCCCAGAACCACAAAAGTACCGCGGAGGTTGGTTGCGATCACCTTGTCAAAAAGCTCCAAGTCGCCTTCAGCGATGGTTGAAAGCGGCATAATGCCTGCGCAGTTCACTATCACATTTATCCCACCGAAGGTGTCTATTGTTTCGCTGAAGAGATATTCCACATCGGCTGCATTTGCCACATCTGCCTGCACGGCAATGGCTTGTCCCCTAGCGGACTTGATTTCGGCTACGACTTCTTCGGCTTTGGTGGCGTTGCCGGCATAGTTTACTACTACAGCGAACCCGTCGCTTGCCAGCCTCCTCGCTACAGCACGTCCTATACCGCGCGACGATCCGGTGACAATCACGCTCTTTCTTGCTGATGGATTTGTAGTCAATCCTTCACCTCAATTTCCTGATGCGCTGCCATTCTTCTAATGAGCATCAACGCAAATCCTACAGAGAGTGCTGACAGTAATCCTGCTGTAAGGAACACTAGATTGTACGACCCGGGTGATGGATATGACCCTTCCGCTCCAGCAACAGTGTCATGATTCCCCATGTACACGCCTGCCAGTGCTGGGCCTATTGCCATTCCTATAAACAACAAGAGAGCACCCACTCCTACTGATATGCCAGTGAACTCTTTTGGCGCTGACGATACGACCATGTTCCATGTTGCGGTTGCTGTGAGCGATAGACCGGAGGCAATTACTGCTAGGTTTGCAGATACTGCAAGTTCTGACGAATGAAACATCAGCAATCCTAGTGCACCGATTAGGCTGACTATGCCACCAATGATGGTCGGCTTGACACTTCCAATTCTGTTTATGATAAATGGTGTGACACTTGCAAATATCAAGAACATTATCATGTAAGGCAGCTGAACGTTTGCAG
>DAIUEZ010000129.1:0-4177 GCA_036844865.1 Nitrososphaera sp. | reverse complement strand
TGCATATAGTGTAAATGCATTGAGGTTTGAGATTTGCATGTTGAACGACATAAGAGTTTTCTTCAACGATCTAACCTGATCGTCTGTAAAAGTATGAGGATATGCATGCGGGATATCACACAGGATCTCAACAGCGCTGTAGCCTATCTTTGCAATCTCTCTTATCGAATCTTCAAGGGAGTATCGCTTGAAGGCATTAGTGCTAAATGCCAGCTTGATCATTTTTATTACTACTACGGCTTCCAGGTAAATTGTGGCGATTGCTTGAAGAAATCGTAGGCATTGTAGAATGTTACACGCTCGATTTCATTAGTGCTAAAGCCGGCTTTCCTCATCTCTCTTGCTACAAGAGGAACGCTAAGTGGGTCTGATGGACCCCAGTCAGCTGCACTATGAATCATTATTCTTTCTGTACCATATTTTTTGATGATGTTCATTGCACGTTCTGGTGACAACTTTGACACGGGATAGACGGAAAGTCCAGCCCACATCCCAAACTCAAGCGTCTTTTGAATTGTTTCTTCTACATTATGGTCTACCAAAATTTTGTGTCTATTGTAGCGCTTCCCATGCTCGCTATTTAATATCAGCTCAATACGTTGCATGCCCTCCGGCTTGTTAGTGTGTGGTAGGTGAACTGTCATGAGCATGTTCTTTTCTGCCGCAATATCCATCTGCTTTACAAATACCTCCTCTTCGAGATCATTTATGAGATTGTAGCCAAGCTCTCCGATAGCTACTACGCGTTCTCTGTCTAAATATTTCTTCATAGCTTCCACAGCGTCTAAGGCTAGCGGCCGTTCCATTGCCTCCTTGGGGTTTACAGAAATGCAAACAAAGTGCTCTATTCCAAAGTCTCTTGCCCGCTTTGTTTCAAAAGTTATCATATGTTCCCAGTAGTCCTCAAATGTTCCAACCGATGTCCGTGGGCTGCCTAGCCAAAAAGATGGCTGGACTATTACCTCTATTCCAGCCTTAGACATTGCCTCATAGTCGTCAGTGGTGCGAGAGTACATATGGATGTGGGGTTCAAATAGCCTAGTCATATATCATATCTTATCTCCGTACTATGACAAGCTGCGCATTGTAACGCTTTTTAGGTTGTAGAACAAATTTACAGTAACAACAGAATATGCTGGCTGCCATTTTCCACGCACCAAATAACATCGTTGTACAACAAGTACCTATTCGGCGCAGGAAAGCCCTGCTCAAGGTGAACGCCTGCGCAGTCTGCGGGTATGACGCCCGCGTCTTTAGAAATGGTCATCGAAAGGTGCGCCCGCCGGTGATTTTAGGCCACGAGCTTTGTGGGAGATACAAAATGAGATTGTAGAAGGGGACGGCGAGGGCATGACTATAAAAGCAGGCTCAAGGGTTGCAGTTTGCCCACTGATCCCTTGCCTTAAGTGCCCATATTGCAAAACTGGTGATTACAATCTTTGCGTAGACTTGAGAGAGATAGGCTCTACGTCAGATGGCGGATTCGCACAATATATTACAATACCAGAGCAGTTGATTAGAATCGGCGGTCTGGTGCCGGTGCCAGACAACTTAACTGATGAGGAAGCTGCCCTCTTAGAGCCTCTTGCATGCTGCCTGAACAGCTATTATCGCATGCTTCCTATTGCAAAGGAAAGCTCTGTTGTGATAATAGGGGATGGACCTATGGGGCTCCTTCACCTTCAGCTGTTCAAGAGATTATTGAGCTCGAGAGTAGCAATTGTTGGCAAGGTTCCGTTAAGAATGGAAAAAGCAAGAGCGATGGGAGCTGATGCAGTCTTTGCTTATTCCGCTGAAGTGGTTCCTCGTGTTCTTGATTTTGCTGGAGCCTCTTCTTCTTCTGGTGCAGAAGTTATAGTGATTGCGACAAGCAACCCTGTTGCCTTTGAACTTGCGACAAAGGTCTCCGCCAGAGACTCCAAAATAAATGTCTTTGCAGGCATGCCAAGCGGACAGAAATTTTTGTTGGATGCCAATTGGCTACATTATAACCAGATCTCAATCACAGGCACCTTTAGCTCGACGCCGAAATTGGTGAGGAAGGCAACAAGAATTGCATCAGAAAAAACAATTGACCTCTCCTCAATTGTTACACACAAATATTCTCTTTCAGAAATAGAAGAAGCGATAGAAGTTACTGAAAAATACCATGGACTGAGGGCTGTGATAAATAAATTCTAATGTGCCAGAGGAGGTCACACACACAATATTTGTGAATTCTGTATTTAGATCGTGTGAGGACCAATGCACCTATTACAAGCCAAACTATTCCCACGTCTTTCTTAAATTCGATTTGAAGTTTTTTTCACAATCTACTTCCTCCTAGTAGGTGATATAATGTCATCATATCTTGTTGTCGCGATCACAGATACCAAATATAATGAGGTTCAACTCTAGGCTATTTTTCATATGACTATCTACGGAATGTTACAGACAGGATTCAAAAAGTGCGACTTCCAAATATATTATATCTCTCTCAAGCCATATATTTTATTCTCTGCACGCGATCAAAGGCGGACTCAAAGAAGACCTCTGCGGCTTATTTGCTTCCTCATATGCCCCTTATTGGCTCATGCTGTAGGATCTCTTCTTCCTGATCTTTTCTCCTTTTCGCACCTCTAGATTTGTATCTAAGCTTACTACCGCAGCAAAAACAATGAGTCGCACCTTCATTGTGAAAATAAACAGCGCACCTGCTGCAATAGTTCATTCCCTTATTATAGAGGCTGCCGTTATGGCCTCGCACTCCAACTCGTTGACACAGGTTTCTACAGACCAAAGCTCAAGCGCCTAGCTGAAACCAAATTGATATAAAAGCACTATAGCCTAGGCAAGAGACAAAACTGGGTTGTTATTGTTATATTTTGGAGTGGGCTAGATTGTAAAGAGTGCTTATTTAATTAATTAATTAATCAAGGGCATACTATAATTCTTAGAGTAATAATCTATCTTGCGATGCACATACACATAATCATGTTACATACCGCATATACATCGCTTGTTGATTCGGGGTGAAATCACTACAACCAATTGTTGATCAAAGAAGGATTGTTGTCAGGTTGGCAAGGACTTTATGACTAAGGATTTTCAAGTCAATTCCATAGATGACAAGCAAGGGCAAATTGTCCGTTCTTGCTGAGGCTCTATGAGAGATTTGAAACACCTATTTTGCTGGTTATGAGAAGAGAAATAATAATAATACTATAGTGGGCCGTAAGGGATTTGAACCCTCGACCTTTCGATTATCAGTCGAACGCTCCTCCAAGCTGAGCTAACGGCCCGGTCATTTCAAAATTGCCAGCGTTATTTAATTGTGTATCATCGATACCGGTACACTTTTAACCCGAATAGTTCCCAATAATTTAGATCTAAAATAGGCAAGAAGAAAGTACTTTCTGAATCAGAGCTTAAGGAAATGGTCATGCCGCAAGAGGGAGAACTGCTCGGTCGTGTGATCAAGTTAGTCGGCGGCGACAACATTATAGTAAAATGTACAGATGGTAAGGTAAGAACATGTAGAATCCGGGGCAAGATAAAACGCAGAATGTGGATAAGGGACGGTGACTTGGTATTGGTTGCACCATGGGACTTCCAATCCGAAAGGGCCGACATTATATGGCGCTATATTTCTGCTCATGCAGAAAAGATGAAGGCTGACGGCCTACTACAAGGTCTTGACTGATTTTTTGAAATTGAGTCAAATATCCATATATAGAAGCGAAGACAGCTTATTGTTGTTGCCTTTTGGTAAGAATAGCAAAGAGGCTAGTCCGTTACAACATACTTGCAGAGGAGGACTCTGCATATAGCAGTCGACGAATGCAGTATTCTTGTGAAAAGTGCGCCAAAAAGTTTGCCGCATGGAAGTATCTCCGGCAGCACAAGGTTGAAAGCCATTCATATTGAACACTTAAATTATCAAAATCTTGGCTAGTTAGTTTAATGTGGGCCGGTAGTTTAGTCCGGTAGAATACCTGCCTTGCATGCCAATTAAGGCAGAGGAGACGTAGGGGGTCGTGGGTTCAAATCCCACCCGGTCCACTCTTATACTTTGTTTCTTAACCATCAAATCATTTACTCTTACAAAATGAATTTTTATTACCCGGGCTATCAGGCATACAATAGAACTACATCCAACAACATAGTATTGACAAAGATTTATTGTGAGAAAATTCAG
>DAIUEZ010000128.1:0-4240 GCA_036844865.1 Nitrososphaera sp. | reverse complement strand
AATCTTCATCCTCGCTTTCGCAACCCCTTCAAGCCTATTTATCCACTGGTAGGCTTGTTCAGCTTCTGACGGATTGTGAAAGAATATGTTGCACATCATGACTGATTGTGTTATGGCGGCGAACGCCGTGTTTTCGAACCTAGAGATTATGCTTTTCGCCGCTGAAGACCTATTCTGCTCATCGGAACAAAAGATCAAGAAGTTGCCGGTAATCCCTACCATTCTTCTAAAGTTCGGCAGACCCATGAGGAAGAAGGCTCTACGTTCTGTGAGCAAAGTGAGCCTCCTGTTGACCGTACGGGTAGTTACTCTCGCCTCTTTCGCGATGTCTGAAAGGTTCTTCCTGGGATCATCTCTTATTGCCCAGATTATTTTCCAATCAGTTCCTGAAAGCTTTAAGTCACAGGGTGGAAGATAACTATTCAACGCCGTGAAATCGCGCGTCCCGCATATAGAGCAAATGAGCTGAACCTTTCTCGTCAGAGCCTCGCCAGATTCAGTATAAAACATAACAAAGAGGCCCTTTCCCTCAAAGCTTGTAATCACGATTACACCTTCAAGCAACTTTAACTGCGAAACAATTTCTTCCTTTCTGTCAGCATTGCTCACTTCTAGGTCTATGTAGGCATCTAAGCATCCGACCAAATTAGGGTGAATTACTGCACGCCATCCTTGGATGGCACCTAATTTCTCTTGGCGCTTGATCCTCTTCCTGACAGTCTCTTCATCAACTCCAACCCGCTTAGCGATGCTTGCGTAGGACTCTCGAACTTTCCATTGCATAGATTGTGGAGTCCCTATTTCCTTCATTATCCGGAGATCAACAGTGTCTAGTCGATGCAGACGGTTGGGAAATCGGACATCGTTACTGCTGGGCATGTCTGAAATGGCTCTCATATGTAGGCTGGATAATAAAACGATCTCTAACCTAAAGAATCTTGATGAAAATTGAAAACCAACACAAAGGAAGAAAGGATGATCGAATATCCGAAGAATCTATGAGTAAAGAGATTACAAGGTCTTTGGATGAACGGAAAATAGGAGCAGGCGTCAAGAATCAATTGGTTAGCAACGCGCTTGAGGATTATACAACTTCCTTCGTAACCTCAAAAGATGGCACCACCATTGGCTATCGCCGGCTTGGCCATGGCCCGGCGTTAGTACTATTGCATGGCCACATGGAGTCAGGCCAAAGCCACATACAGCTCGCTGAGGCACTGGCTGATAGCTTTACGGTCTACTTGCCAGACCGGCGTGGCCGTGGTCTAAGTGGCCCATATGGCAAAGATTACAGTATACAGAAGGAAGTTGAAGATATGGACGCCCTTCTAACCAAAACCGGCGCACATTATGTTTTCGGTGTCAGCTCAGGAGGCATCATCTGGCTCCAAGCAGCACTAAGATTACCCAGTATTCACAAAGCTTCTATCTATGAGCCACCGTTGGTCATTAACGGTTCCCTGCCAATTGCTTGGTTGACATGTTTTGAGAAAGAGATAGCCCAAGGGAAGGTTGCCTCAGCGCTAATTACTGCCATGAAAGGAACGCAGATGGGGTCTCCTGTGTTCAATGTCATACCCCACCGTCTGCTCGAGCTGCTCACAAATATGGCAATGAAAAATGAGGATAAGAAAGCCAAAGATCACGACGTAACGATGAGGATGCTAGCTCCGACGCTGCGCTATGACTTTCAGCTAGTCATTGAGATGGCGGAGAAGCTGGAGAGCTTCAAGGCTATTCGGGCGGAGGTGCTTTTGCTTGGTGGTAGCAAGAGTCCTGATTACTTTAAAGTTGCGCTTGACGGTCTAGAGAAGGTCTTGCAACATGTGACACGTATTGAGTTCCCGGGACTTGGTCATGGCGGCTCAGGAAATACGAATAGAGGCGGCCAACCGAAACGAATAGCACAAGAAATGCGCAGATTTTTTACCTGATTGTATATAGGATAATCTTGATGAAAATTGACAGCCTTCTACACACAAAGGAAGAAGAACCTACTTAGTTATTTTATTAATAAATCACTTTATCAAAGAAGGAAGGTGAAATGAAGATCATCGCAGATCAGGCAGTATTAGAAAAATGGGCCCAGAGGGATTCAACAAAAAACCGTTCGAAATTTAGACCCAGTGAGCTATATATTTTAACAACACAAAAGTAATAGTTAGCTAACTTACAAGGCATAATCGAGGCTAGAAGCCAGGCTAGTAATTCCGGAAATAATATTCACATGGTTTGCAGGTGGTTCTGTGGTCACATATACAAGATGACTGTCTCCAAAGGGCATCGTGATGCGTTTAATCTTTTCATACTCTGCAAGCACATACTTTCCCCTTCCTATCTTTGGAGCAAGCTGGCTTCTTGACTTCCAAGCATTCACTGCCATCTCAAGTGACTTTCTGCTCTCGTCTGGGGTAAGTAGATTGCTAACGCCAGGTCGATGATCGGAGTACATTATCTTGCCATCAGTGTCACATATGGTGACCATGCGGATATTTCTGTCCAAGCCCATGATGTCTTGGTATAGTTTTTGATAGTTCATTATCACTGTACTAATATAACACCCTCCTGATAAAGACTCTTCTCCGTCCTTCGTCAACTTTGATCCTGATTAGCCCTCTTTTTGAGTAATATGTTATAGTGTTCTATTCTAATTTCATATGTCGGTTCCGATCTCATTGCTGGTGATCTCACTACTTTGCCAGTTCTAATGTCAAATCTAGATCCATGCCATGGACATTGAACCTCATAACCTTCAAGTTTACCTTGAGCTAGAGGCCCACCAAGATGAGTGCAAACGTTGCCGATCGCATAATATTTTCCTTCCACATTGGCAAGACATACCTTTTCACCATGAACTTCGACTTCTTTCATTCGTGAAGGTTGGATATCCTTTGTATCAGCTACCTTAACAAAATTTTCACTCAATGCGAAGATCATTTAATTATACAGTCTGAAGTGTATATGGTTTTCTATTAAATTGAAGACCCAGAGATATTATGATTCTACGCTTTGAGTAATTAACTTCTACTATAGCGTTAGATCACAGGTAGGCTAATTCATTTGATATCTTTTGGTTCGATCGTCTTTAATTCTCCATACTTGAGTGAAGTTCTTATTGTATCCACTGAAAAATTCCGCATTCTCATAAAGGAACGGAAATCATAGACTGCTATGTTGGAAAACATGGGCCCAGAGGAATCGGCAGAAAAATCCTCAGAATTGAGACTCAATACAAGTATAAGACTGGTTCAGCAAGATCTGACATTGCATGTAGATGAGTTCACCTCTCCAGCGGTACATATTACGATTGTTATGCTATAGGGATAGCTGTTGCTGTTGGAATTGGAATTCTTAATGTAATGACGCCATTTTCATATTTAGCTGTTGCTATTACCCTTTTACCATCTTCGGTAGATATAGGCAGTACTATCCTTTTATCTATTTGAAGTGGTCTTTGTCTGTAATGTATGATACCCAATGGTTCTGTCGCTTTTTGCCTCCTCGCTTTAATAGACAATATGTTATCTACAATCCTAATGTTGACATCCTCCTTTCTAAAACCTGGCAAATCAATCTCAACAATCAGATTATTTACGTCCTCATACATGTCTATGGCCGGCATCACAAACTCATAGAATTCCTGTGATCTTTTGTCCAATTCTCTAGATAACTCACGGCCCACATGTTCTACTATACCCATGCATGCTAATATCTCATAACACAATTAACTCTTTCATTATGGCCAAGGCTTGAACAGAAGGATTGCATCCTGAAACTTTACCTCTTATATCTAGGTATCTTTTAACTCAAATACAAACTATAAACGAAAAAGAGACGAGAATTGAAAAAGACACGTGGAGCCCGTTAGTAAGTTTAGTGCTTGGCACTATAGGAATTACAATTTTGTCTAGGATTATATCGCCAGTGTGCTGGATCAGGATTCGACATGAGATAAGATAGTTGTTTATTCAGGCCAAACTCTACTTTGATTTAGTTAGCAGACACAAGAGGTCTTCACTTACGCGTGGAATAATTAAGAATGTTATCTGTGGCTGATTTCTCCTGCAAGCCTCCAAAGCATGAATATATACACGAAAATATCTAGCCGAGAGAAAGCATATCTTTGCAATAAACTGGATTATTTTAGCGGGCCCGAGGGATCCGGCAGAAAAAACTTCAAAATTGGGACTCAATGAATTGCAGGCGCAGAATGAAAATTAGGGTGGCTTATTTCATACAC
>DAIUEZ010000127.1:1270-4350 GCA_036844865.1 Nitrososphaera sp. | reverse complement strand
ATTGATTTAAAGTATATATTCTCAATTTATAGAAAAAGCAAAGCTTAGTTCTGCATATCCTTAATAGTACTCCTATAATGATTGGAAACATATAGATTCCTTTATCACTGCTTCATTAGCAGCTAATATTAGAAGATAGTCAATAGCAGCATGAGCAACAATAGGAATATGGTAGCATAATTTAAGCGGCAGCCAACAATGATGATAATGACGCACAGGATGATTAAAAAAGAGAAGAGAAGAGACGAGTCCCCCAACAGTGGTTAGCTCCTCTTGCCTTTTTGTCTATATACAACTAAGGCCACAGGATCAGACCTGAAGTACACAGCCAGAAGAAGCAATATTCACTAACAGCCTATCAATTCCCTTATCCCCCTTCTTAAATCAACAACCGGGTCAAATCCAAAGCGTCTAATTTTGTTAATGTCTGCATATAACCCCGATACATCTCCTTGCCAGCTTTTGCCAGAAAATGTGATATTGTATTTCACATTTAGCTCAGCCAACACAAGATAGACTAAATCTCTTATTCTTGTGTATGTACCGCTTCCCACATTGTAAGCTTCTCCCCACATATCTTCACGTTTTAGGGGCAGGATGAGTGCCTTAACTACATCTTTTATATTTACAAAATCTCTAATCTCATTTCCTGTCCCTAGCATCACAATATCCTTTTTTGTTCTTGTCTTCTTCTTGGATGTCTGGAATAGCTTTTCTATAAGATCAGGTATCACATATCTCTTGTGACGCGGCCCATATACATTGAAAAGCCTAAAAGCAATAACTTTAATTCCACACATACGGCCGTAATGGAAACAAAGATCTTCATCTATTAGTTTAGAGAGTCCATAAGGAGAATTTGGTTTTGCAAAATCTTGTTCACTAACTCGTTTGCCATTATATTCTCCATATATTGCAGAACTAGAAGCAAAGATAATAGAAGGTCTAAGTTTGGCAGCTTTTCTTATGATATTATATGTTCCTATAACATTGGATTTGAAATTGAGGTCTTCATTTTTTACTGATTCAGGAACGCTAGCATTTGCCGCAAAATGGAATACATAATCATACTTCTTTGTAAAGACTTCATCAAGAAAGCGTGTATCTGTAATATCTCCTATATATGAATCTGCCACAGAATCAAAATACTCTTCTGGTAATACATTTGAACTTAGGTTATCTACAATAGTGACGTCATCCCCATTATTTGTAAAATAATCCACAATATGACTTCCTATGAATCCGAGCCCTCCAGTTATTAGCACTTTATGCAAGTTCTTCCAAAACTGATATAATATTGGTCTAAATGAATTTTAACTAACTATGAGCGATAGTTGCTTTTTTGTCCTATGCATATATACTCAGTTTGAAGTGACCTTATGAAAGCATGAATGATGTATATTCGGATTTTATGGGCATACATTGACCCATCTTTATAAAATATTACTTTTGGACTGACAAAGTGAAGTAACAAATAGTACTCATAAGGTAAAAACATACTGTGGGACAATTCCTCTATTTACCTAGCATAGCCTCTCTGTATATTATCAGGAGCTTATCCACTATATTTGACCATAACCAATTCTTCTGTATTTCCTTGGCAGCATTAGAACCTATTTGATACCGAAGATCGGGATGTTTTAAAAGCATGACTATACAATTAACAAGCGATCCTATGTCCTTTGGGGTAAAAAGAAGCCCTGTCTCTCCGTGTCTTATGATGTCTAAAGCACCTCCTATTGAAGATGCAACGACTGCTAGCCCATGATGCATACCATCAAGAATAACTAATGGAAAGGTATCATAACTACTTGGCACTACCAAAATCCCCGCTTTACTGTACCATTTCAGTAGTTCCTCTCTAGGCACATAACCTGTAAATGTAACTCGGTCCTTACATGGAAAGGAATCATCTAACCATTGTCGTCTCATCTCCTGCCTGCTAACATCAAGAGGACCGCCTACGAAAACGAAATTTACTTGAGGATCACGCTCAACTACATAAGGAATTGCGGCCAGTAAATCTTCAACTCCTTTGTTCTTATCAAAACGTCCACTATACAAAACTAAATGAGCATCTCTAGGTTGAATATTCGAAAATCCATGCATTCCTGTTCCATTGCCAACCATCCGTATACGATTAGAACTTTCCTTGCAATAATGAGATACTAATTCTCTCTCTGTTTGTGATAGTACTATAACAAGATCCGCTAGGGCAATTAATGCATCCTGGGTCTGAGACTGCAATAAGTAATCTAAAGAATTCTTATTATCATGCGCTCTCTCAAAGGCATGTACGGTATATACAATAGGAGTACCAATCTCTTTCTTAATTGCATATGCAACTGGGAACAACAAAAATGTATGTAGATGTACTATGTCGGGCTTTAACGTTCTTATCAATCTGATGCTATCCTCTATGGCATTTTCCCAGGAGATCATGAATACTTTTACTGTCTTTGCAGTTGCTTCATACTTCAATTTGTGTGGTAGTGATAATTCATTGCCATTCTCTCTATTAGCGTCACCAATAAATGCCACATCAATTTCAATGCCTGCATGAACGGAAGCGGAAACTATTCCATAGGCCGCATTTGCAATACCTCCGTTAACTATAGGAGGATACTCTGTAGTCATATGTAAAATCCTCATTATTGACATTGTGATATATGATTCTCGATTCAGAAGAGAGGCAATTAAAATTTTCTTTTAACTCTAAGCTTATGCAGAATTTTAGTTTTATAAGAATTTCTAGCCTGACAATTATACCTATAAGGAATGGATTAAAGTGCAGGAAAAAAATTCTACAATCTGTAGAGCAGTAAGTACTACGACAGCTATTGAGCAAATCTAAGTAGCTTTTCTTCTTTTGATAAAGATATATGGGAATCACAGGAATACTCATGAATTGGAACAAATTTGAAAATTTCCAATGTTCCTATGACTTTGGCTAATAGAAGAGCTTCTATTAGGCTATACGAAACTATCGTTGAAAAATATCCAAATAGCCCAACAGCCTGGTATGCTAAGGGTTTGGCGTTGACTAGACTGAGAATCTATGATGAAGCAATGGATTGCTT
>DAIUEZ010000127.1:0-1170 GCA_036844865.1 Nitrososphaera sp. | reverse complement strand
CTAAGGGTTTGGCGTTGACTAGACTGAGAATCTATGATGAAGCAATGGATTGCTTCCGTACATCTATAAAGAATGATCCAAAAGCTGCTGGGGGCTTTGAAACTCACAACATGAATGTTTCAAACAATAAATGAAAATCGTAAAGCTAACCACCTTTGTAGTAGGGCGTGTGGGGTTATGAGAATTGTCAATAAAAATTCTGATGGATGTTGACACTGGCATCGATGATGCCATAGCTATAATAATGGCTTTGCAATCGCCAGAACTAGATATTATCGGCATAACTACTGTCAGTGGTAACGTACCGGCAAGAGCTGCAGCCTTAAACACGCTTGGAATTCTCAGAGTAATGGGCAAAGAGTACAGGATACCAGTGATGAGGGGAGCATCAAGACCCCTATCTAAGAAGATTATCCATGCAGAGGAAGTACATGGAGGCAGGGGTCTTGGAAATATGACGCTTCAATGTAATCCGGCTCTTTTGCAAAAAGGAAATGTTTCAGACTTTATCTCTAAAATACTAGCAAACTATAGAAGACACGAAGTCGCGCTGATTGCAACCGGGCCTCTAACAAACATTGCAAAGACGATACTTAAAGATCTAGAGATAGCAAATTCTTTATCGAGAATTTACATTATGGGAGGCGCATTCGGGCTTGCAAGCAAAGTCTATGGAAATATCACACAATATGCCGAATTCAATTTTTACTGTGATCCAAAAGCTGCTCAGATAGTAATGACTCAGGGTTCACTAGGAACAGTGCAGCTAAACATTGTGGGCTTGGATGTAACTGACAAATATTTGATAATAGATGATGATTTTGTTTCAAGGCTTTCTAGCTCGCAATGCAAAAAGAAGAGGAAAAAAGGTTGTTGTAGTAGTAACAGCGACAAAGTACCAACGGTAGTCAAATCGTTGCTGCATTATCCCTTGACCAAATTCGGTAAATTTGATTTGCCTGATGTCTTTGCAGTCGCAATGTTGGAAAGGCCGGAACTTTTTAAGTTCAAGAGGGGCAAAATAGATATTGTACAGGATGGCTTATTATGGGGGCATTCTAAATTTGTTGAAGGAAGTAACAATATCAATGAACATAGCAAGACTTTTGTTGCGAGTGAAGTAACAAACGTTAGGGCATTTCATAGTTACGTTTTTTCTCGCCTTTGCAA
>DAIUEZ010000126.1:0-4393 GCA_036844865.1 Nitrososphaera sp. | reverse complement strand
CCTCGGAGTTCCTTTATCGCTTTTTCTTCAACCTTATCTTGGTTTGCTGCCATATACCCAGTATTAGCCCTACATTCTATTTATCGAGTCAACTTAAAATTATCAATTAAGTTTAGTCTCTGTTGCAATATATATTTTAGATAGCCGTACTTGCAATATGCATCAAGTAATATAGACAAATTTTTTTGCTGCTCAAGCAAAAAACATACCGATCATGTTTGCTAGATGACGCATTTCTATGACAACAAGCTAGACATACTGATAGCGTAGGTTATGATATGAAGCAGTATTTTGTGCATGACTGGAATATTCGCTTAGAATTTTCTGTTAATCATGAAAGAATAAAATTCAAAAAAATTTGATATAGAGAGTTGACCTTTAGGTTATTCGTCTCTTCATACCAGCTTTCGTATGGTTTCGTGATCATAATACTGTGGTTTCTTGTACCGCCTGTATTTACTTATCTGCCGCCATAGGGATAACGTAAGAAAGATGGATGGCAGCAGAAAAGCTAGCGGAATGATCCATGCGTGTACCAATTTCGTGCGTCCACCCTCCCTTGACATTTACACTTTAACTTATAGCCATTGACGGGTATAAGCAAGATAAAAACTGCGTCGCTTATCCCCTTAGCTTGCTGGTGTTCCTTCGTCTAGTGAGGCGGTAGAGGTGTCGCTAGTAGAAGTGGCACTTGTCCTTGGCGACCTCCGAAGCTTCCTACCCGTCTTTCGCACTGTCTCAGAGGTAATAGGTGCAGCTTCTCCCACTTCTCTTGCAGCAACTCTAACAGTTTCGGCTGTTTCCTGCGCGGCCTTAGCTGTCTCGTCTATTGCAACAGCAGTTTCTCTGATTGCACCGCGGTCTCTTAGTGCTCGAGCGGCATCATTGATTTCTTTTGCAGTATCACGAGTTGCAAGTGATGCCTCCCTAAATGAGTCGACAAGTTCTTCGACCGCGCCGCTTTGGCGTATAGCCACTACAAGCTCTCTCATCCTAATGGATTCTTCTCTTATTCTTCGTGCAATACCTCTTATTGCTTCTGCTGTCTGTTGAGCGTCGACTGATGGTCTCATATCTGCACTAGTATCGGTTGTTGAAGTATTCCCTCTAACTCTGCTAGCATTAGCAGTGTTACTCTCATCCGAAGGGATAGTAGGGGTAACCATACAGACTTATCATCTACCTCCCTTAAAAGAAATACTGTCAAAAATATACATTCAATATTCAGCACTGTTGATAGATGCACGACGCTTCTATAATTTAACCCGGCTTTGCTCATAACCTCACTTTTTAAGAATTCTAACTTGCTACATGACCCGACCTTAAAATGATATGCAATTTCGGCGATAGGTTCATAATTTACTATGCAGAACTTTGGTATCACAGGTGTATGCATGTTTGACATTTAGAAAAGTTGGAGCAGTGATCCTGCTGGTTTCAAACATGGAAAAATCAATCAAATTTTATAGCGACATACTAGAGCTGCCGGTCAAGAGTAGAGCTAAGGATTGGACAGAATTCTTCAAAAATGATACTGTGCTTGCCCTTCACCCTGCTCCGAAGAAGAAAAAGACGCTTAAGACAGGATCAGGCATACTGGTTGGTTTCGAAGTCACAGACCTTGACTCAACTGTAAAGAAGTTGAAGGAAAAGAGAGTGAAGTTCTTTAAAAAGCCAAAAGAGGAGCCTTTTGGCAAACACGCAATAGTTCAGGACCCAGATGGGCATCTGATATCTATAGCAGAGATCAAAGAAAAATCGTCAGGGGGCTTTGATTTATTGGGGCTAATAGGTGCAGAATAATATTACAGATCTTTGATACAATATTACATCACTTTTTCGTAGCAGTTACAAGATAGACATTACCTCCAAGGTCTTCAAAACGAGTGTTTGAGAACGTATTCTTGAGCAATAGCGCAATGTCATTTTTATTCATGAACATTTGACCCTGAAAGGCAAAGTCAAGCTGCATGCCCATTATCAGCTGTCTTGCTGCGTTATTGAGCTTTGATCTTGGCAGTAATCCCTCCATTATGGCAATTGTGCCATAGTTCTTTAGAGCGCGCCAACAATTTGATAGACTTTTTTCCTTGTCCTTCATCATATAGAGTGATTCGCCAAGAAACACGATGTCAAATTCGTTTGCAAATTTCATGGATTCGCTTGAGGCCTTTATTAAGGTAGTAGGCTTACCAGGAGCTATTTGAGAAGCCATTGCAAGTGCTTTAGCGGATGGGTCTATTCCGACCAAATTTGATTTTGGGTATTCTTTATGGATCTTGGCAAGCATGCCGCCCGTCCCGCAGCCGACATCTAGTACTTTACATCCTGTTGACAGCATCCGGTGTAGTTTTTTATGACGTCGCATGGCAGCGAGAAACGCATAGTGATCCCAATCAGTTGCTTCTTGTACTGCATTCAAGGTGGACGTTGTTTTTCTAATCTTGCCGGATCTGAAGAACTCTTCAAGCGCGCCATACTCTAGGCTCCTCAGTGCAAGGTAAGAGAATTGTCCACCAAGATAGTCTGGACTAGCTTTATTGATAAGGATGCACCTCATTTTCTTATCCATTTGGAACTTGCCGTTCTTCGCGACGACGAGACGATATGCTTCTGCCGCAGAACACCAAGCCCTGACCGCGGCCGGATACAATTTAGTGCTGGTTATCAGTTCTTCTATGGACATAGGCTTAGTGTCAAGGTGATCATACAGCCTCATCTGTCTCCCTATGTGGGCTATCCAGACCCCATAAAAGCCAACTGAGTATCTCCACAGCTTTGAAAAGTAAGTTGAATGTTGCCTCTTCAATTAATACGACAGCTCAACTTATGCCGTTCATAAATCATTGCACGGAAATTTTTTTGTAGGGATTCATTGTAAATGAAGGATCAAACAGCTTCTTAACTCTTGAGAATAGTGAGTTGATCTGCTTGCCATACATCATTTGGATGTATGGTGTTCTAGCAAAACCGTCGCCATGCTCTCCACTTATCGTACCACCATTCTTTATCACATAAGCAAATACTTTATTGGCAATATTGTATATCAATTGAAGTTCTTTTGTTGACGCAGTATCTATAAGTGGCCTTGTATGCATGTTGCCGTCTCCTACATGCCCATAGATAACGTAATTTACTTTGTTTTCTTTGTACGTCTGTAAAAGGCTGGCAGCATGTTCTGCGAGAATATCGGGGCGAACCACCGTGTCTTCTATTAGGCCTATTGGTTTTCGACTGCCCAAAGTAAGCTTCATTATGCTATTGAGTGCGCTTTTTCTTGCTGTCCATATCTTTGTTATACTCTGCTCATCTGAAGCGTATTCTATTACCGAGCATTTATTTACAAGAGCTTGCTTACACGCTCGCATATGTTCTTCCACTTTGTTAATGCTGCAATTGCCTGCAAATTCAATAATTAGCAAGCATCCCCCACTCTGTAAATTGCTATTACCAGAGCTCACGACGCTCTTATCTAACATTTCAAGTGCAACGGGAGAAAACATTAAGATTGCAGGGACTGCTGATATAGCACTCAGTATATCTTGGAACCCTAACACCATCAAAGACCTAAATGCAGGGATGTCCAGGATGCGCAGCTTTGCTGAACTCATTATACCAAGTGTGCCCTCAGAAGCGGCAAAGACCTTCTGTGGATTGAACTTATCTGAAACAACCGCATCCAGCCTGTAGCCACAAGAATTTTTACTCACGCGTGGATAACGATGTCTAATTTTATGAACATTAGAGAAAAGTAATTCGCCAAGTTTTTTCATCTTACTGTCGTATTTGGATGAGCTTGCAAAACCTAGCCGGCCGTCGGCATATACCACATTAACCTCCTCAAGAAAGGAAATAGTGCTGCCATAGCCCAAAGAGTGAATACCACTGGAATTATTTGCTATCATACCTCCTATCGTGCAGTAGTTGCTGCTAGCAGGATCAGGTGGCAGAAACTTGTTCCTCTTTTTCAGCTCCTTGTCTAGCACACCTTTCACGATCCCGGGCTGGACTGTGACAGAGTCGTCGTCGATGTCTATTATTCTATCCATGTGTTTTGAAAAATCAAGAATTATACCATGAGACAAGGACTGTCCAAGAAGCCCTGTGCCAGCGCCTCTTGCGGTCATTGGTATTTTGTTGGACGAAGCATATTCGCATATTCGCTGAACGTCACACTCATCAGCGGGAAACGCGACTGCGGTAGGCGGGATTTCGTAATGGCTCGCATCTACAGAGTATATGTGTCTGCTCCAGCTGTCTTCAAGAATCTCG
This sequence comes from Nitrososphaera sp., assembly GCA_036844865.1. Taxonomy (GTDB): domain Archaea; phylum Thermoproteota; class Nitrososphaeria; order Nitrososphaerales; family Nitrososphaeraceae; genus Nitrososphaera. Next base: position 121 of record DAIUEZ010000126.1, on the reverse strand, counting down.
CCCTTTGCTATGCAAAGCAAGTCATGGGCTATGTTCATGACTTTATATAGCTACACACATATAACAAATTTTCCAGAATAGAGCTATGAGGGGCAACTACAATTATGATTATAATAGTTTT
>DAIUEZ010000125.1:0-4489 GCA_036844865.1 Nitrososphaera sp. | reverse complement strand
ATTGGTGATAGGATCAAAGTGTTCGATGGGGATGGAAAAGTAAGTGATATTGGTCTTCTTTATACAAGACTTTTACTTGACAATGGAGATGAAATGTTGGCATCTAATTCCTCAATGGTGACCACCAATATAATATTGAGAAAAAAGGAAAAAGAAGAAGATCAGGAACAATAAGGGGAATATACCTGTTTTGTAAAGTATTAAAGCACTAACATAAGCTGAAAACAATCTGTGGCAATAGAGTAGTTCAGTAGATTAACATCACCTTATCCTTCTTTGCATATATATGTACATGCACTATATGCATAAGAGGTACATTCTTGTGCTTACAACTGTCAGTACAAATTTTTTCTGTTCAATAGCTTTCACTAAAAATGGCGGAGGGTCGTTCAGTAAGCCCATCATGAAGTTAATGAATCTATATAGACATCATCAAATTGCACATGTGCGTCCTCTGTGTAGAGTCCAATATTACCAGGACCTGTTATCGGTGCGTTGTCATGGTAATTAACAACTCTTTGAATTGTTCCATCTGCCATTTTCAACCATATTTCGATGTGATTGCCGGACATCTTGATATACCAGGTGTTCCATTCATCAATTTTCAGCTTGGGCTCATTTGCAGTATACAGGAATATTTGCTCTTCTGCCTGATTTTCGTTTTGCTTCTTGCCAAGTTCAATCCCATTAGGTTTAAAGATGAAATAATAATGGTGCCAGTCATCTTGATAACGCCAAATAATCCAAGCCACTTCCCATGGATTTGGTATAGAGTTTTCCCTCAATTGCTTGTTCGTCTTGACTTTCAGATACATTTCTACGTTCTCATAAGTCTGAGTCGTTAGAGTTAATGAAGCATGAGTTTCATTGGGACGTATCGAAGTTTTTGGCTTCTCATAAAAGACTGTTTTATTATCTGTTGCCGTTAAGGATGTTGTAGTTACAGTTCCAGACGCGCCAAAGCCATTGTATTTACTAAACCATTTGCCATTTGGAGATGTCTGATTATCTGTTATTGTGTATGGAGGACCTTCAAAGTTATCATACAGATCAAAAGCAAGTACTGAATGCCACCACAACAACGCTGGTATTGTCATTAACGAACTAAATAAGAGTGAAAATATTGATATTATTAGCATTATTAGTGCGTGCAGAACCAATGAATATAGAGGATCCCTTTAACAATTTGCTCCTCTTGTGAATATTAGTCTTTACAAAGGTCCTTCAAGGTTTTGGAAAGGATCGACATTTTGGCTAGTATCGCTCGAATATAAACTAGAATATCACATCTAAAAATGAGCCAGGATTGAAAACTTAAAACCTATTGCTGTGCTGGGTATTTCCAGTGCTACTAGAGCTGCTAAAATCTTTAATACAGTATGTGACAGCACCTATTTTAGGTTAAGGAAATAAACTAGGTAGTGGAAAATTAATTCATATGACAGCTAAGAACGCAAAGGATAATGGCAATAAAGCTGGGTCCTCCTCCTCCTCTTCCTACTCATTGCCATTTGAAATTCGTGAGCAAGCAAAAAGATCATCTTCTACTTTAGGGAGAGGAGGAGAAGAAGAACAACACTCCCTTATGTCTCGTAAGAAAAGGATCGAAGCAATTATCAACTCAGAAAAACTTGATGCGGTACTAACTGCTATAGGATCGTTAAAGTTGGCAGCTACATATTATGATTCAAAAGGTAAAGGCAAGGGTCAAAAGTATACAATTTCCTACGGAAGAGGTGTTGGCAGCTCAAAAATGGCATATTCTGATAGGAAGACGATTGTTACAATAGTAGATGAACATAGGGTCGAAGATGTTATAACTGCTATAAGATCGGCTGCAGCAGAAAGTGGGTCATCAAGCGCTGGAATAATAGTTATCTCTTCTGTGGATGACATTCTGCAAATTTAAGAGATACTTTACGGAGATTTATGTTCCTAGCCGCTCTGCTTGTCTATAATTTTTCCCTTTAGCAAGGTAATAATGACAAAAAAGAAGGAATTATGAAAATAGTGTCGAAAAGTGTTACGTTCGTCTTCTTGCCACTATTGTATGAGTTTGATCTACATACCATCTGATCTTGTCTTTAAAGCCAGACCACCAGTCCAGAAATGAATTAGTGTTGTCCGCTTCAAATAGCAAGAATCCATTGTATTCTGTACCCCATGCATGGTTGTATTCACCCGTCAGCCGTACATCAGATGGTAGGCTCTTTTTAAGATCATTCCATTCGGCACTAGATTTTTGTGCTTCTTGATCGCTCATCGCCTTAAATCTGTAAAATACCAAGAATACAGTTGGTGTTGCTGATGATGTCATATTAGCAGAGTATTCATCCGCCCTCTTACTTAAGCTCTTCTAGAGAAAGCCAATCCTCCTCTTCAGACAATTTTTTATAGAGAGAGGCACAGGAGAGTTTCATGTCAGCTAGTGCGTCGTGTTCTTTTTCTTGGTTAAGTACTTGTGCAGCATCAAACCCTATATTAAAAATTGCTAAATTAATGGCATAAACATTTCTGCTTCATTATTGGAAAAGAAATAAAGCGCCCGGGCCGGGATGTCCGTTCGGTTTTTTCAAACCGAATTTCGAACCCGGGTCGAAGGAGTGACAGTCCCCCATACTAGACCGGATTGTACGATTCTGGTTTCGCTTAGAAGCAACCAGGCGTCTCTATACTACCCGGGCGCATGTAACCCAACTCTTTGTAGAACCAATTAAAATGTTTTGGTTCTTCTATGTTTCGGCTTATCTTACACATACATTACAGGCTAGAGAGAAAGTGGTACATTATATTATTCCGTTCTTTTTATCATGACTGCTGTACTTGTATCAATGCTCTGCCAGCTCACATCATAGCCCAACTTGTCGATTAGCTCTGCATGACAGGATTCTGGAATGCCCTCCTTTGATAGAATTGAACAAGCATCAATAAACCTGCTTGTTCCAACCAGTAAAGGTTCCAACTTGGCCGCTTTGGACTTGGATATCAGATACATTCCTGCTTCAATGTACCTTTCCTTATTATCTCTTAGAGAAATTCGCCGTGCTACTTCTGCTGGAATGCTGTACTTTTGTGCAACTTCGTTGATTGAAATAACCGCATTATTATCATCAGCCTCATCAAATTCAATTTTCAAATTAGGATCATTGACTTTTCTCTCAATCATCTCTCTATCTATTGACTTCAAGTAATCAAGAATAGGTTTTACTGGGACGATATCGTTTTTGTAGAATATCAGCTGCTCTTTTGGCACTATCGAAGAAAAGGAGGATTTTGAGCACGCAAAGTCTTCATTTACTGCAATGAATAGAAGGTCGGTCTTACCGTCATTATTCTTCCTCTTCTTCCTGCTATCCATTGAAATAAAAATATCAGCTAACTTTTGCAGTTTCCTCTCAAGATATTCTTTTGTCCAGAATCCAACAATCTCGAGGTAGATCTTCTTGTCATACTTTTCAAACATAAAATCTGGAATGAAAGCACCCCCATTTGATAGCACCAGAGGATCAGGTTCCCTAGTCAGTCTCCAACCAGTTTCAGCCTGCTCGAATCTCTTAGCAAATTTTTCTTCGACTGTGCTATCAAATTTATAATAATCATTGTAGGGAGATGATCCTTCCACTTCTTTTTCAGTGATGGAACTAGAAGGAAAAGAAGAATATGGATCTATCATCAGTTCCGGAATCTCGTTTTTTGAGATTTTAAATTCGTATATTTTCCTTCCCTCCATCGTTTTCCTTACGATCCACGCATCTAGATGCCATTCGCCACCATTACTGCTGCTCTGTCCTTTTTTATCTGAAGAGAAAATTATTGATGGAAGCAACTTAGCAAGCAATGTCCCATATCTATCTGTTAATTTAAAGAGGCTCAATGGTCCCTCAAGTGAACAGATTATTCGATTTTCTTGTTGTTGTTGTGGCTGTTGTAAATGGTACATTAAGCCAAGCCTCTTTACAGTCCTTAACACACGTTTCCAGTTCAAGCCACCTGAAATGTAAAAATCAAGCTTTGTGCAGTTAAAGAGCAAAGTTTGCATGAGCGACAAATTGTACCATCCAACTAAGGCTTCAGGCTCTATTGGATCAAGGTGATCGATTATTAGGTTATCATCCAAATCACTCCACATCGCTTTTAAGACAACGTCATGAGAAGACAAATGCAATTTAGAGGCCACAGAACATGCAATTTCCCTTCTCTCAAGTTCAGTTAGTGCAAAACCCCTTTTTGATGACTCTTCAAACACCGCCTTTCTAATGCGAGGCGGATCAATAATCGGAACGGTGCTGGCGCCGCTGCTATTTTCCCCATCATTTTCACTATTGCTATCCCTACTTTTGAATGTGCATCTCCTTTCTAGGAGGGCATAAAACCCCCTCACAAGTTTGTAATCACTACCGGCATCTGATTCTTCTATTGCTGAGATTCTATCTTCTAGCACTGCTTTCTTTTCTTTGTTCTTCCATGTTTGTTCAAATTCCTGGATTAT
>DAIUEZ010000124.1:0-4687 GCA_036844865.1 Nitrososphaera sp. | reverse complement strand
TATACTTCGCTTACCTGCAGGTAGTCGGCAAGCTTTTCTGTCTTTGTCTCGGCAAAACCGTACGGTACTAAGATTATGCTGTCATTTGCCTTGACAAATATGCCGATATTGGGACTCTTGTATACTGTATAGCGATATATCGCCAATATGTATGAGAAAAATCGGAAAATAAAGGATATGAACCTAGCGCTAGCAATTGATCAGTTCCCTCTGATAAAATCCTAGTTTATCATATCAAAAACTGGCTTCCAAGCTTTCGATTTTATCATAAATTTTTTGAATTCTCCTATAATATGACCATCCAGACTTGTTTACGTAGCCGTCAACTGTCTAGTCAATATACAATGCCTCATTACAAACAAACCTTGGTTTTTTATTTTTATATTATTGTAAAATAAATCAGGATGTTTTATCAAGAATGCGATCTGCCAAAGAAGAGAGGATGAGAGAATGAGATAGAATATCTCTATCATGTAGACTCAAAGCAAAGGTAGCATGAAAAACTCCCAAAGCGCGAACACTTGCACTTAGATGGAGCAAAGCAATCTTTGGACATGAGAAATCAGGGAAATTAAAGGTCATAGTGTTTATTATAGTCTGCATATGGTAAGGTAATAGTAGCCATGCCTAATCCTTTTTACGACAGAGATATTGTTTCGATAAGGGATTTTGCCAAGGACGACTTGGAGTATGTGTTCGACGCCACCGATAATATAAGCCGCCTCAAGCATAGTCAGCGAGGTGAGCTTGGCAAAGGAAGAACTCTTGGCTACATCTTCTATGAGCCTTCAACGAGAACTAGAATGAGCTTTGAGGCTGCAATGGCATCGCTTGGGGGAAGCTCGATTGGTATATCTGATTTAAAGTCGTCTTCTGTAGAAAAGGGTGAGAGCCTTGCCGATACAATAAGAGTTATTGATCTATATTCAGACGTCATCCTACTCCGTCATCCTCTGGATGGCTCTAGTAGGTTTGCAGCCGAGCTGTCCCAAAATCCTATCATAAACGCAGGGAGTGGAAGTGAAGAACATCCAACTCAGGCCCTGCTTGACTTATATACCCTGTTAAAGGAGAAGGGTAAGATCGATGGCCTGTCTGTGACTATAGTAGGCGATCTAAAGTATGGAAGAACTGTATATTCGCTGCTCTACGGCCTTGCGAATTATAAGGTAGAGATACACCTTGTGTCGCCGCCTACGCTACGGATAAGGAAAGAGTCGCTCTATGAGATACAAGACAAGCTCAAGATAAAGGAGCACAATGAGCTTGAAGAAGCTTTGCCCGATACTGACGTCATTTACGTTACGAGGATACAGCGTGAACGCTTCCCTGATGCGCAAGAGTATGAAAAGGTCAAGGGGACTTATACGATAGATGAAAATACACTAGCAAAGTCCAAGTCAGACATCGCAATCATGCACCCTTTGCCAAGGGTGGACGAAATTTCACAGTCAATTGATCATACTAAAAATGCAATATATTTCAAGCAGGCATCCTATGGAAAGGAGCTAAGGGCTGCGCTATTGGCCCTTATGCTTAATGAGAATCTGTCAAGGTAGCTTGACAAAACTAACTTGCATGATAAGAAATAAGCAACTACTGTCAAGTATCTTTCATCTTTTGTTATGAAAAGCACAAAAAAGAATCTGTCAAGATAGATTTTTGCTTGTTCCGCATTTCAAAGGGGTGTCTCTTCAGGATCGAAATTATTATCTTACTTCAAGAATGATATATGTCATTAAGCTAGTTCGGTATTGCAAGGTATGATATGATCACACTCCTAAGAAATATAGAAATAATATACCACATTTGCGATGAAGTTATTACAGTTCTCCAATTCTTCAATTATCTACAAACCTGTCGCAAGCAGGAGCTGCTATGTGAGCAGGAAAAGGTGCTTGTTTTTCATGAGATGAATGCATAGAGCAAGTTGTCATATCAAATGACATGACTCTGTTATTGTTTGGGCTTGGATAAAGCCCTTTTTACAATTATGGCTTCTTGTCGATAGGTCAGAGCTAGAGCTAGATCTAGGCATAGTTGCCCTTTATTGATGACTTGGCGCCACAGGCCTCACAGATCAAAAATGCAACCTTTGGTTTGCTCTTTTCGGTATGGGTATCAGGGCTCCCGCATACTGGACATTGAACATAGTCTTTGATGTATCGGTCGATGAGTGCCTGAAATGAGGAGAGTGTCTTATGGCCCAAAAATATCACGCGCTCACCAGTTATGTAACCCGCAGAAGCAAGCTCTTTGTTGAGGTATAATAGGAATTTTTCAGGATCCCTTCGTAGCGCCTTCGGAAAGTCCATAAAGTTGCGAAAAATAGTATTCTTGCCGACCCAGATTATCTGGGGGGTCGGAATTTCAAGCCTTGACCTTGCCTTCTTGGCAGTATTGCCCACTTTGTCCTGCAGCCTCTTGAGCAGGACTTCGTAGTCGCTAGCAGACTGCTCTTTCACAGTAGAGATCCGTTGTACGTCTGTTTAATTAATGTATATCGACCATGGTAAAATTACCTGCTAACCTCTTTTTCGTAACTTCTATTGCTGCCCGTGACGAATCACATCCGATCCAGTGATGACAAAGCTTTTCTGCAACCGTAAGTGTAGTACCCGAGCCGCAGAAAAAGTCAGCAATGAGATCATCAGGTTTTGAAAACTGCCTGATTATGCGTTCTAGAAGTTGAGTATGCTTTTCAGTGCCATAACCCGTAGAATAGTTGTATGCTTCAATATCGAGCCAGACGTTATCAATTATCCTCTGTGTCTTTGGAGGGATCCAATATTCGGGGTATTTCCTGTGTGAAACCTTTCTAACAAACTCTAGTTTTTTCATGGTAGCTTGCCAATATTCTTCAAGGGCCATGTGAGAGAATTTATTCTCGTATGTCTGATAATTTCCAATTGCTCTTAGAGCCCTCTCTTTTGTCCACTTCCATTGTCCCCTTGCAGGCTTGGAGCCAAAGATCTCATAACGCATTGTAGGCCTGTCTACATTGCTCCAAAAACCCATCCACTTTGCCTTTGAGTGGTACTCCGCAAGTGGAGGTCGGAATTTTGTATCCTCCAACTTGGAATACCACAGTATAGTGTCATGGGCAGCGTGCATTCTATCTATCAAATTAAATTGATACTGCAGGTTCTTTCTACGGCCGCGCTTTACTATTATTTCATTTCTGAAGTTTTCAGATCCAAAGATTTGATCCATCATCACCTTAATGTAATGGACTGCATGCCAATCCAAATGAATGAAAATAGATCCAGAAGATGACATCAGCTTGCGGATTCCACTCAAGCGCTCTTGCATCATATCGAAATATTGGCTTTCTTTCAATATATCTTCAAAAGCCGGCTTGGTGTTATTTTTAACGCGATGTAAATAATGCTCGCCGCTTAGAAAGGGTGGATCAATATAAACTAGATCTATCTTGTTTTCAAAATCCTGCTTCAGCAAATAATTAATGCATTCAAGGTTATCACAGTGAAAAAGCAAGTTCCTATTCCTTAGATCCTTGTGATTATTCGGCTTTTGCACTAGCTTAACCCTCTGCGCCATGACCTTGAGATTGTGCTGCTTGGTATTATTTAAATGGCATAATTAGGCTCTCAGCTCAGTATACGAAATAGTAGATATGTGATATTCATCATAGAATGATCAACCCTTCAAAAATAATGATATCTGCACGGAGAGATAACTTCCGCAGCGAATAAAATTTTCATTAGTCTTGTTGTACGATTCTGCCCATTAGGAGTTTCCCATTGGCACTTCCTGTAGCCCATCTGCCGTTTCTAACTACAACGGTCCAAATCAAGACCACAATAGGTGCAAGATCAACATATATCATATATTGTATATACAAGATCCATATTTCCTTCTACCCTTTAGTTGTGGCTCTCGTTCTTCTTTAACTATTATGACCTTCATTTTTATAATGAGACTCATTATAAGCAAAAATACTATATGATAAGATATTGACCACCCATACAGTATCGTCAAATATAATTCCAATTAACAAGCCTTGGATAGGCGAAGAAGAAAAGCGTGAGGTAATAAGTGTGCTTGAAGAAAACGCACTCACCACAGCTGCACGTGACGGCGGCAAACGAGTGCGTGACTTTGAATCGCAGATGAAAAGCTATCTGAAAACCAGACATGTAGTGTCTGTCAATTCTGGCACGGCTGCGCTCTATGCTGCCCTACTTGTCGCTGGCATAAAGCAGGACGATGAAGTGTTACTCCCATCATTCACTTTTGTGGCAACTGCCAACGCAGTTGTCGCAGCAGGCGGTAGACCAATCTTTGTAGACATTAAAAAGGACGACTACACCATGGATGTTTCTGACCTTAAAGACAAGGTCACCAAAAAGTCCAGGATAGTAATACCTGTGCACCTCTACGGCCATCCATCCGACATTGACGAAATACGCGAGCTTGCAGAGAAGCATTCACTTGACGTAATAGAGGATGCTTGCCAATCTTTAGGATCAAGTTACAAAAAGAAGCAGACTGGCACGTTTGGCACACTGGGCTGTTTTAGTATGTACGCAAGCAAGGTGTTGACAGCGGGTGAAGGCGGCGCAATTGCAACGGACAGCGACGAGCTTGCCGACAAGCTCAAGATGATACGGAACCACGGTATGGTCGAAGGCTATGATACAAGGATCCTTGGTCTGAACCTTCG
>DAIUEZ010000123.1:4314-4689 GCA_036844865.1 Nitrososphaera sp. | reverse complement strand
ATAATGTAGTAGAATAAGCAGGACAAACATGTATTACCAAAGAATACAAAAGACCTACTTGCGGCAGCGGCGGCCAAGAAAAGGAAATAGCCTTGCTTGTCAGCAAGCAGGAAAGAGGGCTGTTGTTCTTAGTAGCATGTCATGGGGTTCTTGGCCTAGTTGCCGCTATTACTAAAGGATTAGTAGAACGAAAATAGTTTTCCAAAGGACTGCGCCGTCTTATCTTCTGCTCTTTGATAGAAAATTATGCATGGTTTATAAAAGAAAAGCGGGTCTATATCTATAGCTATAGCCGATTCCATGTTTGCCAGCGAACCTCATTATCCTTGCAATACACCTGTTTACATTGCAAAAGTATTCAAGCAGTTCTACTAT
>DAIUEZ010000123.1:0-4304 GCA_036844865.1 Nitrososphaera sp. | reverse complement strand
GCCTAGTTTATAAAAGCAGGTCTATATCTATAGTTGATTCCATTTTGCCATCTAAGCTCATTATCGTTGCAATAGACCCGTTTACATCAGCAAAAGTGTTCAAGCAGTTTTCTACTATATCTTTGATATTTCACTTCCAAGCAGAGGAGAGGAGTGCATTGCTGTTGTAACTAAAAATTGTATGGACAGCGCAGTAAGTCAAGAACTGCGTCGAAATTAGCTCTTGTGTGAGAATGCTTGTAAGTTCTGAGTGCCTGCATTACTTTTTCTCTGTCTGTATTACCCAAGAGCTTCTTCACTTTGTTTGCAACTATGCCATAGAGCAATATAGACTGTCCAGCGGCAGTTACATTGCATGTTTTCCTTATGGTGCTTGCACTTTCAAAGTCAATTATATATGGTCTATCAGAAACAATGACGTGTCGCGTCAGCCTACTGAGCTCACCATGGTCGAGGCCAGCCATGTCAAGGCTGAAGCATTGCTCAAGAATAGCAGCTGCTAGTCTATACATTTTGCTCTTTGTAGCTTCATTCCCTGCCGCCCAGTCAACGATGCTTTGACCACTGACAAACTCCATTGCAATCAGATTCTTTGTGTGCCCTTCAAGACTTGGGCCTATATGTGCCCTGTTTGCTATTTTGTGAAAGCGTGCTTCGTTGTCCATCGCCTTTCTGTCTGCATCTGTTCTCCTTATCTTGAGTGCATAAACTTTGCCCGCCGCTTTTGCTTTTACCACAATCCCCACACAGCCCTTGCCAGCTATATGAGCGCCATTTACTATTGTGTTTCCACCCAAAATAATTGATGTTATTCCAAGTGACTCCATCTCAATAATTCGATCTTTGTATTCACTTTCTGAAAAGTGAGGATACGATATAAGAGGGATGAGTCTAGGCGACTTTATATCTAGCTCCTCATCTAAAAACGAGATGTTCTGTTGAGACAACGTCATCAACGGCTTCCTTTGCTGGCCCCTTAATTATCTTCCTGTCGCTTCCGATGTAAATATGGATCTTGTTTACAATTAGATCCTTTGAAATACCACTGTTTTTACGATGAGTTAGCAGAAGTGATTTGACGAACTTTCTTGCATCTCTAACTCTGCGCCCTATGAGCATTGTGATTCTCATCTCATCGTTGACCCAGATTGCAATTGGTCTCTTTCTTTTTCTGTTTGAAAGAAAGCTAGCCGTGTCATGCCTTCTGAAAATTTCAGGCCCCTCCTTTTTGGCATATTCAGGCAACGTCATTGATTCAAGCAGGAAAGCAAGGGCAGCAGAGTTTCTTTCGTCTGTGACACATGAAAGCCGCAGTACTTCAAAGTGAGCCAGTTCCAATTGCTTTGCTATAGCCTTTATGCTTCTTTTTAGCTGACCCCAAACAATATCTGGGCTTTTCTTTTGATGAGAAAATTCTACTACAAGCACATTTGGAAGCAGTAACTTCTTGTTTGAGCCACAACTGCGGTATTTTTTATTCCCTTCTTTGAAGAACTCCTGAGATGGCTTCTCAAGAAATGCTCTAGCAGCTAGCATGAACTTCGCTACACTTACTGGCGAGATCGCAGAACCAAGGTTTCTCCTGCTGTCTACTGGGTCTATAATTATCAGTGGGCTGTTAAATGCCTTGATAAAATCTGAATCATAATCGCAAACCGCAATTATCTGCCTCTCCTGCCAGTCAGCAGCTGAGCGCAAGACATTCTCAAATGAGGAGTACTTGAGTATCAACACTTCTGAAACATAGCCGCTAAACCCTTCTGTAGAAATCTCTGCGCCATAAATGCCAACTGATTTGAAGAACTTTTTCAAGAGCCTAGCATGCGTCCTTTTTTCGTCATCAAAGTGGCTACTAATATATTGCGTATGGAAAGGTGACCTATCGGCTGCGCTCTGCCACTTACCCTGCTCGACATCATAGCAGGGAACAACATTAACTCTGACCTTCTTGACAAATACTTCGACATAAGGATGATCTGAATATCGAAGCTTAGGGCCGTAGCTTCTTAGTGCTTGGCTGCCAATCTCTCTGCCCATCTCCTCAAATCTCTCGATACCAACTGATGGCTTGATTTTGACGAAAATGTCAATGTCAGCATGATCTGGAAGCCAAGTACCTTTGGCAAAAGAGCCGCCAAATACGACATCAACGACTTCATCCAGCTGCGCAACATATCTATCTACATGCGCCTTTGCCTCTTGTGCTATTTTGGCTATTCTGCGCTCTTGACTATGAGTTGGTATACAAAGAGGAAGTACTTTGGAGATTAAAGTTCTAGGGACTGGCATATGCTGGCTGTGTTTCATTTTTTAGCTTCTACAGTATAAACATTCGAGTATTTAGGGCCTGCTGGCGTAAGCTCACTTTTCTTGAGATGCACTTTATCTATCTGGTCTAATCCAAATGCTTGCCCCTGATACTTTGAAGAAATATAGTCTGCGTTGATCGGTCTAACCTTAGAGCGAAGTAGTGTCAGATGTGCTGAAAAAGGCTTGTCTATCCTAAAGCCCAGCTCGGACATGGTTGTTACGACATCATTTGCAAGACCCGTCAATTTTTGAGCGCCCTCTGAGTCAAGACCTACCCAGACCACCCTAGCGCTTGTAGGTTTGGGGAAGGCGCCAATTCCGCTGTAGGTGATCGTAAATGGTTCAAATGAAAATCCTGCCAACTTTTCTTTAATCCTATCAACATCTTGATCACTTATTTGCCCAAGAAAAATTAGCGTGAAATGAAAATTGTGAGGCTCAACAGGTTTAATATCTCTCGAGGTCCATCCAGCTGCCGATAAGATGTCTTTTTGCAGTTTAACTATTGCAACATTTGATACATCTACTGCAATAAAGGCGCGCATTACTAATCATCGCAAACACTGTATTTACATATCATGTTCTTTCTTTTGGTGCTCGCCTAACTTATCTAGACTATTAAATGACTTGCCGCAAATGTCACATACAAGGGAGTTGAGGTTAGGATCGTTATAGTCTAGGCCTGGTTCTCCTTGATCCATGAGTGTTATATCACAATATAAAATAAAGTTGTTACTATTTTTTTATTTGCTATGGCTTGCAGAAAACCGGAACTCTTAGCAGCGGTAGTTTTTGATGCATGCATAATTATTGCATAGAGTCACAGCTAATGATACAAGATAAGTTGCTCAAGGCACTACTTGCATATTGTTAAGACATTTAGCTACAAATTGATGCCCTCTCCTTTCTGCTGCAATTATTAATGATATCGCAGACTTTCTTCCTTTTTTTGAAATGGCACTTGGCCTAAAGAAAGATTTCAGAATAAATATATCAAGACCGCCAAAATAGCCATTGGCTGGAGCAGACAGCTTTGCGGTAGAGCATCGCAAAGCGCAACAAGCAATCGAGTGGATAAACGCGTACGCAAAAAAGAACAACCACAAGCTTGAGTGCAAGCTGTCTGGTTATTTGATGCGCACTGTCAAGTTTGGCAGCTTTGAAATGATAACGTGGAGTGGCGACTGGTCTACTGCGCGCAATATTATTCAGAAAGCAAGCAAACAGCTACGCGCAAAAGTGATCGAATCAGGATACCATGAAAAGCGCGACCTGCTGTCAACAATGTTTGGGGCCTCGTCTGAATATGGTAAAGTCTATTCTAATGGCAAGCTTGTTGGTCACATAGAGATGAACAAAAAAGCCGGGAGGTGGATAGCCAAGGATGAAAGCTATATCTGATCATTTCTTATTCCTGAAGTATATCTGTTTCATTTCTTCTATCCAGGCGCTCTTTTTACCGTATATATGCTTGTGCTTTCTTGGCTTGCATACCGACATAACATATGAGCAGAGCAACGGAAAATACACCGATGAGTCTCCATATACAATGATGTTGTCTTTATGAGACGTTTTGATCTTGCCCCAGCTTTTGCCCTCCTGTAATGTGGCACCTGAGAGGCCGCCTGTGTCCGGCCGGGCATCTGTCATCTGGATGAGATAGTCCTGACCCCCCTCCTTTATCTTCAATATCTGATAAAGTGCTGGGCCAGTTTGTTGGAAAAAGTTCTTTGGAACTCCGCCCCCAAGCTCCAAACCCCCAGAGCGCTCGCTTTTCCATAGTATTGCTGCAGACTCAGCTACATCAAGTATCACGTTGGGGAGAATGCTCTTATTATCTTCAAATAAGAGAGGAAGCATATTGAGTCCTATTGAAGAGTCACCTATTGCAGGCATGTAGACAGGCACTTTGTGCTCATATGCCTTAACAACAAACGACTTTTCAGGATATTTACTATTTTCTTTGGCAGCCTTGCCAAGTGCATAGGCAATGT
>DAIUEZ010000122.1:0-4766 GCA_036844865.1 Nitrososphaera sp. | reverse complement strand
GTTCGAAACCATTGGCAGCGTAAATAACTAATAGTTTATCCATAATAAGGGATTCTAATCAAATTTCACCATTATTTGGCACGAAAATATGATTAATACTTATTATCATTACGTTGTTTAAGAGACAGACGTAAGAGACGGATACAAATACTGTTTATTAAGAAATCTGTCCTCCAGGCGATTACCTCTACTTCTGCTTACTGCATCCAAACATGACTGGACGGTTAGCATGAACTAATAATCAAATTTAGTATGTTCCTACTTGAAGTTTAACCGTCTACTAGTTTTAAAAGAAACGTATTAGACAGAATTCTTCTGTTCCTTCTCTTGTTGTTCAGCCTTATTTTTCATGTTACTAACCTCCTGTAGAACTAGATTTAAGTACTGCTTTGCATCAGCCAACTCATCATCAGTCTCTCTTCCTTCTTCAATATCCTTTATTCTCTCTCTTGCATTTATTCCCTTATCCCATAATTCATCAAAAATAGGAGCAAAATATTTGATATACATAACATCATTGCTTATCAGCATACTCTGAATAACTTTACCGCCCTCCATCTTTTCTAATGTGGTTATCATCTGCTTGTCAGATATACCAAAACTCATAGGTGGCAAATTTCTAACATGTTTTATCTTTGCTCCAGCATCAAGAAACTTCTTGACTGCATCAACATTATCTTTGTCAATGAAGGTGATATACCTGATACCTTTGTGTTCCCCTCTTCTGTATTTATCCAATAATTTTTTCTTTATTTCAAAAAAATAGTCGTAATTAAGTTGCATTCCTCCAGAAGCAAAGCTCGCAGACAACTCATTAGAGGTCAGTGTAAAATTCGTAATTTCTTCGATAACTTTCTTGGGATTCTCTATTATCCTAGTTCCATAGCGTTCTGCCTGCAAGTGGAGTAATATGCTTGCTTTTAATATTATATAAGGTTAGTCTGAAGCATGTTGATTTGTAATTTGAAGTTTAACGTTTTCTGTTCCTTTTAAAGCCGTAACATCCTCTTAGAGATAAAAGGAAAATATTAGTCTGAAAGCTGTCGCTGCAACTTCTCAAGAGCTTGCAAAACATCATCTTTCATGTTTTGGGATGGGGCAAGATATAGTAGGACGACAGGTAAAACTTTTAGTTCTATAGTTTTAGCCAATCGTCCTACTTGCTATGGTACAAATAGCAAGTAAGAGAGCAACTTCAAAAATAAAACGGTTTTGTGTGCATGTGGTTGCGGCTCAGTCATCAATAAATATGATAAGAATAGGGTAGAGCGTCGATTCAAAAATGGTCATCATTGGAGAGGACGTAAAAGAGTAAATCAGCAAAACAGAATATGTTCTAAATGCAAATCTAGTGATACTAGACTTCTCTATTATACATGGGAAGACGGTGTTAGTAGAGAGCTAGGACGGTGGCACAGAGATGGCAAAGGCGGTTGGTTATGCGACCACTGTTATCATAAAACATAGCACACCCGAAAAGTTATGCAAACCGTAAGCCTAGGAGACTTAATTTTAAAGGTACTGGATTAACATTGAAAAAGGCTTTACGAATAGGTGTTTGTAATTACTGTAGGGCGGTACTGGGACAGGTTAATGCGCAGATTGGCAAGCTTTGCAAGCGCACCAGTATGAATTATGAGCTTTATGACGAGTGCAACCCTGAAAGATATACTATAGAATGCTGCAACCACTGCCATAGTGTTTTACATGGATTAGGTAAGAAAATCGGATACAATAGATGAAAGCTACAGCTGTTTTTGTAACTCGCTGATAGCTTCTAATACTCTATCTTTAAACCCTGCTTCTGGGACTAAATAATGTTTGACCAGAACGCTCTGGCTTACTCTTCCTTGAAGCAAGTCTACAATCTCTGGTGTAATTCCTTCCTTTCTAAGCCAGCTTGCAAATATCTTTCTGGTTAGGTGCATGTCCATCTTTATGTGTCGATGTTGACAGGCTAGGGTGATTGCATTGCGTGTTGGGTTAGGGTTTTACAGCCTAAAATGCCAATTGCCGAAAGCTTCTCCTTCGTGATAAAGGAGATGTAAGCCTTCTTTGTCTGTCTTATGAATATCTCTGGAAATCTAAAATGCTCCAGAGCTTGGCGTTCTGGGTTATAATATGCTATATATATTAATCTCCCTTATTAGCAGCCTGATAGACTGGATAACTTCAGAAGCTCTGAGCCTAAAATTGCATCTTTTTACTCACTATAACGAGCCCAAAATAAAACATTTAATCTTCGTATATGCATTACTTTTCCTGTATATGCCTATAGTGACAGTAGCAACGTATAGCGGAAGAACTCAGACTGAAAAGGATCGATTGGCAGAGGCAATAACCGACGACATTACAAGGATATGGAAGGTGCAGAAAAAAGATGTCGTTGTAGTCTTTCAGGAAGCATCTCACGGGAACTGGTATGCATCAGGTGTTCGCTTGTAGTAGTCATACAGAGAGATATAGCCATCATTAGACTTATTTTGCTCGTGGACAAGCACTCTGCACATCTTTTGTACAGCTCATCTGCAACACTACCAAAATGTTGGTAATAACCAAAATTTTAGTAATCTTTTAATTACATGAAGCGGCAAAATCACTCGTTGTCTCTTGCCGAAGCAATAGCAGCTCTCAAGGCTGGCAGATTTGTGCTCGTTCATGACGACAAAGCACGTGAGAACGAGATCGATATGGTAATCGCTGCAGAGCATATCAAGCCGTACCATATTGCAACAATGAGAAAAGACGCTGGAGGACTTGTGTGTCTTGCGATCGCAAACGAGATTACAAGCAAGCTGGGACTAGTCTATATGCACGACATCATAGCAGATATGGGCAAGATAAACCCGGTGTTTTCAAAATTGACAGAGGGCAGAACCAATTACGGAGATAAGCCGTCATTTTCAATAGCTGTCAATCATCGCTCGACCTACACCGGCATCACCGATCAGGACAGAGCATTCACCATATTCAAGATGGCTGAAGTATGTAAGAATATCAACGATGGTGGCATAGAGCAATTTGCCAGGAACTTTCGTGCGCCGGGCCATGTGCCGATACTTATAGCATCAAAGCACCTACTACACGACAGGATGGGCCACACTGAGCTATGCGTTTATCTGACACAGCTTGCAGACCTTACACCGGCAGTAGCCATTTGTGAGATGATGGACTCAATGACCCATAGATCGCTCTCAATTGATGCTGGGCAAAAATATGCCGCAAGATTTGGTATCCCTCTAATTGATGCAAGCGAACTCAAAGCTAATGCCAGGGTGGCATAACCAAGAATTGATTTATCTTGCAATAGTAGTTTCCGAGTTCAACAACGAAATAACATTCAAAATGCTAGAAGGTGCAAGGGATCATGCAGCCAATGTAAGCGCTGAGGTAAGCTATATCTTGTATGTGCCTGGCACCTTTGATATGCCACTTGCAGTTGAGCGATTGTTGAGAAAGAAAAATGTGGATGCCGTAGTCACACTTGGCGCTGTGATAAAAGGGGACACCCGTCACGATGACATCGTGGCTGAAAATGCGGCACGACTGATAGCTGATCTATCACTAAAGTATGGCAAGCCGGTGACACTTGGTGTAGCGGGTCCTGGAATGACGATTGAGCAAGCAAGAACGCGAGCAGAGCTTGTGCCGACTAGAGCAGTCAATGCGGCAGTAAACATGGTTTTGCGGTTGAGAAAGCTACAAAAGGCAGTGGGCGGAGGGATTGTGATAATAAATGATACAGCTGACAATAATTAGAATTGAAGGATACGGGCAATGGACTCTCACCCTTGGAAGTGACAGGGAAGCACAGCTTCAGATGCTGCAAGCGAGGATCTATCATGATGTACAAAGACTATTCTCAGAAAGGGATAGCATCGTTTTCTTCAACAGGTTCGATGAATATTTCGCGATAACAAATGGACTTGATGCTAATGATCATCTACACATACAACGTGAGCTTACAAAGCTATATGACAACATGTTAATGTCGATGACAATTGGCGCTGGCAAAACTGCATTTGAAGCAAACCTGAACGCCTATCGCACGAGAAAAGAGGGGAGGAGGATGCTTGATGGCAACGCTGGAATATTTGGCAATTTGCACCCTCAGGCAGATGTAGCCCAAATAATGCATATCGATATTGATAGCTCAGCAAAAGTTGGTAACAGGTTATCCCCTTATGAACTGACTGTACTTGTAATGAAGATCTACAATAGGCTTGCAGAAGAGTTACTGAAGCACAATTCGCTTGCATTCTTTCTTGGCGGCGATAATATTATGGTAATTTCTAATGGCATGACAAAAGAGCAGGCTGACGAAGTGTTAAAGAGGGTGACTGACGGCATTGATATTAAGCTCAACTGCGGTATAGGGGTTGGCAAGACAGGCAGAAGAGCAGCAGAAGCCGCGACAAAGGCACTTGACACAATTAGAGACCTCCGCGAAGAAGGAAAAATACAAACAATATATGAAATACAATGTCCCTAGCAATAACAAATGTCAGCTTTCTTTTGGGCAGAGATCTTGACTATGTTGAGCGAGGCTACATTGAGATAGAAGGTGGCAAGATAAGTAGCACCTCTGCTGGTAGTTATAGGGGTTCTGGCAAGAAGCTGGATGCAAAGGGATTCATAGTCATACCAGGATTTATCAATGCCCACACGCACATCGCTGATTCAATAGGAAAGGATATTGCCGCTGGGCAACGACTTGACGCACGTGTGCATCCTGTGTTCGGTGCTAAGAATAAGATTCTGCAAAA
>DAIUEZ010000121.1:0-4877 GCA_036844865.1 Nitrososphaera sp. | reverse complement strand
TTATCAAATGTTTTGACAATATGACCCCATCCTTCTAAAATTATATTTAGGGCTAACAGTATATTGGGCTCATCATCTACTACTACTAAAATTCTCACCTTAGGGTTGCTGGCATTAGCAAAAGACACAACTACTTCATTAAATTGAACTGTATAATGTATTTAAATGGAACTATATGTTGCTAGTTTTGTAAATAAGAAAAGAACCATAAGCATCAGCAGCAAACTTTAGGAAAAAGCAGAAACGTCAAAAGTAACGTATCTACCTTGGGTAACCCGAGAAAGTCCAGCATATCCTGCTTCGATAAAGGATCAATAGTCCAATCTTTAAGCATAGTCAATCAAGATTAATATAAGGTAAAACAGAAGCCGATTTCTATGCCTTTAGAAAAGGGTTCTCTAGTATTGGTGGATTATACTGCTAGAGTTAAAGATACTAACGACATTTTCGATACAACCCGAGAGGAAGAAGCAAAGAATACCAAATTTTATGATCCGACCCACAAATATGAGCCAAGGATTGTATCCATTGGCGAAAGCTGGGTCTTGAAAGGACTGGACGAAGCTCTATCTAATGCTAATGTTGGCGACAAGCTCAACATCGAAGTACCACCAGAAAAAGGCTTTGGAAAAAGAGACGATAGCAAAATCAGGATGATCCCTCAGCGTAAGCTTGGCGATAAGGCAGATGAAGTTGGTGTCGGAGACGAAATTGAAATCGATAACAGGCGTGCCATAGTGAGGTATGTTGGGTCAGGTAGGATACAAGTCGATTTTAACCACAGATTTGCAGGCAAGACTCTGGTATACGATGCAAATGTATTGAAAAAGCTAGATTCTGATGGCGAAAAGATAAGTGCTCTAATTAAGAGAAGGATGGGCGTAGACGAAAACAAACTCCAGATCAATTTGGCCGCTCCTAACCTAGAGATCCAGCTTCCAGAAGATACATACCTTGCTGAAGGCTTGCAAATAGTCAAACGAGCAGTTGCAAATGATATCTTCAAGTTTGTTCCTGCAATCAAGAATATTAAGTTCATAGAGAGCTATCAGGCTCCTACTGCAGCCCCAGAGCAAAAGAAAGATGAGCAATCTCAGCAACAGCAAGAACAACAGCCACAGCAAGGGCAACAAAAGTCTAAAGTAGAGGCAACCGCTGAAGCTAAGCAATAAGGAAGGAACAAGGAAGGAAAAAGTTATTATACTAAAATGGCCCGGAATATCTTATGGAAAGTGCTCAGCAAAGTCAAGTAATAACAATAACCCCAAAGGCAGCAGAGAAAGTTGCCGAATTCATGAAGCAGGAGGGAAACTCTAATCTTTACCTGAGAGTCTACGTCTCAGGTGGAGGATGTGCAGGCCTTTCATACGGAATGGGGTTTGAAGAAAAGCCTGACGAGGACGATAGAATCATTGAACAGAATGGAGTAAAGCTGTTGCTTGATAGCTACAGCCAGAGGTATCTTAAAGATGCCAACATTGACTACATCGAGAGCCTGATGGGCTCAGGTTTTAAGATCAACAATCCCAATGTGACGAAGAGCTGCTCATGTGGACACTCGTTTAGTACGGAATAGAAAAAACGAACGGGGACTACCCTCCAACTTTTTCCCCACCTTGTAGTAGTTTATATTTTTCTTTCATATACTTGAGGATTAATTTCTAATCATATGTCTTATCAGCAGCTCTCTTGAATTTTTTAGTTTTGTTTTCTGTACATAGCGTTTTCTACAAGAAACCCTTTTTGATATTCTCTTAATCCTAAAGTTATAGCGTGTATTAAGAGAGGAGAGGAGGAAGAAGAAGAAGATTTAATGGTGTGATTTGGCAATAAATAATTGATTACAATTGTTGTTATATGATGTATTAGTTGTCGGTGGAGCTTCAGCAGGACTAACTGCTGCCATGTATGCTAGCCGCCAAGGTCTCAAGACTTTAGTAATAACAAAGGATATTGGAGGGCAAGCACTTCTTACAAATGCCATAGAAAACTATCCTCCATTTGAACACATAGGCGGTTTTGAACTTATGCAAAAGTTTGAACAACAAGCAAGAAGTTTTGGAGCTGAATTTGCGTATGAAGAAGTCCTCTCCATAAGAGAACATAAGGAAGGTAATAGTGTAGATGGTGGCTTTACAGTAAAGACAAATAACAGCGATAATGAATATTCTGGCCATGCTCTGATTCTTGCATTTGGTAAGACTCCAAAAGATTTGAATGTAGAAGGTGAAAAGGAGTTAGGTGGTAAAGGAGTTTCATATTGTGCTGTTTGTGATGGTCCTTTTTTCAAGAACAAAAAGGTTGCAATTGTTGGTGCTGGTGACCAAGCTTTAGAAGCAGCATTATATCTCAAAGAGCTAGCGTCACAACTGTACATAATACATCGAACGGATAAGTTAGTAGGATCAGAAGAGTCAATTGACTTATTGCAAAATAAAGACAATAATAGCAATAAGGTTTCTTTCATTTCCAATTCTATTGTGAAAGCGATTAATGGTAATTCAAAAGTTGATTCCCTAACTCTCTATGATTCCAAAACCAAATCTGAATCAAAGTTAGATATCGACGGGGTATTTGTGGAGATGGGATATATAGCAAGGACAGATATCGTCAAAGATCTAGTAAAATTAAATGGCAGCAAAGAAATAATTGTTGACAAATATTGCGCCACTTCTACTAAAGGAGTATTTGCAGCAGGTGATGTTACAGACGTACCTTACAAACAAGCTATTATTTCTGCAGGTCAAGGATCTATCGCAGCACTATCTGCATATAATTACCTTCAAAGGCTAAAGGGAAAACCAGCTATTAAGACTGATTGGAAATCAGTTGGAACAAAAAATAGAAAGACAGAGTAAATGAGAAATAGCCATAACTGTTATTGAAGATCTGAGGTCGTGCGTTTAAATCCTGCTGGTCCCGCTTTCCTGCTATAGAAAACTAGGGCGTTAAATTGAGTGCACTCTCTGTTACTCTCGGATGGAATGCCTCGCAGTGCCAATTGTTTAATTTAGTATCATTCATAAAAGAACCTGGAGACAATAAAGCTAGTAAACCATTATTATTTTTACTTATGTATGTACTACAGCGAATATTATTCCATAATGCCATTTAACATGGGATTATTTTTTGGTAAAAGGCATGAAATATGTTGAAACCAGACTTGACATAATCAGCCAGATCCTAGAAGTTGCAAATAGCAGTAGTGGGGACGGTGCTACAAAGAACAGATTAATGTACGAAGTATCTCTTAGCCATGCACAGCTAGATGAATATGTGATGATACTAACTGAAAGGGATTTGCTTCATTATGACCGACAAATGCACACGCTCAGAATCACAGAAAAAGGTCTTAGGTTTCTTAAAACCTACAATCAGATGTACGATATGATAAAAGCACAGGTCTAGGTAAGGTCTGACAGAGAATTTTTCGCCATTATGATAGGTGTCACTGTTCTTGTTGTTCCTATGGCATAATACTGCTCGTACTATTATTATTATTATTATTCAAAGTAAAATCAATTGCTTATTACTCCACAATATATCGTGTGAAGATGATGATATGTGATGGTTGTTGTATTTGTTTGGTTGCTTGACACAAATACGAAAAAAGGCAAAAAGATATGGAAAAGAGGAGTTAGTAACTGTGATCGTTTGGGTCATAACAAGTACTCACATACACATCAATGTGTGAACTATAACTTCGACCGTAACGATACCAAAAATATGTTATTAATTCTATGATGGAGAAAATTGAATGTTTGAAGGTTCTTTGTTTTGTAGACTGGAAAGGAAATGTGTAAAGAAGGTTCAGCAGACGGTTGAATAATTATTAGATCTAAAACGTTCATACAAGAAATTTATTACTTAGGGCAAGCAAATTAGCGCTCCCACTTGTTTAGAATGTTTCGTCAATACGGCGAAAAACTACTTTTTTCTTTAGCTCTTAATAAATGATAGTTGTATCTGACTCTTGAGTAACATCCTACTAGAAGGTAATAATTGCCTGTTCTTGCTAAATATTGGCGAAGTTTGATTAGAATTCCTTATAATGGATAAATCCTTAATTTACAAATACAAGTGAATCCAAAGACTGCGCCTCTGGTCCTAGCAATATTCATTCTTGTGTGTGCTTTGCCTGCAGTAGCAGTAGTACCAGCAGCAATTGCACAAGAAGACGCCTCCTTAGGCGAAGACCTCACTGGCAGTATCGTATCTGATGTTCTAGATGGCAGCACTGACGAGGGGGCAGACGACGCTGAGACCACTCAAGACCCAACGAACGACGAAACGGTTAATCCAAACCAAGAAGACAATAACGACGTACAATTTGGAGGCGACACCAACACACAAATAGCAATACCAATAATAGACCAAGACCAAGGAGCAGCAAATTTAGAATCAAATCTAGCAGGTAACTTAGACCTTGACATACAAGAAGTAGTAGAAGAAGTGCCACCAGAACCAGAATGTCCACCAGGATTTACACTAAATAATAATGGTCAATGTGAGCGAATAGTAACTCAACCTCCAGAATGTACAGCAGGTACATTTAACCCTGCAACAGACCAATGTGAAACAGGTATAGCTCCAGAATGTACAGCAGGTACATTTAACCCTGCAACAGACCAATGTGTTGTAAGTACAGATCTAGCATGTGAAAATCTAGGCATATTTAACCCTGCAACAGACCAATGTGTTGTAAGTACAGACCCAATATGTCCACCAGACACAACTTTGGATACTACAACAGACCAATGTGAAGCAGATCCAGAATGTGCAACAGGTAGTACATTTAACACTGAAACAGACCAATGTGAGGCAGACCCAATATGTCCACCAGACACAACTTTGGATACTACAACAGACCAATGTGA
>DAIUEZ010000120.1:0-4891 GCA_036844865.1 Nitrososphaera sp. | reverse complement strand
TTGTCATTGCTGTAAGCAACATTGCACCGCCAGCAGCAAGGTTAGTCTGCATACCAGCTAGATGTCCAAGAATCATGGCAAGGCCTATTCCATAGAAGGGTGCACCTATAGAGTGCAGCGCTTGGTTGATGGGATGCCTATGAGTATTTTTTATAATCTTTAAGATCGTTTGCACGGCTGAATATACAATATAATATTGCGCATTAACTGATAATAATGCTTTCTAGGATCCTGGGGATCTCTAATAGATGCGCTACAGTGTATGTTGGGTGCTCGCACGCCATTCTAGGCACCTGCAAAGCGAAGAGCGAATTTGTAGTTCGAATGGTAGTCATGCCAATCGTGTTGGCTGGACAGATGTCAGTGTCTAGCCTGTCACCGACCATTATGCAGTCCTCTGCAGCGTATCCTGCCTCCTTTAGGGCAAGCTCAAAAATCTTGGGGTCTGGCTTTTTCAATTTCATAGATGATGATATTGCCTTCACCTTGAAGAATCTACCAAAGCCAGATTTTTCGATCAGCTCAAAAATGTCTTCTGACTGGTTGGCTATTATTCCCATTTCACAATATTTTGAAAGCGTCTGTAACGTCGACTCGGCATCATCAAAAAACTTGAATAGGTCACGCCTTCCTTGCTTTACCTGCGGCTGTAGCCTGCTGGCAATGACTTTTTCGTACCCTGGGGGAGATAGTAACCTGCAAACTTCAATGACAAGCTCTTTGACACTGCCATGTCCTATCTTGCGGTCCCGAATTATGCTGTTGCGTATTGCGTGGTAGTTACGCTCATCGATCCTTGCTCCAAATCCATTTAGTAGTTCGAGGAATTTTTGGTCAAAGTAAGCAATATAGTCCCACTCGTCGATAAGAGTCTGGCCCAGATCAAAGAATATGAAAGGATGCGTTGTCATACGCATTCAATCCAGCAACACTTCAACAATAATTAACCAAACTGAACTGGTATATTAAAGGGATGAAAAGCTGACTAGATGTGAATCATATAGCGCGGCTAAAGGCAGAATGGCACATCGACAACAACGGTATAAGCGGACTAAAGTGGCGTATACGAATTATTCCATAGTTAGTCCTATATTGTAATAGATATCAAAATCTATAAGCAACTTTAAACTGTAGGTTAATGCTACTATCGGCAACCATTTACTCTAATCCGTTATAGCCGTTATCAAAATCATTATGCTTCAGCTTTGTCTAGTGAAACTCTTTTCTGCAATAAATGTGATGTAGGTGCACAGGTTACACTAGGGTCTATGGCAACAATAACAACTACTGCTTCAAAGAATAGAAAACAGCGCGCACTAGTTATGCAGGGCGGGGGATCCTTGGGAGCATATGAGGCTGGAGTATATGGAGTACTTTATGATTGGATCTCTGAAAGTCTTGAGAGATCTAATAGAACAGATGAAGATGTGTTTGATATAATTGCAGGTACTTCAATAGGTGCAATAAATGCAGCAATTATCATAAACCATGTCTTGAAAAATAGAAGACAGAATCCTTCATGGAATCAATTAAGATGCTGGGAACGCTCTGCAGAAAAACTAAAAGAATTTTGGACAGATCAAATAGCTTCGGAACCAGAACTATGGAGAACTAGTTACTATACTTACTATCGAAGATGGAATGAAGATAGGGAATATTGGCGCCGGATATATCCACAGGTTGCAACACATGAGGCAGCTAGAAGATATTATTCTGCAAAAGCGTTCTTGTATGGAGGTGCAAAAAATGTACTTAAACCAAGGGTAGGTCAATTCCCAGCTGATGATAAGAAATTCTTTGACGACAGTAGCCTTGAAGACATTAATAACCTCTGGTTTCGCTATAGCAATTATCCATTAAAACAAAGCGTCGGAAACTATATCTCAGAAAAGCTAACGACTGATACTGACCACACTGTTAACGAACCAAGGCTTATCTTGTGCAGTGTAGATGTAGAGCAAGGTGAAACAGTTGTATTTGATAGCTTTTCAGACAAATCAAAATATGCTTATGACAAAGACAAAAAAGAATACAAGTATACTTTAAACTATAAACAAGGTTTGGGGGTTGAGCACATACTAGCGAGTGCTTCTATACCATTGCTTTTCGATTATCAGTGGATTCCAAGAGATTATGATTATGAAAAATATGCTCGAGGAGAAGAGCAGTACAAGGACCATCCTACACACGAGAAGTTGCGGCCATTTTGGGATGGTGGATTGTTGAGCAATACTCCTATCAGAGAGCTGATAAGCGAGCACAAGATCTTCTGGGAGAAAAAGACAAAGATAGACAATGCAAAGTCAATATTTGAAATGAGAGAGGAGCAAGAGTCTAATGGGAATAAAAGAGAAGAGCATAACAAAGAACTATTCGAGATCTTTTGGAAAGAAATGGTGGCAAAAGCTAGAGCTACAGCCACGACCACACCGTCTAGACGATCACGAAGAAAAGCCCTTCAGCAACCAGAAAGTGAACTGAAGGCCGATGATATAGATGTATTTATAGTCAATCTTTGGCCGACAAAGGAAACACCTCTTCCATTGGGCGATTACGATTTGACAAAAGACAGGATGTTTGATATAATGAATTATGATAAGACAGAGTACGATCTCAAAGTGGCAATGTTCGTTACTGATTACATCGAGGTGGTAAGGGATTTGGTACAGCAGCTAGCAAAAGATGCCATCACTACCGCGGGACAAGAAGATGCGAAAAAAGAAGCAGCTCGCAAAATATTGTTAAATGATAGTAAAACGAAAAGTAAATTCAGGGATGGAAGACCAAGGACATATCTGGATTTGCTGATTGGAAGATTTGATGTAAATGAAAAATTGAAAATTGAGCGAACAGAACATAACGAAGATACCATCTCAAATAAGTGGACAGACCTGTCGCATGAAACAATATCAATGCTGATACAGCAAGGAGAGCAAGATGCGAAAAAAGAGATTAAGAACAAACCAACACCATTGTAAGATAAAATTAGAATTTCATACCAAGAATATCTCCAGGTCGCATTCGCTTAGGCAAGTGGTCAAAATCTGGTTTTTAAAAGTATAAGCAGTTCAGCAATTTGCTGAAACGTATATAGGAGCTTGATATAATGATGTGTAGACTACAAAAATGCCATTGGTGGTCACTACAAGTATCATTAACAAAAAAACTTATTTGATGACGTTTATTGCTTGGGCCATAATACTTACCGATGTAATCTTTGGCACCTTTCTTGACGTTTTGGGAAAGCCCCTTAACTCTTCTTTTGGTGTAATATTGTTTATAGCAATGAGTATCACTGTATTTTTTGCAGGTCTGTATGCCCTTAGAGATTATATGGCTGCATTGCGCAAAGAGCTTGAGGCTCCTTCGTTTTTTAATAGGCTGTACAAGGCAACACCTATTTTTCTTTATGCACTTTTAGTCATCTTTGGAGCTATCATTGTTGAAATGGTGTTATTTTCACAATATAGCACTTACCTGCTGATTCTAATTGTCTTAATAAGTGCAGTGGCCATCTTGTTCTTTGGTTTTCGCACTTACAAATTCTTGGCATGGTTCAAGTCTAGTAGCAACAAACGACACAATATCATGATATTGGCATTTGCTGTATCATCGATGCTCCTTTGCATCAGCATGACAGTTACTACTACACTTAATACAAAGATATTAGTCTTTGCAAGACCACCCTCCATAGATCCAGATTTCCAATCTAGCAATTCTATGGCAAGCAGACACTTATCTAGAATAGAACTTATCATTCATCTCTATGTGTTTCTTGTCCCTCAAGTTACTGCTATTGCTATCGCAGAAACAGTTGCTGTTGCATTTTTCCTTCGTTATTTTAAGGATCAGATAGGAAGAGCAACATTTTGGACACTTATAATTTTACCACCTGTACTTTTTTTAACTGGGATATTTGTTCCTCAATTATTAACAACTGGAAGTCAATTTGTATATATGGAGCCCAGGTTCCTTATCTTTAGGGTAATAGGTACCGCAGGATGGGTTGCAGCTGATTTTGTAATAGCTTATGCATATCTTTTAGTAGCAAAAACTCTTGGACGGCAAACTACCTCTTCTCGTAATAAGATCATTAACTATTTGATTATAGCAGCATTATCAACCATTTTAGTTTCTCCAACGACCAATAACTGGATAACCAATAATTCTTATCCACCCTTTGGAGCAATCCAACGTGCCTTTCTTGTGCTTGCTTCTTTTCTCTTTAGCATAGGAATATACTCTGTCGCGCTGTCACTGGCCCAAGATGCAAAATTGCGTCATTTAGCTAGAAAATATGCAAAGGAGTATGCTCTGCTAGATACTTTAGGTAATGCACAACTGGACGCGGAGATTAAACGAAAGTATGTAAAACTAATCCATGAACACGCAGGTGCTATGAAAAAAGAAACAGGGGTAGAACCTTTGACAGATGATAACGAAATTAGACAATATTTAGAGTTGGTAATTAGGGAGACTAGAGAAAAAAAGGATGACAGAACAGTCGGCGCCTAGCTTTAAGCTTAGTGGCTAATGCTTGACACAAACAGGGATTTGATCATATTCCAAAAGAAGGGAGGAGGAGAAGAAGAATGATGACTAGACAAGGAGCAGCAGCAACTCTTAGCAAATCTATAGAAGTATCTTCAATAACAACAGCATCATTTCCTTTTATTCACAAAGCAAAGACACGAACCACCGAGTGCAGCCATGCTCATCCTTTTTTCTTTTAGTAGCTTGTAGACTAATTAGGAATTCCTGCTCTTCAGAAAATGCGATGGCTCTTGTGACAATCGAAAACCACATATGCGGGATTAGTAGGATGAGGAATTATATGGATAATTGTTAGCATGCGGAGGTACCTGCTGAACCGATATCAGCACGCAGCCCC
>DAIUEZ010000119.1:0-5089 GCA_036844865.1 Nitrososphaera sp. | reverse complement strand
CTTTGCCATACTCAGAATCTTTGAAATTATGCCATTATTTTAATTTCACTTCCATTTGCCTGGCAAATAGCTTGAAGTCGTCTTATTATTTGGCAAATGATCATTATCTTTCATCATTACTTACATTTACTTTCTAGAACAAAGGTGCCCGTGCATTCACTATTTGCTCGATGCCTATTGCGAACAGCTTACCCGGGAATGTTTTTACTTCTATCGAATGGCGCGTTTTCCAACTTTTTGCCGCCTTTGTAAGGACCAGAGATTACCAGTGCTGATCTATGAGGAAGAAGACTTTAGCAAATTCCTGCTCGAAAGCATGAACCAAAAGAGTGCCATAGTAGAATAAGTCATGCAAAGCAATTCGGCTGCATCCTTCAAACAGGTAATGCTCAAAACCTGCTGCAATTATCGACAAAGGCTTCATGTTATGAAATCACTCACCTGTCTACCCAAGTGTTTGGGGGAGTCATCATACGACCTGGGTCAATCTGAAACGAAAGTATATCTAAAATGCTTGTCAGGTAATGGAAGTTTTGAGACATTTAAAAGCTGTTATGGCGACGATTCCAAGAGTCTGAACACAATGCTGCAACACATGCTGCAATGGCTCAAACAAATGCGGAAGGAGCTTCCAATGTCATATAGCAATGTGTTTCTGTTTCGTACCTTGACGGGACTCAAGACAAATGAGTGTTTGATGCTATTAGGTAATCAAAGAAGGAGAATCCTCTGAGTGTTTCAAGACTTACTATCAAGCATCAAAACAGACTCCGGAGCATTTTAGATTTCCCCAATTATTCATCCGCAGAACAAAAGCAGAGTATATCAGCTTAGTAACTCCAGAGTTCTTAGAGATTGCTAGGAATACTGTATCGCCTTGTAACTACATGAAGGTAATGTATATTTCCTTGTAAGGTCTAAGGAATTAAAAATGAATATGCACTATTGTCGCAAAATTTACTCTTCATATCTTCAACAGTATTCAGGAATAGAAAGTAGGATTATCGACTTGCTTCAAGGACGTATGCCTAATACCGTATTTGTAAGACACTATTTCCGTCCAGACCTGCAACAATATACTAAAAAGCTATATTTGATGTGAACAAACTAAAAAAGGAGATCGAGAGATAAGCAAATAAACAAAACCGCGGGCTCAAGCAAGAAACCGAGTAGCAATAACCTCACATAATCTACTTGGCGCATTAACACCAGACCGCATAGATCTGCCCATTCGCTTGAGACGTATGCCATGAACTGAATATTTCGACAAGGATGGCGAAAGGCTCGCCATTTTGTAATAAGCAATATATCTATCTGCCTCTTGCCTTTGTCTCTCGAATAATGTCCCCTGAATAGGTAATAAATTTCTTTTCTTGCTAAAAAAAGGGTAAGTTTTCGTAGAATCCCTTATAATGGATAAGTCATGAGTATTTATACCCCAATGACAACAAAAGCTATAGGAACAGCGCCTCTCATCCTGACAATATTTGCCCTTGTGGGCGGCGCTATTATATATGGAGCGGTACCAACGCCGGTAGCATACGCACAGCTACCAGACGTAGATGACACAGTGGATGACACCCTAGAGAGAGCCGGCATTACCGAGCAATTAGGAGAAGAAGGCACCAATAATATAGAGCGACAACAACCAATAGATCGGGAAGACGACCAAGAATTAGATCAGAAAGTTGTAGACCGGTCAGAGCACACGCACGGAACTAACACCAATATCGAAATTAAAAGTCAAGTTGATGACCAAGACATTGCTCAAAGAATAGTTAATGGCAAGGACTTAGGAGAGTCAAGTTCTGAGTCAGCATATGTTGAAGGAAAATATTCGAGATCCGACTCTAGCTCTAGCGATACTCAGAAGGTGGATGAACAGGGTTCACACAATGGTGAGAAAATAGACCAGGATGAAGAAGAGAGAGTAAACCAAGGTAAGACCTGGATATTTGGAGATGACGCTGCCGACCTTGACGCTAGCGACCTTAACCCAACCAACATAGCTTTACCTATTGCAATACCAGTGGTATAGAATCAGAAGAAGAAAAAAGAACCTAGGCCACTTGTTTGAGACAAGCCCGGTGGTCACAATATATGTGTCTTTGATAGACAACAATCACTGCAACTATAAGTCACTCGAGCACAAATTGAAGCTTTGCTTTTAGTAGGCATCGATCTCAGCCCGAACTATGCCCAAGTAACGGCTAAAACAGCGACCTAAAAAAAGCAACTTGATAGAGACCAAGATTCGCAATACCTCCTCCTCTCCCCTTTTCTTTTTAGAGTTTGAGAATGCAGCTCGTGCTGCTGATGATGAGGCTGTTGGAGAATATAATGCCAATTACCAATATTCAAAGATCAATTCATTCCATAAAATTTTTCTACTTGTTTTTTCTTATGCTTCCTTGACCGTCATCCTCGCGACCTGGTTAAATTTTTACAGAATGGTAACGAAGAAAGAGACACAAAAGGATGACTGGTCTCTTTTTTGTGTCATAAGAAAAGAAGCAGCAGCAGTAGCAAGTAGTAGTAATAGCAATAGACTAATCATAATCGATCAAGCAGAAAACTAAAGAGCAATTTTAGGTCTAACAAACTAGAGAAGAGAAAAGCGATTACTATGATGATACCGATGCAGGACAGGTCAGCGAGGAATAATAATCCAAGCTGTGATATAGAATTATCAATACAGCAGTGTTGGGATGACGAGTCCGCATCCGCGTTTGCAGCAGCTGAGAAGACAAAGATACAGGAGGAGAAGAAGCAGCAACAGCACAAACTCCAAAAGCTTGATTCCTCTTAAGAAATTCATGCACAATTAGAACGCACCGTCTTTTTAGTCACTTCATCAAAATCATGCTTGTTCTAACGAAGCAGTGAGACAATCCATGCTTATCCAACTCCTAATACTGAGGCATATAATGTGTATCAGAGCTCTGTTTGCATCCAAAAATTCTCAAATATTGAGATATAAGCAAAAGCAGTTGAATCAATATTAGGATAAGTAACCATGCTCAGATCCTCTTCTTCAGAAGTTCCTTTTTCTTTTGAATTGACATCTTATGCTAGTATGCCAATAAAGCTCAAACTTATTAGCTATGGCGTTGAAAAATACAACACCTATTAATAACAATGCAATGCCTCTCAAATATTAATAACGGTGATTCTTCTGGACAAAGAGAAAGGGCTTTTATGCACACAGCAGCACTAGTGGTAAATTCTGTCGCCGCTGCAGTCGTGGTCTATTCTTATTGTTGTTGTATTGTTACTACTACATCATCATCATATCAAAAAAAAAGAAGAAGGGACACCAGTAATAATAGTAAGGGCGGAGGGTAAAAAACAGTAGATTGGGCTATTTATTTGATAGAATAAAAAATAGGGTGTCAAGGTGGGCAAATGATGAAAGCAGAGTAGACGATTCCGACCTGATCTTTTCTCTATCCTCCTCTCAAATTACTTTGGACAAGAAGATTGGCCTTGTAACAACTGGAAGATGTACCCTAGTAATAAAGACGAATGGTGGGCAATATTTTCGTGAAATGGAGCAGGAAGTCAAGAGGTTCCTTGATGCCCTAGAAAAAGAAGAATCCTCAGCTGTTGACCTGCATCATGATACAATTACAGATTACCATGGTTATCTATGGATAGTACTCTATGGAAAAAGGATTGAAGACCTTTTGGCAGGGTTGACTGCAGTTGGAGACTTAGTCATAGAGCGAGGTTTTTCAAATCAGATACATGCAGCAGTTTTTGAATTTTATAACGAGAGAGACAACAATCAAAGCTCTTTTATAGTATATAATTACAAATCGAACAAGTTTTATCCCTTTGTTCCTGTGAGCCACAAAAGAAAGAGACGAAACACAGCAGAAGAAACGAGAATCATGGAAACGATGGCTGACGAGATGCCCTTTGAAAAAGATAAAGATTTGTGGCATCCTATTTGGAATCTTCCCCTGTAGGACATCACCTTCTTCCTAAGATGGATGCAAATGGTGCTATTCAAGCAGAGTATTGGATTTTTATAACACTATTAACACAGTGTGCTGATCTCATCGTGGTCTTCTCAATAACGACTTCATATAACTATCGTAGTTAGGAGACCGTCGTCTACTATTGGTGATGTTGAGATAAAGATAAAATGGAGCGTCTGAAGGGATTTGAACTCCCCTCTTGCGAAAGATGAGGACTTCAAAGGAAGAAGGACAACTTTTAGTCGCCTTTGTAAGGCCGCAGCTTTTCTTTTGAAAGCGGATGGACTGGAGTAAATCGAAGATGGAGCCCGCAGCAAATACAGTGTCTATCGTTGCATTTGAAATATACCTCGCATCTACGGCAATATCTTAACCCTTTCTGATACGGATTTTGTACTCTGCCTCCATCCGGGACTAGCCTAATGCACAGATTCTTGCAGGTCAATATTGCTAAAGAGACAAGAGGCAGCTTATAACTAGGCAGGCACTGTAGGGAGGGGGGGAAGAAGGTCTTTTGCTATATTGCTATATACACCACATATATGCCCTATACCAATAGGAGGTAGCAATGGGAATTATGATCCTTGCGGCTTTTGCATCAGCAGGAATTTTGAGCGGCATACTCGACGCAATAACTGACCTAATAGAAGTGTATGGCTACCCCGCCGTCTTCACAGCAGCTTTTCTTGAAGTGATATTTCCCCCTATTCCAAGCGAAGTGATATTTCCGCTCGTAGGATATACAGCCCAAAACAGAGGGCTTGGACTTGAAAATGCAATAAGCATGGCTACTGTAGGTGCACTTGGATCTACTGCGGGGGCAGTTCTGATCTATTTTATATCAGGGAAGGTGGGAAGGGCGGCAATCGCTCGCTTTGGCAAACGAGTTAGGATAGGCGAGCATGACATCGAAAAGGCCGAGAACTGGTTTGAAAAGTATGGGCCAATTGCAGTATTTACTGGCAGAATGATGCCTGGTGTACGCGAGATAATATCAATACCTGCCGGCATAGCCCGGATGAATTTTGCAAAATTTGTTGGATATACGTTTGCGTGCTCAGTTTTGTGGTGCATTGTCTTGACGCTTGCTGGATATTACATTGGCG
>DAIUEZ010000118.1:4662-5096 GCA_036844865.1 Nitrososphaera sp. | reverse complement strand
GCTTGCCATTATACAGGCGTTCCAGCTTGAGGCTGACAGGATATTTCCAGCGATGGCATTTGAATACTCCCTTTCAGATGTTAGGCTCATAATTGGGCTCTTGGTTGGGGGCCTCATCCCATTCTTTGTAACAAGCCAGCTTATTGCAGGAGTCAGTAGATCAGCTTCAAAGATGGTTGACGAAGTGAGGCGGCAGTTTAGGGAAAAGCCAGGCATAATGAACCGCACGGAGGCTCCAGACTATGCTAAATGCGTTGACATTGCAACGACTGCAAGCCTAAGAGAGCTGTGGAAGCCGGCGCTCGTCACAATTGCGGCTCCAATCGTAATAGGAGTGCTGCTAGGTCCAACTGCTGTAGTAGGTGTCCTCATGGGTGCCGTGGTAAGCGGGCTGTTCCTTGCATACCATCTTGCAAACAGCGGAGGCGCATGGG
>DAIUEZ010000118.1:0-4583 GCA_036844865.1 Nitrososphaera sp. | reverse complement strand
CACGGTAATTAAGCTGCTCAACACAGTAGCTATAGTGTTTGTGCCAGTATTCATTGCGATATTGCCCCTGTAATCATCGCTCCGAAATCTGTGTTGGCTCAATTGCTGCGGCGTGCGAGAAGATCATACTCTGTACAGCATAAAAAGATACAAGCGTATATCAATCAATGATGCCAGTTGAGGATATGTAGACAAAGGTAGAGATGGTCTGCGCATCTGTTGTAGAATATAATTGCAGCGATTAGTGGTAGAAGATGCAATGCTTCTGTAAGATAGCAGATGTGTGCCAAAATTAAAAAAAGGTGTTATTTGCTCTGAGTTACTTGCAATTTGAATTGGAAGCTAGTGCTTGAACGCAAACGTCGCCCGTTTGCACGTTGGCATTGACGCCAATTTGAGCATTAACAACGCCTTCCTGAGATGCTGCATTATTACTCTGGTCTCCTCCAACGACTCTCGAAGCTTCTGGATTCTGGAGATAAATAATGATAATTATGATTGATAAAAATATGCTCTAGCTTGTTTAGCCAAAAACATAAACGCAGGCTCCGCTATCGAGATTCTCGCATAGATGCACTTCAATGCCAATTTCAACGCCAAGGCAATTGAAAACGAAGTTCGAGATTATATGGGTAATCTTGATTTAGCAGCTCACTTAGAGAATGAACTGCAAGGAAGAGAGCTTGTTGGCTACATAGAGGGTCCACCTACAATGAACGGCGAACCCCATGTGGGCCACATTAGGGGCAGAATAATCAAAGATCTCTGGTATAGATTTAATACTTTACAAAAAAAGAGAGTGATCTTTCGCGCTGGCTGGGACACACAAGGACTGCCTGTAGAACTACAGGCAGAAAAGGAGCTTGGGCTGACAGGTAGCAAAGCAGAAAATGTAAGCAAGGTTGGGATAGAAAAAATTGTTGAAACCTGCAAGAAGATAGTGCACCTGTACAACGAAAAGTGGGTTGCGGTCGACAAGTTACTTGGCATGTCGTTTAATTATGAAAGGGCATACTGGACTTTCCATAATCAATACATAGAACGAGAATGGCAATATCTGAAGAAGGCATGGGAAAGCGGAGTCCTGAAGGAATGGTTCAGAGTAGTCGCGTACTGTCCTTCATGCCAAACGTCGCTTAGCAATGCGGAAGTCAATCAAGGATATGAGACTGTTGAAGACCCTTCACTTTACTATAAAGTCAAGCTAACACAGAAAGAACAAGGAGAAGGGAGAGAAGATGACGTGTATATGATAGTATGGACTACAATGCCTTTTACAATCGTTACAGACGAAATGGTGGGAGTAAATCCCAAGGCTGATTATAATTATGTGCGCACCAACAATCATCAGGAGCTGTGGATTGTCGGTGCCGACAGAATGAACGATCTCATGAAGGAATTGCATATTGAAGATTTTAGTGTTGAAAAGACTGTCAAGGGAAGTGAGCTTGACGGTCGATATTACATTCATCCTCTGCTCGACATGATACCAAGCCTAGAAGAGCTGGCGGCCAATAAATCAATCCATTTTGTGGTCAGCGACGACTTTGTGGACACAGCGACTGGCAGTGGTCTTGTTCATTTGTCACCAGCAAATGGCGAGCAAGACTTTGAGATAGCCACGAAAAGAAATGTTCCCATTTTTGTACCAATAGATGATAGAGTAATCTTTACAGAAAAGGCTGGCGCCTTTAAGGATCTCTTTGTCAGGGATGCCGATAACAAAGTGATGGAAGCAATGAAGGAAGCTAACGCATCAGTCAAGATAGGGAAGATAAAACATCAATACCCAACGTGCTGGCGTTCTCATCACAAGGTAGTATGGCTTGCCCGGCGTGAATATTTCTACATTATTGAAAACTTGGGGGACAAGCCACTGCGGGCTGCAGAGAATGTAGAGTATTACTTTGATCCGCCAAAGAATCGATTCATAGAAATCATTAGAGAGCAACACCCTTGGTGTATATCGAGGGAACGGGTTTGGGGTACGCCTCTTCCTATATGGACATGCACCAAATGCTCCCATAAAGCCTTGCTATTCTCAAGAAGTGAAATCATAGAGAAGGCTATGGACCTCCCTGACGGTGCTGACTTTGAACTTCATCGTCCTTGGATTGATAGAATCAAAATAAAATGCGAAAAGTGCGGAACAGCAACAATGCAGCGCGAACCATTTGTCCTTGACACATGGCACAATAGCGGCGCCGCGCCCTATGCCTCACTTACCGATCAGGAATACACAGATTTAATCCCTGCCGTCTTTTTGACAGAGGGTATTGACCAGACAAGAGGATGGGCATACACTCTGTTGATAGAAAATGTGATTATGAAACAGTCAGCTCTCGCACCATTCAGATCATTTCTATTCCAAGGGCATGTCCTTGACGAAAAGGGAAACAAGATGAGCAAAAGCCTTGGGAATATTATTGAGGCAGATACCCTTTTGACTGAAAATCCAGTAGACCTTGTAAGGTTGTACTTCATGTGGAAGTCGTCGCCTATTGAGTCGCTTAATTTTAGCCTTGAGGAAATGAAGACTAGACCCTACCAGGTACTAAGCACACTTCATAATCTACATGTGTACTTCAAGCAAAACAGTGAATTTGACAGATTCAATGAGGAAAAGCACACATTGAACTGGGTAATTGAAAATAATCTTCTTGGGTTAACTGAAGTCTGGCTTTTATCAAAACTGCAGAAGTTAGTAGTAGAAGTAAGCGAAGCATTAGATCTTTGCCGGTTTCACGAAGCTGCCAAAGTAATAGATGCATTTATCATTAATCAACTTAGCCAAACCTATGTTCCTATGACAAGAAACATAATCTGGGATGATAGCCCTGAAAATCTGGACAAGCGACTTGTTGTATACTCGGTAATAGGCTACGTCCTGATACAGCTAAACATAATGCTCCATCCATTATCCCCCTTCTTGACTGAGTATCTCTACATCACTTGTTTCAACAGGAAAAAAAGCATCTTGCTTGAAAGCTGGCCGAAGCCGGATGAAAAATTAGTTAACTCCGAGGTGGAATTAGCTTTTGATAAGATGAAAGAGATAATCTCGGTTGCGAACGCAGCAGGAAACCTTGCTAGTCTAAAACGACGCTGGCCCATAAAGGAAGTTATTATCTGCGGTCAGAATTTGAGTTTGCTTGACGTGCAAGGGATGTCGAATGTACTTAGCAACCAACTTAATGCAGGACAGTACAGACTAGTGGAAATAGACACCGGCTCGCAGCTTCAAAAGGTGGCTGACCTTCTTTATACAAAGATGCCAATCTCTGCTAACATTTCACTTGTTAGAAGAAATATTGCGCCAAGAGTCAAGGCAGACATAAACAGAGTTGCGGAAGCATTTGAGAGGGTAGACAAGCTCGAGCTTGTTCGCGCTTTGCAGAAGTCTGGGGAGTATCTGCTTGCATTTGATAAAGGCAAGACAATCAAGCTGTCAGCTTCTGACGTAGATATTGCATATAAATCCTTAGATGGATACTCATGCTCTGAAAGAGATGGAATTATCGTATTTGTTTCTAGCACACGCGATAAGGACTTGATTGCCAAGGGGTTGTTAAGAGACCTGGCAAGACAGCTGCAACAGTTGCGCAAAGAGCGGCAGTACAATCCAACTGACATAATCGACGCCGCCTATATTGCAGGACTGACGAGAGAGGAAATCACAACGCTATCACTAATGAAGGATGAACTGACATATCTTGTACGAGTGAAGACTATCTTTTTGTTGGAAGATGCAGCAGCCATCAAGGTAAGCTACAAAGTTGTGGAGATTGATGGGAGGGAATTTAAAATATCTATTGAATAGACTTGCCAACCCATATTCCAATTGCACGCTAGACGTTAAAATATTTCTTACAGATTTGGTGCCGCTTTATGGTAGAGCGCTAATACAAAAACGATAGCTTCAGAGCTAGCCAAGGAGCAAAACAATATGTCTTTGCATTTTATCAATTCCTAGTTTGATATAAAAAGGGAGCGATGACCTCTTGGTTGACTCTGGATTAAAAATTATATATGATGGTATAATAATTATAATGCTTGCAAACTGATTAAATCTAAATAGATCCAATTACGCATTATTATAGATATTATTAGGATGTATTTGACATTACTTTAGTTGTAAGTGGTCTAATAGGAATCGCCATTGTTATTGTTGACTATCATGCACCGGTAGCATGACAATGGGTTTTGACCCGTTCTTCTTCTCCTGGTGAACTTCTTTAGCTTTTTGCTGCATAAACTGCAACAGCAGTGTCCTGTTCCTAGCTGCTTCTTCTTCTTTGTCCTCAAGAGTATCTTGCTATTTGCTGCTGCAGCCATTCCAAGCCATCAAGCTCCGCAAACAACCTTTCAGATTCATAGACATCTTTGCAATCCTTCAGGATAGCCTTCTTTTGCAAAATGATGGAATCAACTTTCTCTATATCATGGTCGTCGATAGACCTGATGGCGTCTATTTGTATCTGAAGAGTTTTATTTACTTCCGCCTTGTTCTGAGGATTAATTTGCTCCTTTAGGAAAGACATTCGTTCGTCGATTTTTGTTGTAGGCTCAGAATGTCTCTATCT
>DAIUEZ010000117.1:0-5188 GCA_036844865.1 Nitrososphaera sp. | reverse complement strand
GTGCCGCCGCCTGCTGTTGCTCCTCCTCCTCCTTCTGTCCCTGTTGTTGCATTAGCGCCCATCTGTGCTGCTGTGTCTGGTGCTGCTGCTCCTAGGTTTGTTGCATTCTCTGTGCCGCCGCCTGCTGTTGCTCCTCCTCCTTCTGCCCCTGTTACATTAGTCACAGGCAAGGTTTGGTTTTCTGCTGCTTGTGAAAGCTCTGTTGCATTAGTAGCAGCGCTTGTTGCATTAGTGCCGCCGCCCGCTGTCTGGTTACCGCCACCGCCCGCTGTCTGGTTTGCTGCGAATGGTGGGCCACTTACCATGGAGCTTCCTTTTGGAGGCACCATTGTCCCGTCGGGGTGATCGTCTGGAGTCGAGTCTGGAGTCGCTAGGACTGCAAAGGCTGCGCCCTTGAGCACATCATCCATTGCGTGATCGACACCAACATAGAGACCCTCCGTTGGGAAGACAGCTTCAATCACACTACCAGAGCCTGGTGGGATAGTCCATGTCTCGTCGTTCAAATCTTGGGTGCCGTATCTATTCATTACTGAGCCGTCGTGGACACTCATCATGCCTGATATGAAGTGGAAGGCCACAACATCGCTTGGACCACCATTGACAATATACCATCTTGTCAATTCGCCTGGTTTGACTTGGAATACTTGAGCGTTAGGGTTCAAGTCGATCTTTACAAATGCTCCTATCGCTGGAACATACTTGTGAGCCATGCCGTTTGTCATTACAATGTCTGGGTTTCTTGCAAGGAATTTAGCCAGATCTAGTGATCCTGTGCCATTTGCTGCAGTAAAGAGGCCCTGGACGTTATTGCTGTAGATTTCGCCAAAGACTACATAGAATTCCTTAGCTGGTTGCTCGTTCGCTGGATGCACTACAATGCCGCCATACATACCATTTGCAATGTGTTCCCATACGCCATTGAGGCCATCAGCACCGCAGTGGTAGAAGAAGACGCCTGCATATGGCGGAGTCCACGTCCATGTTACGCTCTGGCCAGGCTGCACGTTTGCTCCAGTTTCGCTAGCGTCAGAGCCAACAGCTGCCTGAGGACCGTAACCTGCATGGAAGTCTATGCTGTGTATAACTTGACCTTGGTTTATCAACGTAAATTCAATTGGTTGTCCTTGGTCGACTGCTATTACTGGGCCAGGAATTGTTCCGTTAAAGACCATAGCTCTATACATTACACCGCCAGGGTGTAGAGCATTGTCTGGAGCTATCTGCACGTCAGTTTCGCTTGCAATTAGAGTTACTTTTTTTGTATTGGCTGCAGTGCTCTGTTCTTCTTGTGCTTGCGCACCACCAAAAAATCCTGGAATAGGACCTAGTATGATCCCTGCCAGAAGAACACCTGCAGCAATACCTGCTATAACAGGTTTATTCATTGTAGCCATTGAGAACTGTGTGGACATTAAAAAGCATTGCTTTTTCCGTACGTTTTGTGATTAACATAGAATTTAGCATTTTTTTGTAAATTCTGATTACATATCCCAAATACTAGACAACGTACTCCTCCTTTTTATGGGAGGGTATACATTTTTGTATGCCTTGAGATATCTAATAATTTTACTTGCATCTCTTTGGAAAAAAACAAGTCATTAATTGCGCTGTATGCGGCAAAGAGCTAGGGCGTCATAAGTACAAGCCAAGTGAAGAATGGGGTATTGAGGGTATGCTCTGCGGCTTCTGCCACTTAGAAAAGACTAAAGAGTTCACACTTGAACAGAAAGAGATCCCTGACATTTGCGCGGTATGCAAAAAAGAGCTCATTGATGATCAAGACCGATACAAGCCCCGATGGCAGTGGGAAATGGAGTCGGGTACGCTATTGTGCAAGTCGTGCTATCAAAAAAAGGATGCAGACTATAACAAAAAGATAAACTTTTGCGCCATCTGCAACGGTAAGCTAGGAATGTTTTATTATCACCCTAAGCCAACCTGGAAAATAGACGGCAACCTCTGTCGAAAGTGCTGGGATCGACAGAATAACAACTACAACAGCAACGAAAATTGAGAGAGATAGATATATAGTCTATGTTTGAAAGGCACAAATGCGACAAGTGTGGGGGCAAGTTCAGGAAGATCGAAGACTTGATGCAGCATCAGCAGCTAGCGCATGAGCAGAGCCTTTATGTGTGCAACCGATGTAACGCTAGCTTTGAAGGTATGGAACAGATGCGCGATCATGCCAAGAAGTTTCATTCTTATCGCAAAAAAGTGTAAAAAAGAATATAGAGAGACAATTATACAGCTTTAAGCTGCTTTACTATCGGTGGTCTTGCTTTTCGAAACACTCGAAAGCCGCATATACATTTTATCTCCGGCAGCCTGGAAAGCTCTTCGACTGTTACTCGTGTACCACAGCGCATGCATTCGTATGCAACTGAGCTGTCTCCACTTGAAATCTCCATTCGCTCGCTCTCTATCTTACCTTTACTAAGGCCCACATTTTAAGCTATATTATAGAACGCTGATGCAGACGCTTATTTTGCTTTATAGCTGATTGGGCTGCGGCTAGTATTGCAATCGGGATCCTATGGGATGAGGCGCTGACATAATCTAAGCCAATGTTGCTACAAAATTCGATCGACTTAGGATCACCTCCATGCTCGCCGCAAATGCCAATCTCTATATCCTTTTTCACGCCTCTTGACATGTCAAGAGCTATCTTCATCAACCTACCAACTCCTTTGGTATCTACACTCTGAAAAGGATTTACAGTGACGATCCCCTTTTCCAAGTAAAATGGCAGGAATTTGCCTTCGGCATCTTCTCTGCTAAAGCTGAAAGTCGCCTGTGTCAGATCATTTGTACCAAAGCTAATAAAATCAACAAGATGTGCAATCTCATCTGCTACAAGGCAGGCTCGAACAACTTCGATCATACTTCCAAACTTGATCTTTAATTTTACCTTGTTCTTATGCTCTACTTCACGCTTGACTGATTCAAAGATCTGCCTTACGACAGCAAGTTCTTCTGTTAACCCTACCTGTGGCACCATTATTTGAGGCTCTACTGCTATGCCCTCCCTGCTAAGATCTGCAGCCGCTTCACATATCGACCTTATTTGAGTCTCGTAGATCTCGGGAAAAGATATCCCCAACCTGACCCCTCTATGTCCTAGCATGGGGTTTATCTCTGAGAGCTCATGTACCCGGTGAAGTATCTTTTCTATACGAGCTATTTCAGAAGAAGAAGTCTTACCCCCACGAGCACCACTACCACCGCTACTGCTGCTGCTAGACTTGAGTTCAAATATTTTTTGCATAAGATCTTCTTCCTTTGGCAGGAATTCGTGCAGCGGAGGGTCAAGAAGCCTTATCGTAACAGGAAGGCCTTTCATTTCCCTTAGGATAGCTTTAAAATCTGATCTTTGCAGGGGCTCTAGTTCTGCTAGCGCTTGCCTACGCTCATCTTCGTCTTCTGCCATTATCATGTTAACAAATTGCACTATCCTGTCATGATGGTTGAACATGCGTTCGGTCCTGCAAAGCCCAATTCCCTCTGCGCCGTATCTGTGGGCAAGTGCAGCGCTCTCTACCGTGTCGGCATTTGCTCTTATCTTTATTCCCTTCATCTCCGAAGACCACTGCAAAAGTTCCTTGAACTCTGATGAAATTTCCGGTTCAACTGTTGGAACCTCGCCTACGTAGACTCTGCCTGTCGACCCATCAATCGTTATCTTCTCACCCTCTGTTACCATTTTTTTTCTCCCATTAACACTAAAGCTCTTACCATCTGCATTGATCTCTATCTGTGAACATCCCACGACACATGGTTTTCCCATGCCTCGCGCAACTACGGCTGCATGTGAAG
This sequence comes from Nitrososphaera sp., assembly GCA_036844865.1. Lineage (GTDB taxonomy): Archaea > Thermoproteota > Nitrososphaeria > Nitrososphaerales > Nitrososphaeraceae > Nitrososphaera. The sequence goes on along the minus strand of DAIUEZ010000117.1, from coordinate 1,369 downwards.
TCTTGCCACCCCTGCTGGTCAGTATACCTACTGATTGGAAAAAAGCAGGTACGTCATCTGGTTTGGTCTCCTCCCTTACAAGGATGACCTTTTCACCTTTTTTACCAAGTGCCTCTGCTGTCGCTATGTCAAATACCGTACTTCCACTTGCCGCACCAGGAGACGCACCTACACCTCTTGCAATAGGCTTTTGTTTGAAATGCGAGTCTATCCTGCGATACAGAAGCTGCTCAAGTGCTTCCGGGTTAATTCGCTCAAGCGCAGCAATCTTGCTTATAAGACCCTCGCGGTAGAGATCCACAGAGGTCTTGACCGCTGCGACTGCGTTCATTTTGGCCGCCCTTGTCTGAAGGATGTAAAGCTTACCCTTTTCTACAGTAAACTCTACATCTTGTGGCTCCTTAAAGTGGTTCTCAAGCTTTTGAGTCACATCAAGCAGATGTCTATATACGACAGGCATTTCACTGGCAAGCATGTAGATATGATTTGGTGTCGTCTTACCTGAAACTACATCCTCGCCCTGTGCATTCACAAGATAATCTCCGTACATCCGCTTTTCGCCTGTCTCTGGGTCGCGGGTAAACACAACGCCTGTGCAGCTATCAGATCCCATATTACCAAATACCATGGCAACAATTGTCGCGGCTGTACCCCTGGCCATGTCCGATGTGATATTGTACTGCTTACGGTATTCTACAGCACGCTTGCCCATCCATGATCGAAATACCGCGTCAATGGCAAGCTCTAGTTGCTTGAACGGATCTGCTGGAAATTTCTTACCTTCTTCTTCACATAGGGATTTAGATGATGCTACGATAGTCTTTAGCACCTCTAGGCTAGAAAGATCCTTGCCCCTCGCTATGCTGTCAATCTTGCGAGCATCTATGCCTAGAATAATCTTGCCAAGCATCTGCATAAACCGCCAATATGTATCCCATGCAAATTCTGGCTTGCCGCTTTGCTTTGCCAGCCCTTCTACCGTCTCATCGTTTAGGCCAAGATTAAGGATTGTATCCATCATACCCGGCATTGAGACAGGAGAACCAGAACGGACTGATACTAGAAGAGGATTTTCGCGGTCACCAAACCTCTTTCCAGTCAGACCTTCCAACCGCCTTATAGACTTGCGCACTTCGTCCATCAAGCCATCTGGCAAGCGCTTACCCGCTTCGTAAAATTTTTCGCAAATTTCAGTAGTTATTATGAAGCCAGGAGGTATAGGTAGACCAAGCCTTGTCATCTCCGCAAGGCCGGCTCCTTTACCTCCAAGCAGCATCTTATCTGCGCCGTCCGTTTCGTCGAAGAAGTATATCGGTTTGACCACCGCAGGGGCACTGCCAAAGCTACTTTCTTCAGACATTGCTGGATA
>DAIUEZ010000116.1:0-5195 GCA_036844865.1 Nitrososphaera sp. | reverse complement strand
CATTAAGTATAGGACTATAGAATATCAAATAATTAGAGATGTTGTTGACGATAAACATTCTACAATAGATCCAAATATGATTCGGCTAAGCGTAAGTGCCTTCTTGCCTCATCTTCTGCTTGGTCTATTTTTTTTCTATCATAATCAGAATTATTAGTTCTTTCCAAACCCTTTGCACGAAATAATGAAACTTTAACTCTAATGCAGGCTTTATAGCACATCAAAAAATAGACTATATCTTCTAAGCTGCTATCTTTGCTTTGAAGCATGTATCCAGAAATTAGGCGTTTTCTGAGATCACTCCTTCCATAGAAGTCAAGATCCATAGCCAAGTGAGCGACATCCTCAGCTACATCTGCATATCTTAATGAATCATTAAATTCTATCCTGTCATATAAGTAAAACTTATTGTCAGGCGTAATGAAAATATTTTTCAAATACAAGTCGCCATGAATGTCGCGGATTTTTTGCTCCCTAATACGTTCGAGGAACAAACTGTGCTTATTGTGTATAAATAATTCCAACAACTTTTTAAATTTCTGATTAATGCTTGTAAGTTTGGAAAGCATTACAAAATTTTCCTCTACTTTTCTCTTCATAAATTCTGGTCGTCCAAAACTCCTTATCTTTCTATTCGTAGGCGTTAAACCATGAAAGTCAACAAGTATTGATGTTAGATTGTCAATGGTCTCTGAGGTAACCTTGCCTTCTTGGAGCAAGTTATCCATTCGAAATTTCTGAGGGATTTCAAGCATCTTGACAGCATACTCTAATGCTTTTCCTTTACTCTTTAGTTGCACTACCTTTATACGCTCTTCTTCCTTTTGTCCTCTCTTTTTTTCCTTCACAATTTTTACAACAGGTCTATACATGTCTCTGCAGAGAACTCTGTTTATTTCAACCTCTTTTTGACAGAACTTTTTCCTCAAACTGAGTGTCGAAAAGTCAAGAATCTGTCCAAATTTCAACTCCTTTTTTACCTTGTATGCAAACTGGCCAGTAAGTATGACCCATGAGATGTGAGTTTCTTCTACTGCAATCTTTGATACTTTGTGCTGATATGCATCTCTATTCTTAGAAAGAAGGGATATCAATTCAATTTGACTGCTACTCATTTCTATGCTTCTATCCGAAGATACGACTTTTTATTTCTCTAGCATTTGTCTTTGGGTCTAGACTTGTATCTAAAACTATATGCCTCTGCTTATCTTTTACCGGCTCGTACATTTGTTTCATTTTTTTGTAAATACCAATATCTGCATCAGAATAATCTCCTTTTCTTGCCTTTAATCTTGATATGACGATATCTTCTGGACATATACATTCAACTATGTAAATTTGGTCTGGCGAGATATTTGACAATTTTCTTCTAGCGGTATTACGTGATTCTTCTGTGTTAAAAGTCGCATCAAGGATACAATTTATCCCTGCTTCATTATGAAGGTATCTTGCTACAAGCAGCATAACATCATAAATGAGCTCTTTTTCCTCCTTTGTGTATGTAGGGTTTGATATTAGCTCCTTTCTTATTTTATCTGTAGACAAAACTACAGCTTTAATCAATGGAGCCAATTCGTTTGCCAGACTCGTCTTCCCTACTCCAGGCAAACCGCAAAATAGAAGTATCAACAATAGTAGAGAGGGTCTTTACAATATTCAATATTTCTGTTAGACCATTGTGATCAAAAAGACATGCTAACCCATAGAGAGCTTATATAGACCGGCGAGTTACAAGGAGACCCTATTAACATCTAGCATTGTACTCATATTTAATAATAATACGTTCGTAATCGTGATATCTATGACAGAAGAACAAGGCAGTAAATCTATTAAAACTGCTTTTTTGATAGAGGATAACGAGAGGGCCAAACCAATGGCTAGCATAGCCATGGCAGGGATGATAATTATTACAGCATTATTGCTGTCAGGACTATCCTTCATTGGTAACTACTCGCAGCCAGCAATGGCACAACAGCAGAACGTGACAGGAGGAGGAGGAGGCGAAAATGCTACCACTACTGGTGCAGCGGGGGGAGGAAATCAATCAGAAGCAAGATTCCATATAGAAGAAGCACTCACGGCATTACAGAATAACGATACTCAGAGTGCGCTAACGCACTTGGATCTAGCCCTCAATACATTAGGTGGTACTGGCGGCACCGCAGGTAACGTGACTACAGGTACTACAATTGCAGGTACTGATAATGCTGATGAGAGCAGCAGCACGGATGCAAACAGGCGTGAAACAGATACAGAAGAGGAAGGGGCTAGCGAATGTGGCGGAGTAACTGTTGGCGGAACAAGCGCGGCTGATGACTATGGTTGTCCACCAGACCCAGACTATTAGAAGCAGAGAGACTCTCTGATGTTGCTCCAACATTAATGCAAACGCATCGAAGAGAGGAGGATAAGAAAGAGTCCCAAACCTCTCATCAACTTCATCTGCGTGTATCGTCACATGGATCAGACGAGCAAGTCGTGACACCAGCACAACAAGCTGAGCAGCAACGAAAAGCGCTAACCAATGACCGTTACTTGCTTACCTTCCTTAACAAAGGAAGTGACTCAGTGATGCAGGTCCATTACAGTGTCCATTTAGCAGGCAAGGCTTTAGAGTAAATGGCACATAGGATTAGTAGCTGAATTGCATTGAAATTTGGAATATTCGTTCACCCAAAGCGACCCAAGGTTTCTGTAGAACAAATAGCGATGCAGATTCAATCTGCGGGATTACTATATGCTCCAAAAGAGCCTGATGTTGCTATAGTGGTCGGAGGAGATGGCACTTTTGGATATTATGGAAGGATACTTACAATACCTATGCTTTTTGTAGGAGTAAAAGAATTTGATATACTTGGCAGCAGGGCAAGACTTGCCGAAACTATGTATGATTCTCTTGACAAGGCTCTTCATAATATTGATGCCGGAAAATACTGGATCGTTGACAAAAGAATGCTTTCTGTAAACTTTGAGGGACAAGACTCAGATGTACTAACAGATGTCTATGTGGAGCGAGGAGAATTTGCAGGTTGCATAAGATATGCTATACAGGTTAGCAATGGACATTCGTCATTTAATGAGTATGCTATTGGCAATGGAGTAATTGTCAGTACATCGTATGGTTCTGCAGGATATTTCTCATATCCCAATAGACTCAGATCAAAAAAATGGGATCAAGGCCCTTCTACTGCGCGATTTTCAGATAATAGAATGGGTATTTGCCATATAATACCTACATACCTCGTACGCGAAAAAAATGGTCGACGTCAGATAACGAACAAAATTCAGTATACAGTTCCAATTGATTGCCAAATTCAAATTAATCTTGTCCGGGATGCAAACGTACGCCTATATGGAACTACTCAGGACTCAAAAGGAAAGGAAGTACTTTCTAATCACACAATATCGATCTCTGCATCCAAAAACATAGCCAAAATTATAAAGCTGAGAGAGAATGAGAGCTGAGAATATGCAAAGGACTTTTGTTCTGAACTAGACTCAACGCATGTAACACTGTCATTTAATACGGAAATATCCTGTTGCACGATATAGTACATGCCCTTTTTGAGGGGCTATTCGCTCTATGTTCCCAAAGAAAGTGTCAAATAGAACTATAGCTTCCATACTTCGTAACCCCACCCTCTGCTAGTCTTTCCTGTAGGTAATACCACCGTCAGTAGTTGTTGTGGTTGTGGAGCTGTGCCTTCTACTGTCTACCACAGTGATTATGGCTCCTATTATTAGTGTAACAACTCCTACTCCAGCCAATGCTCCGCCTGCAATTATCATGCCAAGCCCCCATCCTCCTCCTCCTATCATGTTATCGAAATTAGGTCTTGAATCAGGTCCAATAAATGGCATATATCCAAATGCCCCGCTAACACTGACAGTTCCTGTTCCAAGATTTGATATCGTGACTGTATGAACTCCTGTTACTTCTGGCTTGAAACTAGTAAAGAATGAATTACTAAATTCATTGCTGCTTACTACTTTTCCATTGGGATCTGTTACTTCTTCTTTTAATCTTATGTCGGAGGACTGCGTTGCAGGTGTTTGTGCTGATGGTGTTGGTGGTTGTAATTGGGTTTGGTCAATACCAATTGCCAGAGATACTGGACGGTCTAATTGATCCACATTTATCCTTGTATCTACGGATTTTCCTGCATCTACTGAAGTCTGGGCTACTATTGTGTTATCTCTTAGAAAAGAACCAGCGAATTGAACAGCCCATACTGCAGATATGATTATTCCTGCTACTAATAGGACTGCGCCAGATATTAGTATAATATATCCTCGTTTCATCTTTCTTTGGACCGCTCCTAGTATGAACTGGGTGCCGCTAACAACAACAAGAAGGATTCCGCTATCTTTGTATAGAGGGGGTATTTTTTGTCAGTGCGAACTATTTGCACTAGTATTTTCACTCCTTCATGTATCTGCCATTCTCCCTTATGCTGATCTCTTTTGTTTTGATTACAATAGTATCTGCTGCCCTACTTAGAAGCCTCTGTCTCTTTTCGTTTGTAAATATCCATCCAAGTAATACATCTAGTGGTAGTAGGAAGGCTTTGCCAAAGCTTTGTATTGCAACACTTCTTATGTCAGCCAAGTTGCCAGCCAAGTCAGTTGTCTTTATTTTGAGCAGCTTCTTGCCTATTGACTGTCCAGTAGTAGATTCAAAATATAACCAGTATGCAAAGAACAGCAGGCTTTGAACTGCATACTTTACAGGTCCTAGTGCAGGATTCTGCTGGATTCCTTGACTGAAGGTAAGAGGCGCATAGGCAATTGAAAATATTATTTCAATTGCTATTGTTACTATGATAAAGTCTACAAGCCACGCCCAGAACCTTGTACTCCATCTTGCTAATGTTAGTTCAGGTCCTCTACCCGGTTGTCCATTAGGTTGACCTTTTGGTTCTAAAGTCATGCTGATACTTTACACTAACTGTATTATAAGATGATTGGATGTTGTACAATGCAGTGCATTCCAAGCTATTGAGTATCCCGGACTCTTAGAATGACGCACATATGACAATAAAATCAGACCTCAAGAAGAAGAGTAAAGAGGGAGTGACTTAATGCTCGATTCCATACATGCAATACAAATCAAAGCTATGACTATTACTCTTATAATAATAATAATAGGCTGTACTTTCTTCCAGAAGGAGAAGTAATTTTATTTATATTATTGA
>DAIUEZ010000115.1:0-5257 GCA_036844865.1 Nitrososphaera sp. | reverse complement strand
CAAAGGTGCATTGGCTGTGCACTCTGTGTAGAGATTTGCACTGCACTCGGCCCAGACGTTCTAAGGGTAAAACCAGTAGAAGGATGGAAGAGGGGCAAGGCGTTCGTCTTTTATCCAGAAAGGTGCATTTCAGACGGCGCTTGTGTAGGCGTTTGCCCGACACATGCTATCTTCTGGATGAGGCCAATGGAATACACCGCAGGACAACCAGTCCCTCTGCACAAGAATGGTGTGTTCGACAAGGGCTGGGAAGAAGGTTAAGTCGAAAACGACCAGCAACATATTATCCCCTTTTTACATTTTTATTTTCTAATCATCTAAAGAGCCTTAACTTGCTTCCTGTATGCTAGTGTCATAATCTCTCCTATAAAGTGAAATTATATGTGTTATTAGCACAAGCAAGAGATTAGATAGAAGCGAACAGACTTGCAGAATAGAAACCAAACAGCAAGAAGGTCGGCGGTATGACCTACATGACTGTCAAGGCCTAATCCGCTGCGCCTTCTCCTTGTTCTTTCTTGAATTAATGTCTGCAAGTCTCAGTGGCTCAATACCAAGTTCCTTTACCAAGGCGATTGCAGTTTTCAAAGTTAGCCTATGGCCAACACTGATATACAATTTTTTGCTAATTGCATAGCCTAGAACCTCATCATCAAGCTCTACAAACCCATCAGGTCGCATCTTTCCACACAACCGACTTTTTGCAATACCAATTGTAGGCTTGTCAAGGGTTACACCAATGTAGCAGGCTAGCCCACATTTCCTTGGATGCAATAGTCCATGGCCGTCAATAAGCAGTAGTTCATAAGTGTTCTTTAACAACTTGAGCGTGTAGAAGATGGGTTCGGCCTCCCTTAGCATCAGTAACCCTGGCACATAAGGATACTTAACAATAGTTTGGACATCGATGGATTCAACAAGCTTGTGCGTGTTTTTGTCCATAATAACTGCAGAGCAGTAGGCAGCGTTGCTATTGTTGCTGCCGCCACTGTAGGCGACGTCAACTCCGCAAATACGGTTTATGTCTCCAAAATCATCTTTAGCTGATGTTACCTTTTTTGCAATATTTTTTTGGAGCCTGATCGCCTCGGAGTATGTCAAAGTGCAGAAATATCATCGACAAGACGGGCATTTAGCATTGCAGCTTTAGCAGCCTGTTTTATGAAATCGTCAGGCGCTATAACCACTATTTTCTCAAACTTGTCTGCAAATGACTTTAGCGACTCTATAAATGTTGGATAGTCTTCCAGTCTGTGGCCTGACCTTATGGCAAGGTTATGTGATGCAGGAAAAATATCCGATATTTCTGCTGGAATAATGCCGAGGAAAGGATTGTAGCTGCAGATCTGTGCATCGGGGAATTTTTTTACAATATTTTTGTAAGTTGTAGTGGAGTATAATGGGTGGACTTCGTCTTCAGGACATATAATTAGCTTTTTCTTCTTCTTGGACGATTGAAATGTTGCAACTATTTTCCTGAATCTTTTGGCCTCAGGCCTGTGTTGGTCTATCGGATCATAAAAAAAGATAGCCTTTTCTTTAAAAAGCGGTGTGCCTTCCTCCAGCATTTCGACATCCTTGAAGATCTGTGCTGCTTCCATTAGTTTTGGATGTGCTCGCGCTTTCTGCATAACATATTCCCAAAGCCGGCCATCCATTATCGCTTGCTTGACAGCTTCTACCTCCGCCTTGAGGATATGGAGATTGTGTTTTGCAATTTCAACGATCCGCTTATCTGTTTCCATCTTCTGCAATTCCTGCACTGTGTGCGATGAGCAAACTGGGCATTGACACGATAAGTAAGCTAATTCATCGAGCCTAACCGTTCCATTTGGGGTCATGTATCTATTGTCCCTGGCGTACAGCATGTAGGAAGCAGAATCAAAAGTATCGCAGCCAAGTGCAATTGCAAGCGGAATAGTGAGCGGATGACCGGCTCCAAAGAGGTGAATGGGTTTTGCAGGGATTACTCTTTTTGCAGATACTATCATCCGTGCAAGCATAGCAAACTCGTATGCTTCCATCAGTTCAACAGGACTGCCAAGCGCCATCATCTCAAAACCCATTGTGTCAAGTTCCCTTGCAGAATATTCAACAAGATCAAAGTGCTCGGCTCCCTGCACAGGCGCAACCCATATTGCGTCTGTGTTGTCTATCATGCGCAAGCTCTCTAAAGCATTCTTTAGTGTAATCTCAACATATTCTTTTGCCTTTTCATATTCAAGGCCATAGCCTGTGGGTCTATCAAGAGGGATAGGTATGTCACTTTTGATGTCATTTTCAAATTGAGCCATCATTGCCGGCTCAACTTCTACAGAGCCATACTCAAGCACCTGGTAACCACCAGAGTCAGTCATAACGGCCCCATCATAATTAATGATATCGTGTATTCCTCTCCTTCGTGCCTCATCACCAAAATGACGGAGAGTGATGTAAGCATTTGTAATCACAAGATCAAAGCCCATCTTTTTCAAAAATTTTGTGCTGACCGTCTGCCTTACTGGGTGGACGACCGGCACAAAGGCTGGAGTTTCAACAACGCCATGTAGCGTCTGAAGTCTTCCTATGCGAGCTGCCAGATCTGAGTGCCAGACCTCAAACACAACTACTTCCTTATCTCCCTCGTGAATTCGTCATAGATAGCCTTAACCCTGTCAGCAGCAAGCCCGGAACCTTCCTCGATGCCAGCTTGTGTTACCTTGACCTTGTCCATGACGATTATAGCACCAACATCTTCCCGTATTTTGACAAGACCGGGGAAAACTCTTGAGAGTCTTTCTGCAAGCGCCTTAAAGTCAAATGGTTTTTCCATCAATCTTACTTCCTTGACAAATGAGCCGTTGATAATCACTTTCAGGATCCCATATCCTTCAACGTTATCGAGCACAACATCAAGTCTTTCATCTATTCCCGCTAGCGTACCACTGTAAATTTTTTGATCTGAAGTTTCCACTGAGACCTTTTTTCCAAGGAACTGGAGTGCCTCCTCTCCAAATTTGCGTGTTACAACTGCAGCCATGCTAATCCGTATCGTCGAGTAATATATATACGAATTTTTGTAACATACCTGCCTAACCTATGCTCCAATATATCTTTAGGGAGCTCTCCTATGCTCTGCGTGATATTATATACGTGTCTATTATTGTAGTAGTTCTGCTTATCTCTGTATATGCTCAATTTTTACATTAGCTTTTCTGACAAGAATATATCTTTGATCTACTTGCTTTGCAATAATTTTTTCATCGTTCCAATAGCTATACAAATTGTTTATTTTCAATTCAAATTTGCAGTTCAGTTGATGTATATGTGGCAGTAGGCCTTTTTCCATACCTGCTACCGTTAGTACGTAACGATATTGTAACGATATTGTTTAATACACCCACACTAGACTGCAACACACACATGCATGCTTCTCGAAGAGATATATTGTGTCTTTTTCTTGTAGGTTATTTTCATTGCGTTTGCATCGTATAGATCGGCTAAACGTTGCTGCCAATTCATGCCAGTCTTTGTCGTGGCCGTCATGTCAGTCACACTTGCTTTGCTCATTGGAGAATACTCCCACGATAAGATATACCATTAGTATTTGAAAAATCTCCGCATGTCTCCCTTTTCTGATACAAGGATAAGCCAGTCTATCCCTAAAAGTTTTGGTTTTGATTTTGGTTTTTTTTGCAGTGCAGCTAATATTTCGTCTCCAGTCTCTTCTGGGCTCTTGCCTGTAGTATCAAATTCGGCAACTTTACGCTTGCCAAAGGTTTTCAGCGAATCGTAGAGTGATGTACCTAAGATCTCGCTTGCAACATTCTCTCTGACTTTGTCAACACTGTAGCCTCTCTTTTTAAGAGTCTTCTCTAACTCATACGGTGACCTGCGCAGCACAGCTACCAAGCTGATCTCGCCAGGTTTTAACACATAGGGAGCAAGATGTCCCACTAAGACTAAATCTCTTTTTGTCTTGAGCAGTTTCTCAAGCACCCTTACTAGCTTTTTGACATCAACATCAAACCCGAGATCAGTATTCTTTCCCCTAGCATTGTTGTCAATTGCAACGTCATTGATATCAATTATCTTTGCATCTATCTTTTCTGCGATTATCTTAGCGCTTGTATGTTTGCCAACACCAGGATTGCCGGTTATAACAAGTCTAAGCTTCCTCAATTAGTGTTTTTACTATATAATACATTATTTATTCATCGATGCAATAACAATAGTGGTTATGCGCACTTGCGAGTCCTGCGGTAGGGTCAGATTCTATTCACTCAACTTTCTGTTCTCAAAAACGATATGCAATGAATGCTATCTAAAGATGAAGGAAAAGCAGAGCAAGCGCTAGCTCTGTACGCTGCCGCATTTTGTGCAGAATTTTGCATTGGCCTTTATCCTGTTGCCGCAGCTGATACAAAATTTCGTTTCAGGCTCAAGTGTACCCCTGTCAAGTGGCGTCAGTTGGGGAGGAGACATCACTTCAGTGGGCGCGGCTGACTTGACTCCTCCCCTGTACATATCTGTGACAGCGCCGCTAGGCTTGAACGAGTCATCAATGTCCGGCATCAACTCTGGCTCTTTTTTGCTACCTTTTTCTTCAAGGTAGAGCACAAGGCGCGGCCCCCGTTCGCCGTTAGGGAGGTTCACCTGATCGCCAAGCCAAATTGCGAATTTTCTCAGTGTCATATCGGGAGTAGAAAAAGTGAGCGAGTGAGTTGACATGTATTCCTCAGTGGCGGCCCTGCCATTGAACACCTTTGCCATTATTAATGAATGTCTGAAAGTAGCTATATTAATTATTGCGACCTACCGCACTTGCTGCAGAACTTCGCATTCGCTGGTATAGATGCATTGCAAGCAATACAGTTCTTTGTTGTTGTTGAGCTTGCTCGCGGTTTTGGTAGCTCGATATCAACAGGCTTGAATGTAGGCTCCTGCGGTGAAGGAAGTGTGTATTCATTGCCGCTTGCGGCAGTGGGCCCTACTGTGCCGCCTGTGCCTACGAATCCTCCTATGCCAAAGCCTGCCTGCGGGGCTGATGGAGATGATGAACTTCCCCCGGTGGGACTTTTTATGGATGTGCCCTTCTCCATTGCATTTTTGATTTCAAGTATTACCCGAACAGCAAGAAAATTCAGTGCAGAGGTTGAGACAAGATACTCGCCTATCTTGATAAAGAACTCCTTATCTCCCATTTTACCCTGCCTGTACAGTTGGTTTGCGTCGATAAACGATTCGTACAAATTCTGAGTGTCGTTGATTAACTGTT
>DAIUEZ010000114.1:0-5260 GCA_036844865.1 Nitrososphaera sp. | reverse complement strand
TCTCAGATCTTCTCATGACTTGCTACTTAGACTGCATCCTATCGCCTACGAGTTTTTAAAGGATGCGTTAATCTCCTATAGACGAGCGCCGGGAGAGGGACTTGAACCCTCGAGTCCCGAAGGACATCAGCTAGCGCGTCATATTCTGCTACAATATGCGCATATACATATGATCTCGAGGCTGACCCCTTTTAGGGTCCACTCTGACTTACCTAGCTTGGGTACCCCGGCCCTCCTGATTTGAGAATATGTATTGCAATTTATGCCTTTATTACTTTAAAGTATCATAACCTGCTTCTAGTCAAGTCGGATTAGACAACTAAAAGTTATGTAACTGCAACTACTCGAAAATGCACCCACATACACATATACACGCATACATATCACCCGCGTCTGCACTGAAAAATTATATAATCATACTATTCCAATAAAAGCAGCTGTGCTTGCTACCTCTATAAAGCTACCAACCGTTGAAGAGATCAAGAAATTGTCGCTTGCAGACATTGCTATATCTGGAGGTCTAGCAGATGAGTTTCGCGATAGGCTCCGTGAATTTGTGCATATTGATCCTTATTGTGTGCCCGATCCATTTACCGATAAAGACGACTGCAATTATTCTGTAATACTTGACAGAGAAAATTTAAACAGAATTGTAGCATTACTTGCAAATAAGAAAGGCACACTACCCCAACTTCCGTGGCCTGCAATACTAGGTGACCGGCTTGTCAAAGTGTCAGTATCAAAAGAAGATGCCCTTGCAATCAAAAATGAGCTAATGCCAAAGGAAACCAACAACTTTTATCCATTTAGACGCAATGGCATTACGACAGGCTACATTATGTTTGCATTTCAGATATGTGGCCAATGATGATCTCGCAATTCAATGACTCCAACTTTCTGAAACTTCTTTACCATCTCCTCCAGTGATTTCCTTACGTCACTCTCCGAACCGCTTGAAATCCGAAGAACCTCGAGCAAGAGATCGTCAAACGTAATGCCATTACACATATTCCAAAGTGAGACTGCAGTATCATTGACGCGATATGCCTCGCCCCTACCATTTATGAGGAGTGGCGTCCCGTCGCAATCGTTGCCAACCACGCCTCTTCGTAGAATTAGTTTGTTATTGACACTCTCCCTTTTCAATAACATCGATCATCATCGCGCTCTGCTGCTTTTATGCATTAGCTGCTTATTTAGCATTGCTACATTGTGGATTCCAAAATCACTAACAAGTAGCTGCGTGAGCAGGTGATATCATACCTCATTTGTTTTGGTAGAGTTTTGTGCATGACAAGGAAAACGACATCATACAAACAGAAAGAAAGGACGTGCAGACCGTATGCACTATAAATAGTAACAATAGTAATACATGTCAATATAAACTGAAACTAGCAGCTCATTTTCAAGGTACCGACGCTTGTACCTCCTCATGAGTTGTAAAGACCGGGCCGTATACAAACCAGGAGAAGTTGTGTGTGTCTATCCATTCTCTTCTTTTTCGGTTCTCCGTCCTTAGGAAACCATCCACACTAGAGATGTTGTGATTTGTTAATGTTAAAATAAAAGCCAAAGCCAGAGAGTCTCTAGTGTCTTTCAAAAAGAGTGAGAGACAAAAAAGAAAGGCCGTCACCATTACCCGGCAAGTGGCCGACAGCATAATCACATGGGCAAAGACACACCATCCAAATGAGGCCATCCTCATCCTGCGGGGCAAGAGTACACGAGAGCAGATCACTGTCGATGGTGTCGTAATCCCTCCGTTCTCAGAGAGTGGCCCATTTTACTCCGGCTTTATGATTCATGATCTTCCCTACACCATACCTCACGTCGGCACAGCACACTCTCACCCTGGAGGCTCTAACAATCCCTCGCTTGAGGATCTCAACCATTTTACGGGGTTTGTATCCATCATTATTAGTCACCCTTATGAGGACAATACGATGGCCGCTTATGACAGAAATGGCAACAGCTTAGAACTTAAGATTGTGAACTTAGCCTGATGGTTTCCTGCGCCCAAAGTCGAGCTCGACCCCATGCTTAGAATCATAGCTGAAAATAAAGGATTCGTCCGGCATTATTGGAAAGCTTGATAGCTGAGCAGCAGAGCATCTTGGGCACCTATCATACACCTTAGTCTTATCAAGAAACGTTGCACACCAGTAGCATGTGTCACAGAGAACAAAGATTGAAACTGCTGCAGATTGCTCAGGCAACAATAGTAATTCAGAAGAGAAGTTATTATTACATTTAACGATGGATAAAGTTTGTAGCTAGCAGCAATTTAATTGACCTAAGCAATGCAATATTTAGAGAGCATGTTCTAATAATGAATATAGAGGACAAGTGATATTCCACAACAGATTAGACTATCGAATGGTAGAGTAACTTCCAAAATCAATAGGGGTTGAACTTGTGTGAGCATGATTCTATGTAACCATGAGATAAAAATTTGCATCAGTATGCGGTTCATTGAATGGTAGGTGAAGAGTGAGATATAGAACTGCCCTAGGATCGTTGCTCATAAGAAATTATCTATAATCAGAGTTATAGAGATCTTCAAATGCAAAAGATAGAAATAAACATGAATACATGCTGTGATGTTATGATTCTTGCTAGCTGTGTATATTTTTGGACAGAGATATTGTTGAATATTTATGATGATATAATGTCTGGCAAAGGTTATTAGCTACTATACATGTAAATAGTGTGGTACATCAACAAAGGAATTGATTTAATTCTATCCTTAGGACCCAGACTCGAAACCAGTAAGGCTGTTAGAACTATTCGATTAGTGGTCCAAGATAAGCTCAGACCCTCCTTTTTGCTAGGATATGATAATTCTCAAAAATATAGCCCTTAAAGGGAATCTTACGACAGTGGATCCAATAGGGAACTAGGAGAAGTAAATGTGCATGATACATTATTATCCAAATGTTACAAAGGAGGCAAAGAAAATGATGTGGTATTAATTGCTAGCGGCGACGCTAATGCAAGTTCTTATGCTTATTTCACATACGTTTTGATTTTATAGTACTTCAGCTGGAAAACTTAATAAAAGAATAGTTCCAATATCAATCGATAACTAATTGAACTGGGTAGGTCAGCAAATGGCATGGATAATGGTATCCCTTGCCATAAGTCTGCTGTTTACAATGTGGCTTGGATTATGGGGGCTTATTCCAGCAATCGCAATCTTCATTGGTATTTCATACTATATGCGCAGGCGTATGATGACCCGTATGGGAATGAGTGGCGGTGGAGGGGGATTCGGCGGCATGCTGGGTGCAGGTGGAGGAATCAACTATATTTGCATAGCTTGCGGCCATAGGTTCAAGGGCGGGGCTTGCCCACGCTGTGGAAGCAAGATGCGCAGGGCAGACTTTTGAAATACATGACTCTTGAAGAGCTGCGCCAGAGGGCATTTTTTCAGAATACAATAGATATATGGATAGCATACAGTGAAGAGCGCGGCTGGGACTGGTACAATATTGATGCCTATCGATGCTTTATCGGACACCTCCTCTCAAAGGGTATTAAGATGCAAAAATTCCCGCTCTGCGTAAAGGAGTCTGGAGGTACATATGAGCGTGGAAAAGACAAGGCTCAATTCCTTGACCAGCTCTCAAAAATTTCCGCTGCAGACGCCGCGGCGTACACTGTGAAATTGACCGGCGAAACAATAGGTGCCATACGCTTGTTTGTCAACTAGAGTCTAGAAAATTTCAGCTGGTAGATATTACAGTTTAGTAGGAAACTCTAAAATCCATTATCTATATACATGATGTGAAGTGTCTGAAGAGAAATTGCCATTTTCAACGCGCAAAGAGCCCCTAATCAACCCTCGAATCGAAAGGCCAACCGTCATTAAACCTGAGCCCCTATTTGAGAGCATAGTAGGTTACAATGATGTAAAAAGGCTGTTTCAATTATCACTTTCTTCTGAAAAGCCTGTTCACTTGTTGCTTGTTGGTCCGCCAGCATCTGCCAAGACACTTTTCATGGTTGAATGCATGAGACTTGAACGCTCATATTTTACGCTGGGAAGCCACAGTACTAAGTCTGGTATGATAGATTATCTATTTGATAAAAGGCCGCGTTATCTAATTGTAGACGAAATAGAACACATGCCAATGAAGGATCAGACTGCACTACTGAGCCTGATGGAGGCAGGCATCCTAGCAGAGACTAAGTTCCAAAAGACGCGCAACACCCACTTAAAGACATGGGTCTTTGCATCAAGCAATGCTACTGACAGAATGCTGACGCCGCTTTTATCAAGGTTTGTCGTGCTCCGCTTCAAACAATATTCATTTAGCTCATTCCAGGAAGTATGCGCTCACATTCTTGGCCGTGAAGGGGTAACACCTGATGTAGCTGCGGCAATAGCGGAGGCGGTATGGGCAAAACTCAAGTCAAAGGACATACGTGACTGTATAAAGATTGGGCGCCTGGCAAAGACAAAGGAAGATGTTGAATGGATAACTCAAACCTTGAGAGCTTATAAGCAATAGCTCATTTTTTACTGTTGTTAAGCCGATCACAGCTGCTAAAGCAGCGTGATATATGCTGTCAATTCTCAGATTACTATTTTCCCCTTTCTGTTGTCAAAATCGTTGTCAAATGTGCTATTGACTATTTTGCAAGACCTTGGCAAGCAGCCATTAGATGATAACGTTACTGATTTTAGTATAAAATCTTCCTTGACTAGATGGATAAAGTGTATATATTATCATTAAGAAAGTCATTGCTGTATTGTATCCTACTCTTTTGACCTTGCGAAAAAGGCGGATACTTTTCTCTATATAGCAAAATGTCATTAAATATCATTGATCCTTTTTGCTTGTTTGGTATTAATTAGGGTGGCGATACCTGTCTAATTTCTTGGGGCAAGATTTCTGGTAACGCTGAGTTAAAGTTTTTGTGGTGCCATTATGTATATTGTGTGATAGCAAGAAATGGGCTTAGACCTCAAGCCACTGATAACGCCTAGACCGCTCAAATTGACAGAGCTGGCAGGCAAGGTTGTTGCAATTGATGCTTACAATACGATTTACCAGTTCCTCAGCATTATAAGGGGGCCGACAGGAGAACTGCTTACGAACAGCAAGGGGGAAGTAACGAGCCACCTGAGCGGCCTATTCTATAGGAACGCCAATCTGCTGATTGATAATATCAAGCCCGTTTACGTTTTTGACGGTAAGGCAAGCGAGCTCAAGATGGCTGAAATAGAGCGCAGAAGCCAGCTGAAAAAAGAAGC
>DAIUEZ010000113.1:0-5451 GCA_036844865.1 Nitrososphaera sp. | reverse complement strand
TTCGACCTTATGCTCGACAGTTGCATTCCCATACTGGTGTGCAAAGAGCGTCCTTGAGAAGAGGTCATGGATCTCTGGTTTTTTCATCCCTGGTACAGTTGCAATGTTTGAGAGCAAATGAAACCTGATGGTATTATCGTTTGACAACTGCGATCGAAGTGGCTCTGGGCTCCCAAGGACGTAATGGTCATAAAGCTCTTCGGCATTTGCACCAGATTCACTTATGATTATGGCCTCACCAGAAGTATCGTACTGAGGTCTGCCAGCTCTGCCACACAGCTGCTTATATTCTAGCACGCTAATAGGCAAATTTCTGCCATATTCAGAGTCGTAACGCAGTATGCTTGCTATCACGACCCGTCTCGCAGGCAGATTAACGCCAGCAGCAAGAGTCGGCGTGGCAGTTAGCAATTTAATCACACCTTTCCGGAATGAGCTTTCTACTATCTCCCTGCTTGATGGCGCAAGGCCGGCGTGATGGAATGCCACCCCTTTTGACACAAGCTTCGCTAATGCCTTTGTTATCTCGCTGTCATCCTCTCTAGCTAGTATTTCAGATGATACCTTAACTGCCAATTCTCTTGCTCTTTTATCTAGCCGCTTATAGACGCCTTCTGCAGCTTTTGCTGCAAGAGAAGCAGCACGCTTTCTTGTTTCTGCAAATATGAGTGCCTGCCCACCTCCATTTACAGAATCAATAGCAAGGTCTACTGCAGATGAAATGCCGGTGCTGTTGACTTTGAAAGTAGTTCCGTCTTTCATTCTAATAATGCCATGCTCGTAGACTCCCTCTACTAGCTTTGTTGGTCGCCAGTCGCTTTCTATAAGCTTGCAGCCAAGCCAGTCTGCTATCTCGTAGGAGTTGGCTACTGTAGCAGAAAGTGTCACTATTTGCGATTCCGGATAGTGCTTGCGGATTTTCGTAAGCATTATCTCGAGCGTTGCTCCTCTTTCCTTATCGCCTATAAGATGCACTTCATCAGACACAAAGAGTCCTATGTCATCGAGCCACTCTGCATTATGGCGGAAAAGTGTATCCATCTTTTCATTTGTAAGAATGATGACGTCTGCTGCGGCCAGTTCTTTTCCCGGTGAGTCATAGTCGCCAGTTGCGGCCATCACCTTGATCTTTCTGCCAAAATCGAGATTCTCAAGCACCTTCATGTCTTGATACTTTTCGCTTGCTAGTGCGCGAAGTGGTGTCAGATATACCGCTTTTCTATTTTTTTTCAGCGCCTGGTAAATAGCCATCATTGCGATGAGTGTCTTGCCGCTTGCAGTTGGAGTAGTCATGAGCACACTCTCTCCTTCCAATATGCCATGCTTCAGCGCCATCTCCTGGGGTGGATAGAGAGAAGAATAGCCTAGATGTGAAAGAAGCGTTCGGATTGAATTGTCGGTTAGAGCAACTGGCATTTTAGAACTATAAGCAAGCCGGCTATTTTAAAAGTGCATTTATGCCTTAGCCCAAAATCCAGGCCGTCTTTCAAATATTTGGCCTTCCCGATTAAACTTTTGAATATATTTCCTTGCTTCTTCGTCAGAGAACTTGCCAGTCTTCACTAACTCGTCTACAAGTATCTTATCTTCCACATCGTTGTTCTCAGCACCTGTGAGTCCTCTAAATAGTTCCATAAAGGTCTTTTCCTTTGAGACCACACTCTGAGGCTTTCCGTATAGCACACCGAGGTCCGTTTTTCCTGTATTGACGTCGACGCCAGCAGTCCTCATCATCTGATCTACAAGGTAGATTGCACGCTGGGCATCCTCTGCATCGACCATATCCTTTAATAGCAATCTTGCGCGAGCAGATGCAAGCCTGATCAGGCCTTCAAGCTGCCTTGGTGTCACCGTTATCATCCCTTCTGACTCGATCCTTCTCATGTCCATGTAATAACTGCGAATGATGTCAATCGCATCTGGTGTTAGTACTGGCTCGATCTGCTTCGCATGTGATAAATACTTGCTGAAAAGATCAATGTCAATCGCAGGCCTAGCTGCTTGTTCAGTATCGCGGTGTATTTCCAAAATATGGCTTGCGACAAGGTTATCCTTTTCCTTGTCGGGACTATCTCTCACTATAAATATCAAGTCAAACCTTGTTAGCAGCGGTACCGGCAGGTTGACATTTTCTGTGATGTTTTTGTATGGATCATATTTGCCATATATGGGGTTTGCTGCAGACAGGATTGATGTTCTTGCGTTCAGTGTAGCTACAATACCTCCTTTTGCCACCGAGCAAGTCTGCTGTTCCATCACTTCATGAAGTGCCGAGCGGTCTTCCGGCTTTATCTTGTCAAATTCATCAATGCACACAATTCCCTGATCACCCAATACCACGGCACCTGCCTCTAGCATCATGATCCCTGACTTGTCGCGAATGACTGCAGCTGTTAGACCTGCAGCTGTAGAACCCCTACCGGAAGTGTATAGCCCCCTTGGAGCAATCTTGGCGGTGAATTTTAGCATCTCAGATTTAGCCGTACCTGGGTCACCTACCAAAAGCACATTGATATCACCTCTTCTAGTAGAGCCATCCTCAAGCCTCTTTGTCACGGATCCTACAATAAGCAGTAGTATTGCTTCCTTGATCGGCTCATGCCCATAGATATGAGGAGCAAATGAGGCGATTAGCTTTTCGTATGCATCTGGCTTACTTGCTATCGTTCTTATTTGTCGCTCGTCCTCTGTGCTTATCATTATTCTTTCAACAGACCTTGTGTCCTTGCTCCCTGCCCTGCCTCCAAGATACTCTATATTATTGCCTTCCATACGAAGTCGAAAAAGGCTAGTCTTGGCCTGCGGAGCCAACTGCTCCTGCTCTATTCTAATTATACCTGTGAGGATTATTCTATCGCCAGGCCTGCACTGGTCTACAAGGTCGCTCATCACAGTAACTTCAATGTAATGTGGCAGTTGGCCTGCAGGTAGATCTTCAGGCAGCTCCTGCAGCCGCACCATCTGAAAGTCAATAAATAGACTGCTCTCCGGGTCCATTTCGAGTTCTTTTTCAGAGCATGCAGGGCATTTAACCGGCTTTCTCATGACAAGACCTTTGAGCTGCGCCTCTGTGACCGTGTTGCAGTTCGTGCATTTGTATGCAACCTTCTTAGCAAGGGGCTTGACTTCTGACGAGCGCACGACCATGCCAGAGATGCTCACAAGCTTATTTATCAAATCAGCGTTTATCTCACGCAGGCCCTTTTGTACAGTGTAATTGCCTATCCTAACCCGGATCTTTTCATGGATCTCTTGCTCATAATCAGGATGGATCTCGCGCAGGACTGATAGGACTGCTTCGTTAAACGCCTCAAGATATTCATCAGGCTTATGCGTTATCTCTTTGGCAAGAAGAGGATTGTAAGAATCGAGATCGATATAGTCTACAATAAGCGACTGAGCACCTGACGCCATCATGTTATTTATCCTGTCAAAATACTTGTAATTGCTGTCGCGGTCTTTGAATGCTTTGAGAAACTTTTCCAGATCGTTTGCAAGCGCCGCCGCGGTCTGTTGTTCAGACAAACTTCTTTAGCACTCCCTTTTTGAATTTTGTGGAAACCTTATTTATCAGGATGTAAAGCTCCTTTTCTTCCGCAGATAGTTTACCTTCAAGCTCGGGGGAGAGTGATGAGGCGGCAGCTAGCTTGACTATTTTCTCAAGTCTAGAGGCCACAAATGTATTTAGGGAAACAACCAGGTTTTCTCTTTCCCGCTCCTTTAGACCTTCGAGGTAATCGTTGACCCTTACGTAAAAGTCAATATCGACGCCAGAGAGGTCATGAGGCTTTGCAATGCGCTCGCGGTTCATAGTCCGTGAGATGTAGCCAGTGACGTCGTTTGACTGGATTTCGACTGTACCCTGTTCGACAAGAATCTTGGCAATCCAACGCGGGAGAGACGACATATCGCCTTCTTTTGTATCAATCACAATGTTGCCGATGCTCATCTTAACATCCTCTTTATATGTCACCCTGACCTCCTCCAACATGTAGCCTAGCTGATAAATGCTTTGAATAGCTTCAATCTTTGGCTCTGAGCATAGGATATCGGCCATTAGAGAGAGCTATTAAGAACGGAGTACTTATTATATATCATATCAGCACAGCTTTTGTAAAGCTAGTAGCTAGCTACTATAGTTGTTTCTATTATGATAAATTGGCAGTTTCTGAGGCAAAATAGCAACCTATTAATGGTTTAATGAGTTCAGTGAAAGCACCTCAATAATGGAGTCGGTCAAAAAAACAGATCTAGCGAACCTTATGTGGTCTGAGAAATACAGGCCAAAGAAACTAAGCGAGGTAGTTGATCAGAAGGAGATAATTAAGGGCATAAGCAACCTGATTAAGAGTCCTGACATACCCCATATGCTGTTCGCCGGACCGGCAGGAGTTGGCAAGACCACTACTGCGCTATGCATTGCAATGGAGCTGTTAGGAGAAGAGTGGAGGAAGAACACGCTCGAACTTAATGCATCAGATGAACGCGGCATCAAGATGGTGCGGGAGCGTGTAAAAGAGTTTGCTGCTTCAATTAAGCTGGCAGGTGACAAAGAGTTTGGTAAGCCCAAGATAATCATACTTGACGAAGCTGATGAGATGACTTCAGAGGCCCAGACTGCACTGAGGCGCATAATTGAAGACAGTGCAAGGACGACTCGGTTTGTTATTATTTGTAATTATCTATCTCAGATAATTGAGCCGATACAGAGTAGATGTGTAGTATTTAGATTTACACGTTTACCAAAAGAAGATGTTATCGATCATCTAAAAATGATCTGCGAACAACAAGAGGTGAAATACGAAGAAAAGGCTCTTGCTCAGATATATGAGGCAACAGGTGGCGACCTGCGCCACTCCATAAATATCATGCAAGCTGCAGCCGGCATGGGCTCAGTATCTATGGCAAATGTTAGAGCAGCTATTGGTCTTTCCGGGAGGGCAAGGGTGGGCGAAGTGCTGCGTCTTGCAATGTCCGGCAGGTTCAATGACTCCAGAGCAAAGCTTCTTGAGCTGACACAGGTATATGGCATGTCAGAGGGTGACTTTATGAGGTACGCAAATGAGGAGGCATATGAAATGAAGATTGAAAAACCAGAGGAGTTTGCAGCTATAATGGCAGAATATGACTACAGACTTACTGCTGGTGCACATCCAGAAATTCAGCTTTCCGCACTGCTCGCGCAGCTAGGCAAGCTGGCTAAGAAATAGTAGCTTATAAAGTGCAGGAGGATGCCTAGTAGTTACAATAGAGTTTGCTCAATCGTCATATAAGGCTAAACTTGGTTTTTGTATCCTTCTTTTAAGCACAAGTATATGATGTGACTATCTACACATATCTGCATGCGCCTCTGCTAGAGATGAGTGTATGTATATGTGTGTACGTAATATTGTTATTTCATTTGGATAGCCATCGAGAGCTAGGGTATCTTATTAATGACACAACTATCCT
>DAIUEZ010000112.1:730-5473 GCA_036844865.1 Nitrososphaera sp. | reverse complement strand
ATTTCCAACCCGCTATGAAAAAGTACGCGCGCCATGTGCGTACCAAGCCCAACACCCAGTCAGTTACTGTGCCAATAGGAATGGGAGAGGAGATTACGATCAAACTAAGTAACTAATTGTAAATCTATCTTCAGGGTGGAATAGTACATATGCGGCCTGACTCCTCTTTGGTAACATAGTATGCTGAAAAAACACTAAAATTGTGCTGCCAGCCCATCTTGCACCGTCATCTCCATAGAAAAAACCTCAATAAGCGCCACATTGTAAAACACCGATGTTTCCTTTCACCTTAATATTGGATAGGCAATGTAATGCTGTGATAATGATGAAGACGGCATTGCATCATATTACGCTGGAAGTAGCACCGGAGCATCTCATAAATGCATATGTCGCCTGAGCGGATAGATATCAGAGCTAAACTCAAACAATTGGTAGCTCGATGATGATGTTGGCCAAGTCAAACCATTAAACATAATGACTAAAAAATGCACAAACGCTAGAGCGATGCGATACATTCTGACATTATCCTGGCAGCAAGCATTGCAGTAGCACCATTAATGTCATAATCTGGAGCAAGTTCTACGATATCGATAGCTACAACATTCCCAGTACTGATTGCCTTGTGGAGTAGGTAGATCAGATCTATAGTTGATAAACCTCCAGGCGAGGGAACTGATACTCCTGGTGCAAATGCTGGATCTAGGCAATCTAGGTCCACTGAAATATAGACATTGGATCCACTTGTTCGTGCCCTTATCATTTTCGCCACTCTTTTTACTCCTAGCTCAATAATCTCTAGCGGATTTACGATCATCAAACCCGCCTTTCTTGCATTTTCAAGCTCTTCTGGCTCAGCGGCTCTTGTACCTATTAGCATACTTTTTCTAAAGTCGAGCGATTGCGTTGAGTCCGTAAGGACAGAGCCATAATAATTCCTAGTAGAAGAAACAAAGTCGGGATGGGCATCGAAATACAAAAGTGATAGTTTTTTCCCAATGGCTTTAGACACCGCATGTATCGTTTCAGTAGTTAAAGAGTGATCTCCACCAATCATAATCGATAGCTTGCCCTGTGAGGAAATCTCAGTCACCATATCGCGCAGCTTCTGGTTGTTTGGTGTGTCACCGGCATCAAATATCCTCTTTCGATCAAAAGTTCCACTCATTGGGCAAGTAGGAATTAGCTTTCCGCCACGTTGAAAAAATTCAGATTCATTTGAGGCTATTCTCAATACCTCAGGTGCCCTGCTCGTTCCCTTACGCTTGGCATGCGATTTGGATTCATCAGGGACTCCTATCACAACAACATCTACGTCTTTAATGCTGTAAGCGTTTGAGCGGTGAAGCCTAACCATTATGGCAATCATCTCTCTGATCTAGTTTTTAACCATAGCTTGCTTGTCAAGACCAATAAGATTTTATTGAAAAGGAATGCTGCCTACTCTCACAATATGTCTACCATGAAGTACATTCAGCTTGAACCACAGGGTGACATTGCAATTCTAAGAATAAATAGACCAGAGGCACTCAACGCCATGAATGTGGACGTTATATCTGAGCTTTCAAAGATGATTGATATTCTTGCAGCTGACGACAGCATTAAAGTAGTAGTCATTACCGGCGCCGGTGAGCGCTCGTTCTGTGCAGGCGCAGACATTTCTTACATGGTCAACATCGATCCCATGCAGGCAGAAAGGTATGCCACTTCTGCTCAAGACGTAATAAACAGAATAGACCGGCTGGAAAAGCCAGTCATTGCTGCAGTAAACGGCTTTGCCCTTGGCGGCGGATGCGAGCTTGCAATGGCCTGTGATATCAGGATCGCTTCAAGCAATGCCAAGATAGGACAACCTGAAGTAACAATAGGCATACCTCCGGGATGGGGGGGAACACAACGGCTGATGCGGCTCATAGGTCCAGCGAAGGCAAAGGAGCTAATATTCACGGGCAAAATGATAAATGCAGATGAGGCCTACCAGATAGGGCTTGTTAACAAAGTAATCAGTCTAGGACCTGATGATAAACTTCCTCGAGAAGTGCCCAAAGGTGACTCAGTAAAGGAAAAGGAAAGAGCGAGTGAAATAGCCAAGATACTAAACAAGAAGTTGATGGATGAGTGCATTGGACTTGCAAAGGAGATAGCGAAGAACAGTTTCGTCGCAGTAAAGGTTAGTAAGAAGCTGATAAACAGGGGAATGGATACAGATCTAGAGACAGGACTTAGACTTGAGATCTATGGTTGGGCGCTCTGCTTTGCTCACGAAGACAGACAGAAAATGATGTCCGCTTTTCTCAACAAGGGTAAAAAGTAAAATTTATTATGCCAGAAGTCGGGCACCCTTGCTAGCCCGGCAAACAAATATCCTGCTATCTACGCCCTTTTCTTTGAACCCTTTGGCCATGGCGGCGACTACTATCTTTGCATTTTTGTTTGTTTTCAGAAATGCTATCATAGAAGGCCCAGCACCGCTTATTGTGACTGCAAGCGCACCTGCAGAAAGGGCATTCTGTTTGACTATATCGTAACCGGGTATCAGATGCTTTCTTGCTGACTCAATGATAGCATCGTCTATTCCTCTAGTTATTGTTTCCACATCCTTTAGTGCAAAACCTGCAACTATTGTAGCTGCGCCAGAAATATTGTGAACAACGTCTTTGAGCGGCACCATCTTTGGAAGGACACTCCTTGCCACCTCTGTCTTTTTCTTTGGCACTTCTATGCATGGAATCGCAACAACAAGGACCAGGTCCTTGGGAGGCTCTAGCCTTGTGAACTGCAGCCTGTTACTTGCAATACGGCAAATCACAAATCCACCAAGCAAAGAAGCAGAGACGTTATCATAGTGCTTTGCGCCAGCACTTGCGACCTCACCTTCTGCAGCATATTCCACAAGCTTTTTTCTGTCAATCTTTAAGTCATAAAGTGCATTAAATGCCATGGCAGCAGCTGCCGCTGAAGCAGCGCTGCTGCCAACACCATAGCCAGAGGGCACACCTTTTGTGATCTCGATCTCTATGCTGTCACTGATCCCAAAATCCTGCATTATCTTTTTTACTACAAGGCCAGCAGAGTTTGATTCAGGTATTGATGGAATCGCTTGATCGCTGTTCTTGATAGTTATTCTTCCGCCGCCAGTATGTGTTCTACTTGCTTTGACTTTGTCTTCAAGTGCATCTAGAGCAAGGCCAAACACATCGTATCCTGGCCCTAAGTTTGCAGTTGAGCATGGGGCGGCAGCACTACACGATTTCATAGTCACCTAAATGTCTTCTCCCTGACTAAGGGTTCGAGCAAGGGCGGCAGCTAGGTTGACCATGCCACTCATCGTGATGCTGGAAACAGCTATGAGGTTCTGGGCGAAGCCACCTTTGCTTATGCTGCGCGCCAGATCTTTACTTAAGAGAGAATACTCGGCATCTTTTTCGCTATTGAGAATATATTCAAGTGCCATACTCGAGCCCGCCCACTCCATGATATTTTTTAGCTTGTCTATTACAAGATCGCGCTTTGTAAGCACATTTATCTGAGCCATTTTCAACCGCAATTTGACAGATAACGCAAGGAGCGATATAGACACAAAGTTGATCGGGGATGACACTAACATCCCATCGAAGGCAAATATCGTCGCCTTGTTGTCCGCATGGAGGTTTACAGCAAAATATGGACCACTTGCTCGGAATGCGAAGAGCTCGATCTGGCCAGGAGTATCCACTATCATGTAGTCTGGGTTGAGCTCATCCACCTCCTTCTGGATCTCATCCAACTTTGTGGCAATCATGTCACTTGCCATTATAAGTGAGCCATTGGGGCCAAGGCCGTAGCTCTCCATCAAAGTAGCAATGTCGACGTAATTGCGGACATCAATGTCTGGCTCATAAGGTAGGTTGACTGCGCCAGGGTCAAGGTTAAGTGTAACGGAGTAAGCACCATTATCCCTGTACCACTGGAGTAACCTAGAGGTAAGGAGCGATTTCCCAGACCCTGCAGTTCCTGTTATAAATATCGCCTTCATTGCTATCAGGAAACATAGTGGTGGTGTATATCTACTTTTTATAGATATACAGTGACTGCATAATAACGCAGGCAATACCCTCTTAGAGCAATAGTGTATCACAACGTCGTTAATTGAAGATTGAGAAGGACTGCAGTAGCAACGCAATAACAAAGCAAATCAGGAAAAATTAAAATTGCGATATATATTAGAATCATTTTTGCAGAACTATTTGACAGACACATGAGAATGTAAAGCGCGCTTGGATGACCAAGAAGGAAAAAGAGAATAGTCAGCCATTCATCTTATCTCGTTGTTAGACCTTGAGGCAGCTAAATCCTCCAAGTATGCGTAGATAATCATCGTTCCTATTGAATAGGAACATGTACATGTTTATCTCTTCACCTTTTTCACTCTTTATTTATCATTCAAGTTTCCATCTACATCAGTCATAGTAAAAAGAATGGTAACTCGTTGCCTTTCGCTAGCTTAACTAGGGGAGCAGGAAGTCTTTTATCCGTTGTATTCGCGCTTGTCACTGAGAGATCATGTATAATCTCAACAACAATGAAAGGAAGAATAATTCCATAATAGCAGCAGTAATAACAAAAACAGCAAGGGAGAGAGAAGAAGATCAGGAGGACCTAGAAAGAAATGACAATATCCCATAAACTATCATCATTAACAGGAAAAGCATTAGTAATAACGCTGCTGATGATGGTTGCAGGTGTTTTGTTTGCAGAGCCATCAGC
>DAIUEZ010000112.1:0-720 GCA_036844865.1 Nitrososphaera sp. | reverse complement strand
GTAACAAAAGCAGCAAGAGAAGAGAAGAAGAAGTACAGGGGGACCTAGAAAGGTATGACAATACCTCATAAACTATCATCATCATTAACAGGAAAAGCATCAGTAATAACCCTGCTGATGATGGTTGCAGGTGTTTTGTTTGCCGAGCCGTCAGCAATGGCTCAACAAATACCATTAACACCACAAGAGCTAGAGCAGCAAAACCGTCTCCAAAATGTAATAGCTGCCACAACTAGAAACTTAGAGAGCGGACAAAAACAGGTAAATGGAATTGTCTATACTCCAAGATGGTCGTCACCAAACCCTGTAGTCTGGGTTGAACCTGAAACATTATCCATACTCTTTGTATATTGTCTACCTGGTGAATTTGCAGACTCTGGACAAGAGATATTAGGTGGCTCTGATCTAGAAGTCTTGGAATCTTATTCTCTAGCTGTAACTAATGACCTTATGGTGTGGTTCATGGTTGTAGAAAATGAGAATGAAAATATCAGACTTCCAGCTGCAGTAGGTGTAATCTGTGCATCAGATGCAAATGATGCCCAGGCACGAGTTCTAAATCCACAAGAACAGCAAGAGATAAACAATATAATCCAGCAATTTATCACCATACAGAATACGCAGATAACCAACATTGAAAATGTGATTAACATAATAAACAATGTCACAACTAATGGAACTACTGGACCAGTAACACCACCAACTAACGAGACAGGAGGA
>DAIUEZ010000111.1:0-5487 GCA_036844865.1 Nitrososphaera sp. | reverse complement strand
GCACTGCCATATTTGGCAACAGTTGTGGACGCTCAATGTAATAAAGCTGTCTGCCCCATTGTTATATATCTCATATATAATTTTGTGTGATCTATATGATGATCGTTATGGCATCAAAGAGTAGTAGTGCTGCATCTACATCATCAGCAGCAATAATGGAGCACGATATAAAGGCAGATATTGGAGTAAAAGATGATGCTCGTAAAAAGATAGTTGAGACGCTTAACATGCGTCTATGTGACGAATATGTTCTGTATACAAAAACAAGGAAGTATCACTGGAATGTGATTGGCCCGAGGTTCCATCAGCTACATGAGTTCTTTAAAGAGCAGTATGAAGCTTTAGACGAAATGGTAGATGAGATAGCAGAAAGGGCAAGGCACCTTGGCGGCAAGTCTCTTGGCACGCTTGACGAGTTTGTCCGCTACTCAAGCATTAATGAAGACCCTGGTCGAAATCCTGATGCGCAGACAATGATATCAAACCTGCTAAAGGATCATGAAACAATAATCAAGACGCTTAGGAAGAATGCTGATGAAGCTGAAGAGCTAGAAGATATGGCAACAAATGACTTTTTCTTACAAGCAGTAGAAAATCATGAAAAGATGGCGTGGATGTTAAGAGCACATTTGGAAGGCAAGGACACTATCTAATCCTTTTTCCTTATTTTTGGCACGCAAATTTTTTATTGCACCTTATTAGATCTTCCGATCCTACTTCAGTTCCCTGTATAAGGCGGTCGCTTAATCATATTCTTATCACTATCAGTTAGGTCACCTGCTGACCCACAGAGTCAGACACCATGTGTCGTACGCCAGATACACACATGTACTACATTCATATCTTCCCTCTGTTTGGTAGAAGACAAAGAAAGAAGAAAAAGGCTACTCTATGTCGCTTTTTGAATTCTTAATAGTTGTATATTTTTACTCGTTATGTGCCATATATTATGCGCCTATATGGGGAAGCGAAGTATATCATCACTTCCAAAGCATGGGTCTGTTCTTGATCCTATTCCATCCTTCTTCATCTGACTCAACTTGCTCTACTGTGATATCGTCGAAATAGCGATCCAGTACACTTCTCCTTTCCATTGCAAGCGGCGGGGAGCAATAATCCTCTTCCACCCAGTATGCATACCCATCAAACATTCTTGCATTCTCTAGGCCGTGATGCAGCTCCTCTCCAAATGGTCTAAGCCTTGATATCTTGCCCGAGCTGAGCTCCTGCCTGAGATCTGCCATGAGCTCTTCTTTTGGCTTGGCCTTGACTACATATATTGTCATTTCAAGTACAGATATTATCTATGGGGCAGCATTGGCTAAAAACAATTTATGAGATAAAATAATTAGCTTCTGCGAGTGCCTGACTTTTCTTTTTATTTTTATATTTATGACTGATCAAGACAATAGTAGAGCAGTAGAGAAAAATTGTTAAATCTTGCTGGTGAGAAATACATCAACCTAGAAACCTACAGAAAGAACGGACGAGGAGTCAGGACACCTGTGTGGTTTGTCGAGAGCGGTAGTGGCGACAGTAGCATATTATACGTGCGAACCTCTGACGACACAGGCAAGTACAAGCGCATACGCAACAATCCGTCTGTGCAAATAGCTCCGTGCGATATGCGCGGTAGCGTGAAGGGCAGCTGGGTCAAAGGAGAAGCAATGATAGCCAACGAAGAAGAGAAGCTGAAAGCGTTTAAAATGCTGGAGAAAAAGTATGGCATGATATACAAGATGACACGAATGTTTCGGTCACGTAAAAATTATGTGGTAATTGCCATACGCATCACATAAAAAACTATAACTGAGAAAAAGCTAATTTGGAAAAAATAAAAAGGTGTTCTACTTGTTCTTAGCGGAGACTTTCGTGGCGGGCAGAGATATGAATCACAGTTTGTTCGATAGCCATCGGGCTAAGTGATTATAAAAAATGAATCCATACTACACAAATCGTGCTACACTTTGATCGTTACTAGCTGTGCAGCTTTGTGAATAGTAAACATACATACAAACTATCAATATTGTTATACAAGAATGTTCAAACACGTATTTTTCCAAATGGAAGCCATATGAACACTTCTTGCAGATCATGCGGACGATACCTTATACCAGTTTTGCATTGTAATGTCTGTAGGGAGTCCATTTCATGGATCTGCAATAGCTGTGAAAGGTTGAAGGATGTGACGCACTTCCACACAATGGTTGCCCAAGATGCCAATAGAAGAGAAGATTGACGTTGTGGAAGACTAAAAGGAAAAAAGCATAATCTAAGCTCCGTAGCTAGTCATAAGAGCTACATATATTCACACATGATGTGTATGTGAATGTGCGAATGTATGCTAGATCTGCCTTGACCTTTTGCGCGCTGCTTCCATACGCGGATCTTTTTCCGGATATGGTTCCGGCCTTGGCTCCTCGCCTAGCTGACCCGATGTGGCATCGTTTAGTGCCTGATCTCGCTTGAAGGGATTCCTTCGCTCCGTGCTCATATGCAATTATCTCTCCAATTAATAACTTGGCATCAATGGCTAATATGGCTTTACTAAAAATTCAATAAACACTGTCTTATAAAAGAAAATCATGGATCTTAACAGGCTCTGCGAACGGGTGTTTATGTTGAACGATGACATAAGGTATGCTGGCGTGATCGACAGTACCGGCACTCTGATTGCAGGCGGTATGCGCAAAGGTATTGACTCCGTAGTGAGCGAGACGGATGAAGAATTGTTCCTCACGCAAACTGCATTGCGCAAGTCAATGAGGGAGCGCTTTAATGCATCTATGGGAGGTGCAAGATTCGCTTATGTAGAGCGCGAAAAGATGTCCATACTTACATTTTACATGGCAGACAAGACACTGCTGGTCACACTTGAGCCAAACGTCGACTCACATACAGCAATAGACATTGCAGACGATACGCTTGAGCTATTAAACGGCGTCCTCTCTATAACTTGAGTAAAATCTTGCCAGCATGCATGCCTGCCTCCATCTTCTTTTGCGCTTCTTTTGCGTGTTGAAGTGGGAAAACAGAATCTATGACAGGTTGGATCTTTTTTCTTACTACGAAATTTATCAACTCCTGTAGCTGCGCTCGTGTGCCTAAGAGAGATCCGACCATGACTATTTGCTTAGTGTAAAACATTCGAACAGGTACAGTCGCTTCGTTTCCGGATGTCATGCCACAGACTGCCATTCTGCCACCTTGTCTAAGAGCTGCTATGCTGGTACCCCATGTTGCCGCTCCTACATGATCAATTACAATGTCAACGCCGGTAGGAACAATTTTCTTTACCTCATCAGCGATGTCTTGCATTGTTCTATCGATGATATAATGGGCACCCAGCCTTTTCGCAAAATTATACTTCGAATTGCCAGACACCGTTGTTATCACTGTTGCACCAAGTGCCTCCGCAAGCTGGATAGTTGCCATTCCTACTCCACTTGAGGCGCCATAGACAAGGATCTTTTTCCTTCTACTGGCACCATTTGTTCGCAACATATTCCAAGCCGTAAGGTACGAAACTGCAAGAGTGGCTGCAGCCTCATCCGTTAGTGCAGCTGGTAACCTTATGACATTTTTTTCTGGCACTGCTATGCGTTCGGCATACCCTCCATTATAATCACTAAAGCCTCCGATGATTGCAAACTGACTGCAGAGGTTCTCACGCTTATTGTTACCATTATTATTGTTTTTTCTTCTTCCTCCGCCTGTTGTTATTCTATTTTTACTGCTACCTGTGCAATACTGGCACTTACCGCAGGAAACACCAGGGTAGATCATTACTCTTTGCCCCTTGATAGCAGTAGTAGTTCCAACAATATCACATCCACAGACATGAGGCAGCCTGATCTTTTTACCTGCCGCTGCTCCTATTCCCTGTCGGGCCCAAATGTCAAGGTGATTTATGCCGCAGTATTTGATATCAATGATTACTTCGTCCTTGTCTGCAACAGGATCTGGAAAATCTTCATGGTAATGCAGTACGTCTACAGGCCCATGTTCAAAAAAAGCAACAGCTTTCATACTATCTTGCAGTCAGGTTGTGCATAGCTTTGAGGTCTTGCTCAAACTGCTCGAGCTCCGGTGGCACAGGAATATCTATTGGATCTTTAAGCGAGAGCGGTTTACCTGTTTCTTTTGAGATTGTCTCTTTCTTTTTATTCCATACCATAGAATTAAAGTCAATTATAGCCTTGGTATATTTTGTCATTTCAGTATTTTTTTGTTCTACTTCTTCTTTTAATTCTTCTTCTTTTCTGAGGACTGCTTGTCTGTAGATGGTGGTGGTTTCACTTGAGTACATCTTTGTCCAAAGCTCCTCTACGATAAATGGTATAACTGGGGCGATCAGTAACAGGATTGTAGAAAAGCATCTGTGTAATGTATAGAGTGCAGATTTCTTGCCCTGCTCCTTCTCATCATTTTTGTTATTGTCATTGTCGTCGTTTGTATTTGAGGTATATGCGCGCCCTTTGACCATTTCGATATAATGGGCAGCAAAGAGATGCCATGTAAAGTCTCTAATCGCGTTTGCGGGAATGAAAAAGTTGTACTCGCTGTAGCCACGCTTGCACTCTTTGACAACTTGCGCAAGCTCTGCCAGTATCCACCTGTCAGATGGCTCTAGATGTTGTGGTGCCTGACTTTCATCTATTACTTCAAATGCCGACAGAAACCGGCCTACATTCCACAGCTTTGAGAGAAACTTTTGCGCGCCTGCAATCCTCTGCTCTGAGCAGCGAAAGTCATAGCCAAGGTTGGCCTCGCTTGCAGACCA
This sequence comes from Nitrososphaera sp., assembly GCA_036844865.1. GTDB lineage: Archaea > Thermoproteota > Nitrososphaeria > Nitrososphaerales > Nitrososphaeraceae > Nitrososphaera. The sequence continues at coordinate 704 of DAIUEZ010000111.1, read as the reverse complement.
GAAGCGAAATGTGTCAGCTCCGTACTTTTGTATCACTGGGAAAGGATCAATAATATTCCCTTTGCTTTTGCTCATTTTTTCCCCTTTTTCATCGACTCCATAACCCATTATCCATGCTTCGTGCCAAGGTATTTTACCCGTCAGCTGAACGCATCGCAACATAGTGTAGTGAAGCCAAGTGCGAATGATGTCTTTTGCCTGGGGACGAATCGCCGTTGGATAAGCATAATCAAACATCTTCTTGTCCTTGCCAAGCTTGGTCACGTAAAGTGGACTGATACTTGAATCCATCCATGTATCAAATGTTCTATCTTCACCGGTGAACCCAGAACCCACACTACCGCACTTTTCGCATTTTTCAAAAGGTGGTTTGTCCTTCCAAGGGCGGTAGTATTTACCATCGGAGGGTGGCAGGTTTGGAGCCTTGCAGGCATTACAATACCAAATTGGGATTTCAGTTCCATAGAATCGGCGCCTTGATACCGGCCAGTCAATGTTAATTGAATCAAGCCATTTGAGCAAGATTTGGCGATGCATGTCAGGGTAGAATTTCAACTTAAATGCAAGCTCCTTTAATTGTGGCACAAATTCAATCTGCTTTACGTAATAGTCATGCAGTGGAATGATTTCTATTGGAGTCTTGCTTCGTTCACAAAGAGGAGTCCTATGCGTGATATTTTCTTCCTTTTCTATTAAGCCGGCAT
>DAIUEZ010000110.1:0-5681 GCA_036844865.1 Nitrososphaera sp. | reverse complement strand
CAGTTGCCAATCATTAGTCTTTTGCGTCTCAGCAGCAGTTCATCCTTTGCTAAACGGAGCCCTATCAAACCTGTAAATATTGCCATAGTCGTGAGCCCTGCTACAGCGTACCATTCCATTATGAGACTCGAACCTCCATCGAAGTCAACCAACTATTGCTGATCCACCATACAGATTCCGTTGCAATCAGTGCAGGAACAAATCCTAGCACATTCCAACCGATCGATCCATACATTGTTTTCATTCGAAGTATTTTAACAGCAAATAGAATGATTAACTCTGCTCAAATGTATTTTGTAATTATCAGCTTTGGATTCTAGTAATTAGAACATGCGAACACTATCATAAATGGATTTGAGCAGTTAAACATGAGTATGATAGCCCATAACCGCTTGTTATTAAAAGGTAGATAGGAAGTCATATCTTTGTCTGTAAATGAATATGTTGTATGCGGAAATTGACAAAAATAAATCTGCATTTTCAGTTTAGTCTCTGTTACATTTTCAAAAATTTGGAAATGGCTCAGAGCTAGAAAGCAGTCATCATTACCATTTCCATAATAACAGCGTGTGTGTCTTTTATTATATCAGCCTAGCAGATAAACGTTAAGAACTAGGCTGGCAAGTTTACTCATACCAATTGATAAAGAATTCTGATGTTGCCAAAGCTATGCGCGACCTTGGATTTCTCACAGAAATGATAGAAGAGGATCCTAATGTACAATTTCGAGCTCGCGCCTACTATAGAGCTGCAGATACAATCGCAAGCCTTCAAGAAAATGTTATCGATATATATGTCAGATATGGAGTGGATGGGCTACTAGAGATTCCATCAGTGGGTAAGGCAATTGCGTCAAAGATAGAAGAATACCTTAAGAGGGGCAAGATTAAACAACTTGAAGAACTAAAGTCAAAAGTGCCTATCGATATAGACGAGTTGTATGGCATAGAAGGCATAGGCCCAAAGACAATCAAGATGTTCTATGACAAGCTGCAGATAAGGACGCTAGCTGATCTAGAAAAAGCCGCCACTGAAGGCAAACTGAAGACCTTGCCGGGCTTTACGAAGAAAAAAGAACAAGATATCTTTAAGCAGATTGAGTTTTTCAAGAGGGGCAAGGGCCGCCTCATAATTGGCGAGGTCTACCCACTTGTGAAGCAGATCGAAAAGCAACTTCAACATATTACGGGCGTCAAAAATGTAATTGCAGCTGGTTCTATTCGCCGCATGAAAGAGACTATTGGCGATATTGACTATCTAGTGACAGCTAACGACCCGAAGCAAGTGATAGATTTTTTTGTCAAAATGCCAGAGGTAGAAGAGATTCTTGGCATGGGCCAGGCCAAGGCATTTGTGAAGCTTGCCAGCGGTATCGATGCTGACTTACTAGTAGTGCCTGAAGAAAGCTGGGGTGCAGCTCTTCAGTATTTCACGGGAAGCAAAGAACATTCTGTTCAATTGCGCAAGATAGCGATATCAAAAGGCCTTCGACTGAATGAGTGGGGTGTTTTCAAAGGAGACAGGTGCATTGCAGGAGCAACAGAAGAGGAAGTATACAACACACTAGGCCTACAGTGGATCCCACCAGAGATGCGAGAAAACACCGGTGAGATAGAGCTTGGAAAGCAACACAAAGTACCTCAACTAGTCGAATATGGGAGCCTAAAAGGAGACCTGCAGGTACATAGCGAAAACAGTGACGGGACCGCAACCATAGAAGAGATGGCCCGCAGTGCTAAGGCATTTGGTCTTGATTATATTGCAATCACAGACCATACAAAGAGCCTTGCGCTCGCTGGCGGCCTTGAAGAACAGGAACTTTTGGAGCAGGCAGACAAGATATCACAACTCAATGACACACTAATAGAAGAGTTTCATATCCTCTCCTCAGCTGAGGTCAACATCATGAAGGATGGCTCGCTTGACATTTCAAATACGGTCCTTGACAAACTCGATATTGTAGGCGCTGCGATACACTCGCATTTTAATCTGCCAATTGAAACGCAAACAGAGCGACTGATAAAAGCTGCCAAAAACCCAAACGTCGATATTCTGTTCCATCCTACTGGCAGGCTCATAAACAAACGTGCGGGCTACCTTATAGATATTGAGAAAGTAATTGAGGTTGCAAAGGATACCAACACAGTTCTTGAAATTGATGCACACTATGATAGGCTCGACCTAAAAGACGAATATGTGAGAATGGCAGTACGAAATGGAGTCAAATTGGTCATTGACTCTGATGCTCATCATCCTATTCATTACTCCTTTCTTATATTTGGTATAGCGCAGGCAAGGCGCGGCTGGGCCATACAATCAGACATCCTTAATACACTGCAGGCAGACAAGTTACTCAAAGCATTAAAGTAAATCATATATCATGCATGTAGAGATACTTTATCCCTGTGCGCACGACATTTGAACAGGATGACTTAAAAGCAAGGAAAATATTTCTTGCTGTCTTTTGCTTTTGTGCCTTTGTTATGGCATCGATAACATTCTATGCTATCTACGTGAGTCTTGGAGAGTACTTGCATACAGGCAGAGTCATCATAGGTGAGGTGTTGGTAGATACGGAATTTCCATTCAAAGGGATAGCCAAGCTCACCACCTATTTGATGATAGTATCTGTGGTTGGATGGTATTGTGTGGTCAAATTGGGTGGCGAAAAGGTAAAAGGTATTCCCCAGTGGCTCAAATCTATTCTGCAGTTAATAGTACTTGCTGTGGCAGTTGTGTCGCTCTATGAATTTGTATACAACTTTATAGTATGGGACTCACTGATTACTTCAGATGTAATAAGAGGAGTAATGAGATTTGATGATCTTAGTGTAGAATACCCAAACCCGAAAACTCCTTGGAACTTAGTATTTGCGACCAAAATGTCTCTTGCTGCGTTCTTGATCTCAGCTCACGGCTTTTATACAATGTCCAAGCCTGAAAAAAAGTCAGAATATCCATCTTCTGGATTAGGCCTTGATTAAGTTCTGTTTAGACAGTGCTTTAAGCCTGATCGAGGGACCATCAGGAGCGTGTTAAGCACGATAAGAAAAAAGGCTGAAATATCAGGTTACCAAAATGTGTGTGCTGCTATGGTAAAAATCGTCGACATGGACGAAAAAGTTACGCTTGGCACACAGTTAGAGGGTGATGTTGATGGTGGTGCAGTTATCTATAAACAAGTTCACTGTGCAGCAAGAGGATGTAGATGAGTTCTTAAAAGTATTTCAAGCCACAACTAAAGTCATGAAGCAGCAACCTGGATTCATATCTGCTCAGTTGCATAGGGGTATTGCTGGCAGTTCTACCTTCTTTAACTATGCAGTTTTTGAGTCTGTAGAACACTTTAGCGTGCTTTTAATACTCCTGAGTTTCGGTCAAGTATGGCCAACCTTCCCGCCAGCACTGTGATGTCCCCTCATCTATTCAAGAAGGTTGCAGTGCCAGATATCTGTGTAGGTTGAAGATATCGCGTCCCATTACTGTAAGAAATTATTGTACCAGGTTTTCTCAAGGTATAGGAGCCGTCATATTTAACCTCAATGATTCCAACATTCGGCTCACTTCAGGCAAGTGTTGGTTAAACGTTGATTCTTCACCTTCATACCTTAGAAGGTATACCTTATTTCCTATGGTAGTCCAAGTATTCATCTGATGTATTGTCAAGCTGCTGCTGTTTTGAAATGGTTGAGCGGTCAAAACCACCCTATGCCCTGGATAACCAGCGATGGTGACCTCTGAAGAACTTGTCACATCCGCTTGCTCAGATTGATTCAACCTCGTCAATACGAAGTTTGTATATTCTGGAAGTGATACGTTCTGACTATAAATTACCACAGCTATCGTGAGTCTAGCGGGAAAGGTGTCTGAGAAGTTCTGAAGAGGTGAGTAAAAAGCAATCAAGTCTGTGTAATCAAGTCCTGTTGTAGAAGCTATCCAATTCGATGGATACTGCATGAATATACCATGCATAGGATTTAGGTAGGGAAGGAAACCTGTTTCTTCTTGTTGCTGTGCAAAAGCAAATTGGGATTGTAACAAAGTATCATTATTGGTACTAACTGTCAAGGGCAGGAATAGCAACGTAATAACAGCAATGGATGCTATTATAGCAGTAGTACTTCTTCCTCTTTCATCACTAAGACCAGATGATAATACCATTACGAGAAGCAGAATGCTGGTAATTATAAGCATTTTGTGCTTACTGAAACTACTATCTCAAGAAGAAGAATAAGATGATGAAGAATAAAAATAACCCCCTTCCCTTTTAGTGCTAGCCTGGCAGATAACAATAATCGAAAAGGACTTTGTGCAGTTTACGTTCGTGGAGAGATTTTTCGATCCTCTTCTCCTTTCTTTGCAACTCTCCTAAGAAATTTTTCAACTATCTTCATAATAAGGGTCACTATTTTTTCTTGTACATATGATGACGCTTATCCCCCCTAGCAAGGCGGAAAAAATAGCAGATGATATTCTATCCTTAGATGACAAGATACTTTCTGTATCCATAAGAGATTGGAGCGGAAATAGTCTTGCCGTTAAATCTAGAGAGGCTTTTAGACAACGATTTAGAGTAAATAGGTTGGTCGGGAGTAAATATAGTGGAAGTCTTGCTGTTGCAGCCCTTGGTGTAGTAAATGAAGTAAAAGACATTTTTGGAGAAGCTCAGGCTATTATCACCCTTCATAAAAATTGCAAGTTGATGTTGCTGCCCATGCCGTCATATAAGATACTTATAGGACTTGCATTTGAGCGCTTAGCTGTTATTGAAGACTATAGCCTCGCTAACAAGATTGAAAGAATATTGGCACAGAACGTTGAAACAGAATGATAATAATAAAAAATTGTTGTATAGCCAGATGCCGTAGGCAACACAGGAGAAGATACATTTACTTGGACTGCCAGCAACCCGGCAGCACGAGGGCGACCAGCAGCAAGCACCTTGGAATCTTAATCACGCGTTTACAACTACCTGTTATATCACATATGGATTCAATAACAGAACCGTAAGAATTACACAATATCACAAAAAATATGATAATTCATATATTGCATTGCAAACCCATGTTGTTAAATATAACTTTATTGTAATAAAAAGAAGCAAGAGATGTAAAAGACATGAGACATAGCAGCAGAATGAAAATAATCGCTCAGATGCTAGAGGCTGCAAATAAGTCCTACGAGAAGGTGGAAGGCGATACTGGTGATACAAATCCATGGCGGAATAAAAAAGGAAGTCTAAAAGAGATAATAGCGAAAGCAAGCTATCATGATGATAATGATAATAATAACAATAACGACAATAAAGACAAACCTTTAGCTAGACTGATTGTTGTAGACGATGACCCTGATTTAGCTCAGATTTTTACAGTAGGTCTTCTCATGAATGGATTTTTAGTAGATGCGTTTACCAATCCAGAAGAGGCATTACAAAACCTTCAGTCTAATTCAAAGGACTATTACTCCTTGGTGCTGTCAGATATACGAATGCCAAAGATGTCTGGAATACAACTTGCAAGAAAAGTCAAAGAGATTAATCCGAGTATCAAGGTTGTTCTCATGACTGCTTACGAGGTAAAAGATAACAAATTTTCTAAGGTGTCTCCTCCTATACAGGTAGATGGCTTTATTCAAAAGCCAACTAGTATTACAGACTTGACCAACAAGATATTAGATATTAT
>DAIUEZ010000109.1:0-6013 GCA_036844865.1 Nitrososphaera sp. | reverse complement strand
TCTCTTTCTCTAACCCACATATGGTTAGCTTAGGACGCCTATTCTTCTTCTTCTCCTCCTCCTATGTCGTCAATTGGTAGTGACTCTTCTTCTGTTGTTGATGATGGTGTTCCTCCTTCTCTCCTCCCTCTCCCCTTCCGCTGATGGGCTAGGGACAAAATAAAGTTTACAGAGGCTGATGCCTAAGAATGACACCAACTGCATCGCATTTTACTTCTTGAGTTTGAGATAAAATCTTTTAAATTCCTGATAAGACTTGGGATCGTTCTTATCTACTGATGATGCATGTGTTAGAAATGTCTCCTCATAATATCTGATTATAAATGGTTTCATGTACTCTATCAACCTCTTATCATCAATGATTTTACGATTGACATTAAATGAAAGGTAGTCTAGATTGCCAAATATACGATAATACACTATACTTCTAGCATTGTCGTACTGAGGTTCTGGAGGTATTTTAGTAAGTTCTCGATCTAATTCTCGTAGTCCAGAGAAGATGCGATCTCCTAATGTGATCTGATCTATTTTTTTAGAACGACGAAATGTCACAATGGTATAAAATAATGCTGTGGCGTAAATTCCAGCAGCAATAATCTGAATGTATTCTGCAGTTGTTATTTCTACCATGTCTGTGAATATATCTGTCTCTCTCCCTATATGTAGGAAATATAATCTTCGTAGTATGATTTTTAGAGTAGTGGCTGTATTGATTACTTCACGAGGGTTCGTTTTTCGGTGACGTGGATTATTTTTTGTAATGCTATTATCTGTACCAGTCTATTTTGTTGCTGAAAGTGTTAAAAGGGTTGTTTCTATTCCAAAGTCATGAACAATAGAACTATCTTAGCTTTAGCGGGTTTAACTATTCTGTCACTGAGCGCAATATCAACCATTGGGTTGAGCAGTAGTAGCTCTGTCCAAGCTCAATCCCCGCAAAGCAATCAGAATAGCAATACAGCTGCTCCCATTGCTCCCATTGTTGTGAACTCTACAATAGATGACGTAAGGCAAAAGCTACATGCACAGCTAGATAGCACAATCATGGCAGCTCAGAATAATGATACATTTGGAGTACTAATGGGTCTAGGACAGATCTCTGAAGGATTGGCTGCAATAAACACTCCTAGTTATTTTAAACTTGAAGGTCCCCTGCCCGATAATGACACGATGCTTGCTAACACATCAGAGACAACTGCAACTGGCTCAAATTAGGGAAGAACAATAATGACAACGACATCCAAGCCCACGACCTCAGCAATGCCAACTAATTTCTATCTGAAAGGGCAGCTATGGAAAGATAAATCCATTTACCGTTTAAATCCCACCCGCTCCATATTTTCCTTTTTGCATAATCCCCATAGCCTTATACCCTCAAGCAAAAACTGTTCACAGCTGACAAGCCCTCCTTGGTCCGAAACTGGAGCGATTAGATTCATTAACAAATCATAATAGAAATTTTATTGCTATAGAAATTATCACCAAGCTCAAGTAAGTTCTCTGTTACAGTGGCTTTGTGTAAAATTATAACCTCTCAAAAAAAGTCATGAGAGAACATTGACGCAGCGAAAGATCTCTTGTGTAAAAAATAATGGTTGCTCTACTACTGCTGAGTGCGGTTCTCAACCACCATCACTTCTGCAACGTATATGCTTACTGGAAGAACTCCTGTTTCCCAAGGTCTCACATATTCCAGCTGTATAGTAGCACTGCCTTCTTGCAGTGCATTAAATGTCAGTACTTGTTTTCCTGGAGCTCCTACAAGCTCGGATTCGGGACGTATGTATTGGCTGTCTACAAACCGCACCATATCAGGATTGCTTACCGAAGCGACTTGCCATGCATAGCCTGTAGACGGATTAGAACTGAGAGTTATATAGAACTGTTCATTTGTCTTGACAGACAATGTGGCATTGGTTGATATCGGCGATGTGCTTTGGTTCAATGGTGATGGCGTTATAGACTGCTGCAAACCAGACGGTATGATATTAGGATAGGTCGTACGATCCATCAACCTTGCTTGATTTCTATTATATTCCTCAGTATCATCAGCAATTGGAACTTGTTGTGCAAAGGAGCTGCTGGTGGTGGTAATAACCCCGACTAATATTGCTATCATTGTTGCAGCGGCAAATACTATGGACAGCCTGCCGTTCACAAAGTATGCCGAGGGCTAACAAAAAATTAAGGATTATGCAGCATTTGCAGGTTATACTCTTAGGATATAAAATAAGGGCATAAAATACTAGTCCAAAGGTTACTCGTAAACTATAGGCAGTATCCGAAATGAAATCTTCCGTCTTTCTCTAATGCCTTTCTATTATCTGTATATAGTAGAGTAATGTATTCTCACTTGTATACGGGACAATGGATTCTTAGAAATGTGGCTATTTCAACCCCAAAGTTGATAATGAGAGCGGTAAGAATGCAAGCCTTGTGGGATTTGAACCCACGACCTCAGCAATGCCAACAAGAAGTAGATCACTACACAAATGATAAGGTCCAGTCGCGGCTTCAAATCCCACTCACCTTCAGTACTTTTGATAACGACTGGCATAAGTCGGACAAAAAGGTCTGCCACAACCATCATTGGCATCTATTAGAGGTCGAAGTAAGAGTTTTTGATTAATTGAAAATATATTATCTTTTTCTATATTTTCCCGTAATATACAGACGCTACAACTAGCAACCAGGCAATAACTCGTCTGACTGTTATGATCCATATAAGATGGCTCTTACCAAACTATATCTATTCTGGATATGTGTAGATAGTGTGAAAAAATATTATTATCAGTCTATGCCAATAAAGATAAGAGACGGTTTAAGTCCAGTGTTGCCTTTTTGCCACATATGCATGGCTACATTGGACTCGAACCTTCTCCAGTCTTTTGGAAGCAGGCGTATTAGCAATGATGGAAAATTATTTTATTGTAATAATCCAATGTGCCCCCCTGATGAAGAGCAACGAAAGTACAGATTGTTACCCTTTTCATGGAATAACCACAGTATGTAACCAGCAGCTCATCAGCAGCTTTTCTAGGCTTTGCTCTTTTTACCTCCTTTCTAATGGTGGTAAAGATAATATCATAATTCTAGTCCTCCTAATTTTTCAAAATAATCATCTTGAAAACTTATAGCCACTTTACCTGCAATCATATCTACTCTTTATGTTAGATCAGCTAAATTCAAAGGGATCTATACTCTCTTTAGGACTGCTAATGGTAGTAGCTCCCTCTATCTCCTATCTAAAAGGCAATAGAGGTGCATAATGATCCAGAGACAGAAGAAATCGTTATTGTTAGTACATATGATACTGTAACATCAATGAGATCGTCTTAAATGATCTTCTATCACCATGCTTTTTGTGAATCTCTGTGAGACTTAGCCTTACAAGCATGATATTGTTCTTGTTGGTTGGAAAATGTGTCTAACTCTTCTAGTATCTATTCCTGAATTTTCCAATTGTTGTAATGTTTCGCTTAGCCCCATTATCTGTGTCCACGGGTACTAAAATTCTAACTTTTACACCCTGCAGCGGCTGCTTCTTTTAGCAATTCCAGTGCTCCTGCTGCTTTCTCTTGACGGCGGAATGCGTTTGTTGTAGAAAAGAGTATGAGTCTTCCTCTTCTGCATTTTTGATAAGGTTACAACTTAGCTATTGTATTTCATAAGGGTTGCGGATAGTCTCCACAAATTCTCTTTTTGCACCTTCTCTATTTCTTTAAATGTTTACAGCATCATTTGCTGTGGCAGCTTCCTATTCCTTTTGTCCAGCAGTTTCGACATGCTTTTCTTTGTTATGGCGCTCTATCTCCTGCTGTGAACCAAACGTCTTGTTACATACCTCACACCTGTAAAGCGTACTATCACTAGATGGCGTAGACATACAATAAAAGGGACATTATCATATGTAAAAGTAGTTAATTTGTCAGCTATAAATTATGGCGAACATACAGCCATAGACTGCATACATTCTATGAAAGTGTTAACTCTTAAATGTTGGCAATACTCCATATAGAAAAACAGCAAAAAGCCACCATCATTGATTGAAGTATAAAAAGAGAGATTAGGTAATTCCTACATAAGTTATAGGCTCAACCCTACAACATTCTGGTAATGCCCTAATATTCGCAGTGAAAAGCCAACTTTTGATCTGTTTATTTATTTACGTCCTTGAAAGAGCCTCTCTCTTTTCTATTGTTATGAATCCTTCGTTTAGCTTTTCTCTTAGTATATCTAACCTTGCAACTACACCAATGAGCTTATTGTTGTTGCCTTCTACAACAGGAACTAGCACAATTTCTTTTTCAACCAAGATACGAATGGTTTCTTCTATTGGAGTATCTTTCTTTACTGTCGAGGGATTTGGAGTCATTATATCTCTTGCTAACATTGTGTTAAGCTTCTTGTTACCATCTTGCATAGCCTTTAGGATATCAAGTGCAGTAACTATGCCAACTATAGCACCATTATCATCTACAACCGGTACCCCGTTAAATTCTCCTGCAAGAAGTCTTGCACTTATCTGTTCAGCATTGGTATTTTCTTTTGCTACAACCACTTGTGGAGACATCAAATCATGAGCATTCAAGTTTTTTGATCACCATAATAGATCACATATGATCAGTATCATTTATTATGATTTAGACCAATTGCAGTGGCAGCATCCCAAGAGGTTGAGACTTTTTGAAGTGGGAGCAACTATTGGAGCCTATAGAACTTTATTGTTACTGCCTTCTCAGCAACCACAGCATATGATAATAGCAATTCGGTTTAAAGCTTACGTTGAACTAGGATTCGTCACAATATGGTGTAGCGATGACATTGCTTGTTTGTAATGCATAAACTCACTTTTGTCAAATATTGTACCTGGATGCGAGCATATTAGGGTGACCTTTAGACCTTTCTGTAGCCATTCAGAATGGGTCTTTTCCCATCATTCTTCTAAATTAATAGATTCGTCAAACTTTTGATTTGTAGCTAGCGACCCAGCAATGCCACTTACAAAAATAACTTCATCATTCTTGCTAGATGCAATTCGTTCTCTTATTGCCTCCCCTAACAATATCTTTAATTCCTCAAAAGGTTGCACATTTCCAGCTAACGCAGAGTTGTAAAAGGCTCTTGTCCTACAACTATCCAAAATAAGCATGATTTAATGCCGTATTTCTATAACAGAAAGAAATGGACCGGGTGGGATTTGAACCCACGACCGCAGCCAGCTTTCTTTAAAGGCAATTTTGCCTATTATCTAGATGGAACAACCATGGAAAGAAATTGTTCAAATCCCACCGGTCCATCTTGAGCTTAAGATTGAGAAATAGTAGAAGTGCCCTCGGTGACATAGCCGTGAACTTTGGTAGCCATCTTCTCATTCTTCTTATTTGCCCTTGGACTAACCATGCCAAGAAGATTGGATTCATATAGTGCTAATCATTGCCTTCTATTCTAGCCCTTCCTTATGCTCCCCCTTCTTCACTAGTAGTCGTAGTAGTGCGAATTTATAATTTTGCTCGAGGATTATCGGCTAGATGAGGATTTTAACTACTCCTCCATTCCCATATTTGTCTTCCATTTTCATCATTTATATAAAGACCAACGACATTGTTCATGAAGCTCAAGTTTTCAGAATTAGTGGAGAGAAATATAATTCCTCTAAATGTTGGCATTCTCTCTGTGTTAAGACCACCACCACTAGCAGTAACATCATCACCATTGCCATTAACAGCAGTTAATCCAATATCGTAAGCATTCCAGCTTATTCTATCTCCATTCCCTGTAGTTATTACTCCTTTGCCAACGCCATATAGTGTTCCATTATCATAGGCATTTTCAACAAAGGTTCCAATGTTACTAACATTTCCAATATTTCTCATAAATCCTATTTCTGAAAACGATACTTTCTGTACAACAACAGAAGGAGATGCGTCAATTATCTCTATGTTAGTAACATTGCCACCTATTTCCCGATAGAAAGGCTCATTGTCTATCATCGTCAACAATGACTGGGGTG
>DAIUEZ010000108.1:0-6131 GCA_036844865.1 Nitrososphaera sp. | reverse complement strand
GCCTGCTTTTTAGTATCTACAGAGAAGTATGCAAAAATATACAAGAAATACAAGTTGCCATCTAGTCAGTTGACAAGTTTAATGAAATAATAGAATAGTTACATGGACCGAGTCCAGAGGCGACATCACTAAGACGTCTCTATATGCATATATGTACCAGCCTATACAGGTAGGTCAAAGAATGCACATAGAGGCTCAACGAAACACATGTTGCTCAAGCCAAAATCCGGCGCGCTTGACAGTATTTTACATGTCCAATAAAGATTGAATATTTTGGAGAAAAATTTGGAAGATTTGCTGGCAATAGACAGAGACCGACGCGCAGCATAGCCTTGAATTTTGCCTACTGTAGTCTGTTTTCCTTTACTTCCTTTACTAGATGTTCGCGCAGCATTTTTAGATGCTTTTGTTCATCTTCTTTCATGGTGCGCCACAGCTTTACAAGCTCAGGTTTGCTGTCTTTCTCTGCATCGCGAATATATTTCTCAACAGATGAATACAGAAAATCAGCCTTCTTTTCAATCTGAGTTATCACATTGAATGTAGAATCTTCAAGTAGGGCAGCTTCTTTTGTTGTGGTTCCTTCTGTCATGGCCAATATGCGTCATAAAGACTAAAAAGAGTTACAGGATTTGCTTTGCAATTTGGAGTGCACCTCTTACGGTATGCTCCTCAGCTTCAAAGCATTCAATGCCCTGCTCCCAAAGCGCCTTACTAGTAAGTGGGCCTATGGAGACTACCTTGGTGAGGTTATTCAGCTGTAACTCATATTTGGACACCTTGCCCATTATTTCAAAGAATGAGGTGACATTTGAGGCACTGGTAAAAATAACAGCATCCACTCTTTTTTGTAACAATAGACCACAAAACTCCTCCCATATAGGCTCAACCGCCCTCGTGCGCACTGAATAGAGGACAATTTCATCAACATCCATCCCAAGGCGGATCAAGGCCTGAGTGACAAAGTCATTTGCAGCACTGCTTCGAGGGATGATTATCTTTTTTCCTGCTGACTCGATTCTAGACATGAGATCGACAAGTCCAACTGAAGAGAATTTTTCTAGCACTAGGCCAACTTTTACACCATGCTCTTCAAGGCTCTGCTTTGTCTTTGGGCCTACCGCAATTACCGTAGTAGATTTCAGAACTGGTTCTATCTTATCAGGGGCAAGGTCAAACAGGATATTTACCGCCTGTTGGCTCATAAACGCACAATAATAGTGCTTTTTCTTGTGGAGTTTATCAAGGAACTCCTCTGCCACTTCCGGACCCTGTGGCACTATCTCTATTGCGGGAAGCGCTATCGCCCTGCCTCCTTGCTCTCTTACCATCTGCAAAAATTCTTTTGCATTGCGCTCGCTTCGAGTGATCGCAAGGATTTTGTTTTTTAATGTAGGCATGTTTCTGTCATTTTCTCTTGAACCAGTCAAGCTTATCACTTAGTCCAGCGACCCTTCCTATCACGATTACTGCTGGGGGCCGGATATCAGCTTTTTTTGTAAGTTTTGTAATGGTGCCAAGTGTACCCTTGACAATCCTCTGCTTATCAGTTGTACCATTTGCAACAATTGCAACCTTGATACTTTTTTTCATTCCAGCCCTCATCAAATTGTGTGAAATCTGATCTAGCTCGGCGATACCCATCAATACAACTATAGTATCGACTGCACCGACAAGCTTGTCCCATCTGACCACCAGTTTGTCTTTTTTCGCATCCTCGTGCCCGGTGACTATGGCAACCGAAGAGGAATATTGACGGTGGGTTAGCGGAATACCGGCGTATGCTGGTGAGGCGATAGATGAACTAATGCCTGGTACTATTTCAAACTCGATCCCATGTTTGGTGAGGTATTCAGCCTCCTCTGCGCCCCGTCCAAAGATGAATGGGTCTCCACCCTTGAGTCGCAGTACGGTCTTACCCTTTTTCGTGTATTTTACCATAAGCTCATTTGTTGTGTCTTGATGTGTAGTGGGATCACCAACCATTCTTCCAACATAGGCTTTCTCTGATCCCGCAGGTATCTGCTCAATTATCTCCTTGTCCACCAGTCGGTCATATAGTACAACATCGCAGGTCTTCAAAAGTTCCATTGCACGAAGCGTCATCAGCTTAGGATTGCCAGGACCGGCTCCGCAGATAAACACTTTACCCTTTTTCATAGTTTCTTGTTCCACTCGTCTACTGCTTTACGCCAACCTTCTGCCAAATCCATTGCTCCCTGTCTTACCAACATGTTTGCTACCATGGAGCCCAGCTCCTCTGGTTTGCTTGCCCTGCCTATCTTTTTAACATGAATGCTATGCTTGCCATCTGCAGAAAACACGCTTGCATAAAGTGTTATCTTGTAATCATTAGTTATTGCCACTGCTCCAATTGGGAATCTACAGCCCCCTTCTATCTTTCTTATCACTGCTCTTTCTGCAAGCACTGCTGTGCGAGAATGGCGATCCTCTATCAGTTTAAGCATATCAGTAAGTTTAGCGTGATCACGCCTGCATACAATGGCTATAGCCCCTTGACCTGGGGCTGGTACAAAATCTCTGATGCTAAAACGCTGGGCAATGATGTCTTTCATGCCTAATCTTGCAAGGCCAGCCTCTGCTAGAACGGCTGCATCGTATTCGCCACTTATCACCTTTTTCACTCTTGTTTCGACATTACCCCTTATTGGTCTGACATTTAGATCTGGCCTAGTTTTTGACAGCTGCACAGCCCGCCGTAGGCTGCTCGTGCCAACTACCGACCCAGGTGCTAGATCTTTCAGTTTTCGTCCATTATCCGTGACAAGCACATCATTTGGGCTCGCCCTCTTGGGAATGCATGCCACCGATAGATTATCTGATAGGTCTGATGGGATATCCTTGAGGCTATGGACTGCAAAGTCAACAGCGCCTTGTTTGACTGCTTCGTTCACTTCTTTTTCGAAGATTCCCTTTTCGTCTAGGGTAAAGAGCGGCCTCTTATCAACATCACCCTTGGTGCTTATCGGAATTACTTCAAATCGTACCTGGGGGTGAGCCTTACGTAAGGCAATAAGTGCTATCTCTGTCTGTGCTATTGCAAGCCTACTGCCTCTGGTACCGACTCGTATTGTCTTCATCATTTCTTTATCTCATAAAATGCCTTACCGTATGCCTCTATTGTCTTGTCTGCGTCGTCTTCTGTGTGTGCGTACGACAAAAAGCAAGTTTCAAACTGCGAAGGAGGTATGAAGATGCCTTGCTTTAGCAGCTCATCAAATAATTTGCGGAACATTCTTGTATTTGCCTTTTTGGCATCAGATCCATTCTTTACCCTTTCGCTAGTAAAGAATAGCTGGAACATTGAGCCTATGGAATTGACAGTGCAGTCAAGCTGCGCTTTAGCCAGCATATCTTTGATCCCACTAACAAGACTATCGCATGTTTTGGCGAGCCTAGGATATATCGTATTTTTGGCGTCAGTTAATGTTTCTAGTGTAGCAATGCTTGCTGCCACAGATACAGGATTGCCAGCAAATGTACTTGCCTGATAGACAGTACCGGCAGGTGAGAGCTTGTCCATTATCTCTTTCTTACCTGTGATTGCAGCTATAGGCAAACCGTTGCCAAGTGCCTTTGCAAATGTGACTAAATCTGGCATAAGTCCAAAGAACTCACTGGCGCCGCCAAGTGCAAGACGGAAGCCGGTGACCACTTCATCAAATATCAAGATAATATCGTTCTGCTCGGTTATTTTCCTCACTTCATTAAGGTATCCCTTTTCGGGCAACACAAGCCCAATGTTTGCAAGCACAGGCTCCATTATGACACATGCAGTGTCACGATTCTTTTCAATTGTGCGCTCAAGCTCAGAAGGGTTATTGTACGCCACAACTTTCGTGTAAGCTGACGCCTCTTCAAGCGTTCCATCTGATGCAGGCAAGCTAGCCATGCCTGATCCCGCCTTGACAAGAACATAATCATGCGCACCATGGTATCCACCTTCAAATTTAATCACCCCTTTTCTCTTTGTAAAAGCACGGGCAAGTCTGATGGCATGCATTGTGGCTTCAGAGCCGGTATTGACAAGACGCGCCATTTCTCCGCATGGCACAACCTGACATATCATTTCTGCAAGCTTGATCTCGCATTCTGTAGGTACGCAAAAGAGCGTCCCCTTATCGAGTTGAGCTCTCACAGCTTCAATCACAGAAGAATAGCCGTGACCAAGAATCATGGCTCCATAGCCCATACAGTAGTCAAGGCATATCTGATAATCTGCAGTAGTGAGCTTGCTTCCAAGTGCAGAGGTCGCAAAGAAAGGATAAGGCTCGTAAAAGCGCACCGGACTGTTAACCCCGCCAGGCAAGATGTTTTTTGCCTTGGCAAAGAGCTGATCAGATTTCAAGCATGAATAGATCCGTACCAAGAGCTATAATAATTGTAATGCTAATTAACCGAAAATTGTAAACAACTGTATTGGGAACATTTTCCAATCTTATGGACGATTTGCAACTAAATATCAGACACAACCGTGACACTCTTGCCATAGCATTAAAGAGAAGCCCCACTATAGCGTATCAGAAGGTAAATGAGCTTGCACAATTTGTCGGATCGCGCTACAGCGTCGATTTACAACTACACTTTCCGATACCAGGCAGGATCTCCGATCTAGACTCATATGGCACTGAAAATATTAGCCTTGTGGTTGACAAATTTCGCAGGGTTTTTCCTGTCTCAAGACAGATTGTGAAACAAAAGGCAGTCGAACTCATAGGCAATGATGCTAAGGCGAAGGATGCCTACACGTATGAAGGCAAAGAGGGTGCCAAGATAATGATCATGCCCAAAGGCAGCATTGAAGTCCTCCCTGGCTCTATACATTTTTGGTGCAAGGTCGATATGAGGATCAGATCGTACGGTGATTGGATGATCGAAAATGTCTATTTTCCAAAGAATTCTTAAGTTGCTTACAGCGAGTTGCCAGTAGCTGCTGACGCTACGCCAGATGCATTTGTGAGCTCGTATTGGTACAGCAGATTGTCCTCTGCATCATATACTTCTGCCTTGACTGGCAGTGGCATGTCACGAGCCACCCAGATTTTACTCGTCTTTTCTCCCAACTTGTAACTGAGTACAAATGAGTCAAATATCCCCGCCGGAGTGCTTATACTCTCTTCGTTTGTCACCCTGACTGTTACTGAAGATGAGCCAACAAATATCGTATCCCATGGGGCACCCACTACGAGATACTTTGGGCTTTCGCCGTATTCCATGTCACGGACTGCAAGAATTGATGACTGTATATGCTCAAAGTAAGGTCTAAATGACTCGTCAAGCTGACCCTCTCGTGTCAGTTCTCTTGACATTGTCATTGTGTGATCTACTGTCGGCTGGTCAGTGTCATTTGTGATGGTGAATCTGACGTTCCAATCTTCACCGGCCTGCTTAAAGTTCATCAATATTCGCGCAGTTTCAAGTGAGTTTGGCTGACCCTTAGAAGTTAGGATATATTCTAAGGTCATGCCGTCCTGTATGTGATCGCCAACCTTCCAAATGTCTGCCTCTGTAGGCGGGTGAAAGATGTTTGGGCTAGAGCTCTCAAAGCCCCCGCCTACAGCAATAAGGGCAATGCTCACTCCAACACCCAATGCTGAGAATATGGCGGTCATAATTACCACCCGCCTGATGGCTCTTCGCCGCTTTTGAGACACGATTCTGATTCGGATCTAGGTTATTTAAAATAGAGTATTTTACTACTTCTTTTCAGATACGTCAGCTGCCACATATTCGCCAATCTGGTTGTATATCTTTAGGAAGCGATTACCTTTCTCAGTTGTCCGGTAGATCTGTTCTCCTTCAATATATTCCAGCAGTCCATTTTCTATCAGCACTGTCAGATATTCCTTAAGCTGTGCGTATGAGAGGAAGGCCTTATACATTATCTTAGTTTTAGTGACGCCGCCATTTGCAGCTTCTAGAATTTGAGCAGTTATATCAGTTCTGCTTCTATATTTCATGCGTATCCTAGATATTAGGATCTATAAAAGCATCTCGAGGTTTTGTTATAGAAGATGTTTAGGGGCAGAAGGATACCATGCCGCTATCGCTTTTCTTTTCCATGGTCACCATAGCCTCTTGTTTTTGCCTATGACTTGATCCTTTGTTCC
>DAIUEZ010000107.1:0-6190 GCA_036844865.1 Nitrososphaera sp. | reverse complement strand
TTGATAGTTTTGGGGATATGCAAAAACACATAATGACAGAGCATATGCAAAAAGGCGATACTCCCTAGATCTTAAAATAATTTGACGCGTTATCATAGCCTTCATAATTGGACATCCCTTGCCAATTCTTGTTTTAGCATGACAGGATGCCATTGCTGGTCTTGCTTTATGGTACTACAAAGATGTGCAAGCTCCGGCCTGTTTGCAGCCTGACGATCTTGTATGTAGGTATCAGCAGCATAATAGAGAAAATCTGCTTTCTTTTCCGTCTGCATCAGAACAGATACAATATAACCTTGAGCATTTCAATCTCTTCTGTGACTAGCCTTTGTGTATCTCGTTGTTGTACTTTTGTTGCTATCTTCAACGGGGGTGTTAGAGTAGAACGACTTATAAAAGGAATTTGTTCATACTCGTTCAAAATGGCTAGAATTCACGTTCATACTCATGGTAAGTCTCATTCAACCCGTCCTACTTCAAAGGCACCTGCACCCTGGCTTGGCCAGAATAGAGATCAGATATCAGCTCTTATTATCGAACTTGCAAAGGAAGGTTTGAGTCCAAGTGAGATAGGGCTGAGGTTAAGGGATGCACATGGAATACCGCTTGTCAAGCCTGTTATAGGCATGGGTGTCACAAGCGTTTTAAGTGAGAATAACATCAAATCGGAGATGCCAGAAGACCTAGATAAGCTAGTGAGAAAGGCTCTTGCTCTACAGAAGCACCTCAGAGTTCACAACAGCGACCACAGAAATGTGCGTTCTCTGGAGTTGGTAGAGTCAAAGATCCATAGGCTGTCAAAGTACTACAAACGAGAGGGAAAGATTCCAAAGAACTGGAAATACGCAGCAGTCATTGCACAGCTAGAATAGTAGTGGTTGAGTAAAAAGGTACTTTAGATGAATGACAGGCTAACTTATGCACTTAACCATTTTTGTGAAAAATTGAAAAATAATGTAGAAAGCGGTAATGATCTTTCCATAATAACACACCTCGATGCAGATGGGATCACTGCAGGTAGCATTATGGCAATCGCACTTAGACGAACCGGTGCACGGTATTCTGTGAGGGCTGTCTCTGACATGAATTCATCTGTAATTGAGAGCATGAAATCAGAGGGACATGATTTTTATCTGATAACGGATCTCGGAGGAGGTTGGGCAACAAATCTGAAAAACTCGCTTGATAACAAGTGGTTAATTATCGACCATCATCAGATTACAGATGATGAGATATTAACAGATGACGATGCTCAGATACTAAACCCGTGGAAATTCGGGATTGATGGAGGACGAGAAGTCTCTGCAGGGGGAATGGCATACATGGTGGCAAGCACACTTGATTTGAAGAACCGTGATCTGTCGTCCATGGCAGTTGTTTCAGCATTAGCCGATAGGCAAGACCAAGGAGACAAGAGGTCATTTCTTGGTCTAAATGCTGAAATTCTAAAGACCGCCCAGTCGCTGGGGCTTGTAAGCGTGGATCACGATGTCATATTGGCTGGAAGAGAAACGCATCCTCCACACGAGGCACTCGCATACACACCATTTCGTTATATTGATGGGCTCACCTGGAACAGCAAAGCTTGCTACCTATTGCTTAAGAATGCGGGCATACAACTCAAAGATAATGATGGCCGTTGGCGTGTCCTGGCTGCTTTTTCACAGGAAGAAAAAAGTGCAATAGTTGAAGCGGTAGCCAAATTTGTTGGGGCTACTTCGGATAAGAGATTGTCTGACATATTGTTCGACGATCTTATAGGCTACGTTTACACACTGCAAAGAGAGGATACGAGAAGCCTTCTAAGAGACGGAAGAGAATTTTCAGCAATGCTTAACGCATGCGGCAGGATAGGAAAGGCAGGAGTCGGCATCGCAATTTGTATGGGTGATAGAAACACCGCGTTAAGCGCAGGAGAAGACATAATGAGCACCTACCAGATGACATTGCACAATAATATTTCTCTCATATTTAGTGAAAAGTGGAGATTTGCAGACGATGGTAAGACTGTCTTTATCAATGGGGACGGCGTTTTGGAGGAAGCAATGTTAGGAGCTGTTTCATCGCTACTCAGCGGGTCACCTTCCCTTCAGGGCAGGCTACTATTTGTGCGTACACTAGCAAAGAATGGCAGTTACAAGTTCTCCTCAAGGAAATGCCTGGATAGCAAATCGCAAGCAAACCTTGGTGTATTAATGCGGGAATGCTCCAAGAGATTAAATGGCACAGGGGGCGGACACTCGGCAGCTGCAGGCTGCAGCATCCCTTCTTCTACTCTTGAGGATTTTATTGCCTGTATAAAGGCGGAGATAAATGATCCGAAATTTGCTAGGGGGACAACATCTTAAGGTTGCAGTAGAGGTAGAGATACCCTTTTCGAGTAGAGCAGAAGCAAATGCGGCTATGAATGCATTAATACCAGACAATATTAACTTTCCAAAGGGTCTGTCACTAAAAATGTTTTCAAGAGGCTCCAAACTTGCAATTGAGTTGACGAGCAAAAATATTCCAACTGCAACAGTATTGAGTACTCTTGACGAGATCCTTGAACACATATCTATAGCAAAGAAAGTGATGGCCGGCTAGTGTTAGACCCAAGAATTTTAAAAGACAACCCGGGAGTGGTTCGGGAGATGCTCAAAAAGCGCAATATGGCTGATTTCCCGTTGGATGAATTGATAATGCTTCACAAGCTCAGAGGTGATTTCATTAATAAGACTCAGCGGCTGAGACGACAAAAGAACCTCCTCTCTGATACTATCGCAAGCAAGAAAAAGTCCAAACAGGATGCCTCTTTTGAGCTTGCTGAGATGAAGCAGGTGAGTGCACTCCTTGAACAGGCCGAATCTGAAGCAATTCAAATTGAAGAAAAGTTCAACCATCTGATGATGACTTTACCCAACTTATTAGACGAGACAGTACCAGTTGGCAAAGACGAACACGACAATATGATTCTTAGGCATAATGGGGAAATAATAAGGCCAAATTTTGGCGCAAAGGACCACATTGACATTGCGACTAGATTGGATCTTGTAGATTTAAATCGCGCGGCTAAAGTATCAGGCGCAAGATTCTACTTCCTGAAAAATGAGCTTGTAAAGCTGAATCAGGCACTAGTTAGCTTTGCACTGGATTTTTTGTCAGAACATAACTATACCCTTGTCCAGCCACCATACATGATTAGAAGACGGCCGATGGTAGGATCTGTCATACTAAATGACTTCGAGGATGTAATCTATAAAATAGAAGAAGAGGATCTTTACATGATAGGAACATCGGAGCATGCAATAGCAAGCATGCATATGGATGAGATCCTCGAAGGGATAAAGCTTCCCATAAGGTATGGTGGTTTTAGTTCATGCTTTCGTAAAGAGGCTGGTGCACACGGCAAGGATATGAAAGGGATATTCCGTGTCCATCAGTTTGAGAAGGTGGAGCAATTTATCTACTGCCGGCCAGATGACTCATGGAGAGAACATGAAAGGATGCTTGCAGTATCTGAAGAATTCTTCAAGCAGCTTGGCATTCCTTACCGTGTAATGCTTCTGTGCTCAGGCGACACCGGTAAGATATCAGCTAAGACATATGACATTGAAGCGTGGATGGCAGGACAAAATGCCTACCGGGAGATTGTTTCTTGTTCAAACTGCCTAGATTACCAAGCTCGAAGGCTTGGCATACGGTTCCGGGACAAGACAAACGAAGAAACGCGCCTTGTGCACACGCTCAACAGTACTCTTGTTGCAACAGAGCGCACTATGGTAGCAATAATTGAAAACTTCCAGACCTCAAACGGAAGCGTGGAAATACCAAAGGTTCTCCGAAAATACATGGGCGGCCTTGAAGAGATTCGAATTCGCAATTGACGCATCATATATATATTATCTCTTTTAGTCAAAAGAATAGGAAGAAGAACATCTTATGGCTAAAGGAGCAAGAAAGGGAGGCAGGGTTCGCGATAAATGGCGCGACAAACAGTGGGTAGTTGTCAATAAACCCCCGGGGTTCGAACCGCAAGTGCCCATTAACTACATCCCGGTTACAGATTCAACTCAAATAAAGGGACGCACAATTGAAAATACACTCCACGACATGATGAAAGGCAACCCAGATCAAAGTATGGATCAGCACCAAATCAAAGTCTTTATTCAGATAGACAAGATAACCGATGGCGTAGCATCCACTATTTTTAAAGGGCACGAATATGCTAAGGAGTTTCTCAGAAGCCTGATCCGAAGAGGTAGCTCAATGGTCACATTTACTCATGACTATACTACGATAGATGGCCATACGTTTAGAGTTGCAATAGTTGCATTCACCCACCGGAGGGTTAATTCATCAAAAAAGCATGAAATAAGGTTGATAGCACAAAAGATACTTTCGGAGAGGATCCCGCGCATGACAGTTGATCAATTCATACAAGAAATTACGGGCAGCAGAAACGAAGATACTCCAAGAGAGACCAATAGTAAGCTTGGTGCCCATTTACTTGAAGAAGCAAAAAAAATTACTGCAATCCGGCACCTAGGCATCAGGAAGACAAAGCTCATATCAACAGCAGAATCAAGGGCGGTTAACGAGGCCAAAACAATTGAGTCTGCCGCTCCAGCAGCCTAGTGACATGGCACATGACGTATAGCTTTTTTTAGCGAGTTCTTAATAATGTCTTTCAGATGTCTGAAGAAGACAAGCCCAAATTTTCTGCAGCTGAAATCAACCTTGTGCTACATGCCACAGAAGATGAAGACAAGGTGCTCAGGGCTGTAGAAGATGTACTCTTGGTGCCATCTGAGCGTTTTTCAAGCTCACCTTCACAGGGACATTACAAGAACAAGATCCTATTACAGAAGGCAATGCTTTCTAGTCAAGAGGCAGCCTCGCTGGCGAAGCGGGTTATCTCTCTGCTGAACAGTGCAGATAGAAAAGATCTATCACGGTTAGTTCACGAGCATTCTGACGAAAAGGGCAACCTCTACATCCGCCTTGACAAGCAGAGAATGTGCCAAGGCAGGGTTTCGCTATCAGAAACTGATGCCATAAGGATAAGATTCAAGCCAGTAAAACGTTACAAACCTTCCAGCGCCATTCAAGGTTACGAGGGGCTCTTTGATTTACATTTGAACGGTTAACTTGCTAAAACTACGTATCAAATTGGAAAAATATATAGGTGATTGCATCATCATGTCTGCAAAATCACACATCGGGATAAGGAGGCGCTTCTTTTCAACCGTATAGACCTTTGCGTCAGCGGCAACTTTGATCTTGCGTCAAGGCTCAAGGAGCTTTCAATTAGTAGAGCTGGCGTCCCCTTTGATGGGAAAATGCGCGAAGGTCTAATTTTCAGGCTAAGAACGGTACCGCGACTACCCTTTAATTATCCTTACCTGGTAGTTTCCGAGGACGTGAGCGAAGCGGCTGACATTGTAATGATCAAAGACTTTAACAAAGTTAAGAAACAACTAAAGAAAAAGGTTAAGAAAGGAACCGGCCTTGAGATGACAGTTAATCCTGCAAGAAAGATGGATAGTGGTTCCTTAGGTAAGTGGTTTAAAAACCTAGGTGATTTGTATACATTTTGCCATTTAGCGCGATGCCAGTTCATCATTTCAAGCGGTGCTACGTCAGAATATGAAATGATTTCAGGCCCTTGCCTTGACGCAATATTGAAGACGGTCGGTATCGATCCTCAAAGCCATTGGATCAGCTTAGGAAAATGGCTTGAGGGAAAGCTATTAAGGAATGTGACCTATGCTTAAAAGGCGCTCTAAGCGACGCTACCTTTCTATTATCCATGCGGGGGAATCCAGTGCCTCAGTTAATGCAATCATAAAACGTTTCTGTGAGCTTTTTGGAACTATTGCTGCAGAAAGGGCAGCTATAAGGCTTGTTAGACAGGGCGCAAATGAGTCCATTATAAAGTGCAAACTAGACGAGCTAGAAAAGGTCCTTGTGGCAATCACTCTGATAGATCCGCCAGCAGTTACAATTGCCATGTCCGGTAGCATACGGCAATTACAAAGACAGAGACGGCAATATTCTGACTTGAAGAGGAGAGTCATTTGATATGGATAGCCCAAAGAAATATAGAGATCGATTTTTACTGTGTCAGCCAAATATTCTTTGGCCCTATTGATGACGGCGGACTGGCATCGAGGTAATTGGAAATGCTTGCATCATGTAACACTACCAC
>DAIUEZ010000106.1:0-6235 GCA_036844865.1 Nitrososphaera sp. | reverse complement strand
GCTTCAGCGTTTGTCTTGATTCCAAGCATGTTCATCGCAGAGGCAATAGACGATATGGTCCTCATCACATGGTAGCGGCCGACCTCACCTATCGAGCCAATCCGGAACACCTTGCCTTTTAGGTTACCAAAGCCGCCTGCTACCAATACCTTGAACTCATTTGATAATAGGCCGCGGAATTTCTTATCGTCCATCCCCTCCAGATAGTTGACTGCAATTATCATATTGCTTCTTGCATCTGGCTTGGCAAAGGGTGTAAGGCCAAGCGAGCCCAAGCCGGCATAGAAAGCGTCTGCACATATCTTGTGGCGTCTTATTCTGTTATCTAGGCCCTCTTCAATTACAATGTCAAGTGCTTCTCTAAAGGCATAGTAAAGGGGTAGCGCAGGTGTAAAGGGGGTTTCATAGTGCTCTTCATAGTACTTGAAGTAGCGCTTTAAGTTCAGGTACTGTGTGGGAGGAGGATTCTCTTGCATGTATTTCTTTGCGCGTTTGTTTATCGAAATCGGAGCGACACCTGGAGGTGCTGCCAGAGCTTTTTGCGAAGCAGTCACACAAATATCAATGTTCCATTTGTCTACTGGTAACTCATCGCCTCCTAGTATTGAAACTGCATCAGCAATAAAGTAAGCACCTTTTCTTGCCGCAAGTTCACCCAGCTTGTCCAAATATCTTATTGTAGTTCCAGTAGATGTTTCGTTATAAACCGCATAAATCGCTTTAATGTCTTTGTGTTTTTCAAATGATTCCTCGAACTTGTCGTAAGGCGGGTTCTCCCCAGGCGGCGAACTTATTCTGATTGCCTCCCCACCCCAGCTGTCAATAAGGTCTGCAAGCCTAGTGCTAAACTCACCATTGACTGGGATTACTGCCTTGTCACCTTTTCTAATGAGGTTAACAACAGATGCTTCGACAGCACCGGTGCCTGAAGTAGTAAGAAGCACAATATCATTTGAAGTCTGGAAGACCTTCTGAGTTTTTTCAACTATCTCCTTGTATAATATGCGAAAGTCATCGCTTCTATGGTTTATCATAGGCGCAAGCATTGCGTTCATGACTCTGTTTGGGACATTTGTCGGACCAGGTAGCATCACCAGGTATTCCATATGTAGTCTTCAAAAAAGCGGGTGAGCCTGCCATATTTAAATCAAATTACAATAATCACACGACAACAACGATCACAATCTCATAACGCTTTATAACACTAAGAGACTGTAATTCTTCTCAAGTTGTCAATAATAAAGGAGCGCCGTTATACGCTTTTGCAGCATGTAAAGAAAGCAGAGGAGTCCTGCCATATAGTTGCAGCGTTTGAGCCTGAAAACGTTTTCTATCTCACAGGGTTTTGGGGTGAAGCCATTGCAGTATGCATGGATAATGGCACAACAACAAAGTTGATTACACCCAAATTAGAGTATTCGAGGGCACAGAAGGCTTCAATAGATTGTGAAGTAATTGCCACTGAAAGGGGAAGTGAACTCATTTCCACATTTGTTTCACAAATAAAAGGTAGAAGAGTGTGCAGCGACTGCAGCGATTACTCTACTATTGGATCGATTCGCGAACACGGAGGCGACATTTTGGTCAACACAGATCCATTCTTCTTGACACGTAGGATAAAGGATCATTCAGAGATCAAAGTTATCTCAAAAGCCGCCAAGATACTGGATAAGCTGTACGAAATATGCGAAGAGGAGATAAGGGTGGGTCTATCAGAGCGGGATCTGCAGGCAAAGCTCATCTACGAAGCAATGAAAATGGGTGCCAACCCCCCCTCATACAAGTCTACACTAAATCCCCTGATCATAGCAGGGGGGCCCAACAGCGCACTGCCACACGCCGAAGTAACAGACAGAAAATTTCGCAAGGGAGATATGATAGTGGTCGACCTTACGCTCCGGCACGCTGGCTACATAGCCGATGCGACAAGGACATTTGCCCTTGCTACTGCAACTAAGGAGATGAAGGATGTGTATGGCATAGTGCAAGAGGCTCAAAAAATAGGCCTCAACAGTGCAAATGCGGGTATGACATGCGGTCAGGTTGATGCGTCATGCAGGAACTTGATAGCAGAGCGCGGATATGAGAAACTATTCATTCATTCAACAGGTCACGGAATAGGTCTTGACGTTCACGAGCCTCCTTGGCTTAAGATGAAAAGTCACGAAGAGCTCAGAGCAAATATGGCTGTGACTGTTGAACCTGGGATATACATGGAAAAAAAATTCGGCGTAAGGATAGAGGACAGCATAATTATAAATAATGGCAAGCCCAAGGTGCTCAACAAATTCACAAAAGATCTACTTGTTCTAAGATGAAATAATAACAAAAAAATGCAGCACTCGACTTGAATAATGCATAAGGATAGAATCATAAGGATTCTTGCTTCTTTTGCTATCTTTGCAGGTCTCTAGAAGTAGTATTATGGCAGCAGCAACGCTAATTAATTATTCCAAAAAATTCCATGCAGTCACTGCTATTACGATAGCATTATCTATTATTATCATCATTTCCTGTGAACCTCTCTCTTCTGCTGACATACTCAGCTACAATCTCTAGCAGGCTTCTTGCAACTTGTGCTTTACTCTCCAGGGGCAAGTGGACAAATTTTTTGTCTCTATCAACAATAAACACTTCATTTTCATCGGAGCCTGGTTCTGAACCTCTTCTGCCTAGGTCGTTTGCCACAATAATATCTGCACCACACTCCTTCAGTTTTCTATATGCTTTTTCTATCAGAACAGAATCTGATACACAATAGTCTGCCTTGAATGCAACAAGAAATGTGTCTTTGCTTTTATTTTTGACCTCATCAATTATTTTTCTTGTAGCAACAAGTGACAGTTCCATCTTACCCAGTTTTGTGTCGATCTTTTTGTCTAATTTTTTTGCAGGTGCAAAATCTGCAACAGCAGCAGACATTATAGCAATGTCTTGCCTCTTGGATGACATCTCAGAAACAACGGCCTTATACATTTCCTCACCTGTATTTACGCGCACTATTTTGCCGGTCGCTGTTGGGTTTAGATTTCCATGACCGTACACTAGCGTCACAGTTGCCCCCATCCTCTGCGCCTCTTGTGCTATGGCAATACCCATTTTGCCAGAGCTTAGGTTGGTCATGATCCTTATTGGGTCAATATATTCAATGGTACTTCCAGCCGTGACAAGTACCCTCTTACCTGACAAAGGCGTGTTATTTGAAAGGATTGAAATTGTAGCATTTAGTATATGCTCAGGCTCAGCAACTTTTGCCTTGCCTTCTTCCATCTTGGGCTCGATGAAAATCATGTGTTCTTTTAGCTTGCCTACATTTCGCTTGACGAATATGTTCTCATACATTGCGTCATGCATTGCAGGAGCTACTATTATTGGGATCTTGCTGCCAAGTGCAACGCTAAGAATTGATGTAACAGGTGTATCGTCGATACCGGCGGCTACCTTGCCAAGGGTGTTAGCCGTACAGGGATAGACAATGATGAGGTCTGACATGCCATAGTCGGCTAATGTAATGTGCTCCAAGTTACCAGTCAACTTTGTGACTACGTCATTGCCTGTGGCCCACTTCACTAGTTCAGGATTGAGCAGCATTGACGCAGTTGATTCTGTCATGACAGCATGAACATCTCCGCTGTGTCTAATCAATAGCCGTGCTAGGTCGATTGCCCGATAAGCGGCAACACTTCCTGTGATGCAAAGCACTATTTTCTTGCCTTCAAGCTCGCTTCCCTCTCTGACAAAGATATCTTTTTAAGGGTGAACTCTTCTTCTTCTTCTGCTTGTTGTTGCTCTGCTCATCTTATGCTTCTTCTTAGTTCATTCTTCCATTTGTCGAGTTCATGCGCATCCATGTGAAATGTATTAGACTCCTCTGGGAAGGTACCGGCTTTGATGTCATGGTTATAGTTCGAAACAGCATCAAATATCTCGTTACTAAGTTCTGCATACCTTTTTACAAATCTCGGCCTAATATCTTCATAAATGCCTAACATATCATGAAGAACAAGGACCTGACCATCGCAGTCGGGGCCTGAGCCTATGCCAATTGTTGGAATTGAAAGGCTCTTTGTTATCGTCCCTGCGACCTCAGCTGCAGTCATCTCAAGAACGATGCTAAAGACTCCTGCCTTCTCTAGAGCATTGGCGTCTTCAATCAATTTGATTGCTCCTTCTTTTGTTCTGCCCTGTAATTTGTAGCCTTCCCATAGTGATGATGTCTGAGGCCGGAGTCCAATGTGGCCCATGACAGGTATCCCGACGTCTACTATTGCCTTTATTGTATCTATAATCTCAGAACCTCCTTCAAGCTTAACTGCATCGCAACCAGCCTTTATGAGCTGGACTGCATTTTCAACTGCAAGACTTGGACCTACTTGATATGAACCAAACGGCATGTCGCCGACTATCATTGCGCGTTTGGTTCCCCTTGCCACCGCACCACAAAATATCATCATGTCTTGCATGCCAACAGGCACTGTGCTTGGATAGCCCAACACGACCATTCCTGCGCTATCGCCTACAAGCAAAATGTCAATGTCTGCCTTGTCACATATTCTTGCAATAGAATAGTCGTATGCTGTAAGTACAGAGATTTTTTCCTTCTTCTCTTTCTTAGCCAATATTTCGGTTACATTGAGTTTTGTCCTGCCCTGCAATTATTGTACTTCACCTTTTTTTATGATCTCGAGTGATTCTTGGAGGTTTTTACTGTTGTCAAAATTGTCTGTGATTCTTTTTAATGACATAGCAGTAGTTTTTTTCCTGAGATTGCGCGCAGCATGTACAAATGCTGGCATAGCCCTCACGATATTATCAACAATAGTAATGTCTGCAGCCTTAGATGTTCTAGACAATGGGTTGAGATCGATTGTAATCACTGTCTTGTTCATTTTTATCAGTGCCTCTGTTCTATCTCCATCCTCCAGAGGAACCAACACTGTGTCAGCAGCATAGATGCCATTAGGGTCAACTCTCCTGCGCTCACTTTGGAGCTCTGGAATTCTTGCTGATGCTTTTGGACCTACTCCCAATATTTTTTTTGCACCATGTTTCTCAAGCTCGGCTTTGATCGCCTTCTCACGCTTCTCTGTTCTATAAAAGATATTGACCTCAATGCTTGCCCCTGCCACTTCTGCAAGTTCCACCACTGTATTTGGGCACAGGGCAGCAGTGTTACCATTTACAGATATGACGGCCCGGCTTGATAGCAACATCGTTGCTGCTGCGGCCTCAATTGCACGTTGGGCAGTCTTTGTGGTGCGCTCGCCAATTAGATAATCGTATGCCTCACCCCTTCCATGGGCAATTAGACCCTCGGGTACTACTAAGCCTCGTCTAAAGCCATTAACTAACATTTCGCGGATGTAAAGCGATTTGGCTCGAGGATGATCTGACGGTATGCCAATGTGATCTACGTGCAATTTTAGAGCATTCTTGCCCCCGCGGTATCTATATTACAGACAATAAGTGTTCCACCAAATTGTCTAAGTGCATCTGCCGCCTCAGATGCCGTTTCCTCCGGGACCAGAGTGAAAACAGTTTGACCAAATAGTGCTACGCTTGATTTGATCCCTTTTCTCTTGAGAGCTGCAATTGGTCCCTTACATCTACTTTCCGTGAGATTCAAAATCTCTGCAAATCCATGCGACATTTTGAGAAAGTCGTCAAGGCTTCTTGATGCCGATAGCTTGCTTAGCATAATGCCTCCAATGCCGTTTATTTCGTTTATGCGGTTTGTGAGAAATGACTTGGTCAAAATAGGAGCAAGACAGAGGACTACCGCTTTGTAATTCTTTTCTAGATTGACCTTGTTAATAGTACCGACACCCGGTGCTCCGGCACTTGTTCGCATCTCAAAGCCCCCAGCAAACTCGGCAATTACTGTGCCTAGCCCAGTATTGCAGGCAATTTCTGCATGGTGAGCAATTTGTGCTGCTTCAGTTCTATTGAGGCCTGTGTCGAGGGCTTGATTGAGAGCATATGAGAGGCTGAGAGCGGCAGCACCACTTGAGCCTAAACCAAAGCCAATTGGGATTTCAACATCATGGTGGATACTTACAAAATAGGGTCTGTTTGTATGCTTAAGATATTCCCCAATCACCCATTTCGACACTTCTGCGGTGTGACTTTTAGCGCCATTGATAGAGATCTGATAATTCGATTTTGAACTCTCATAAAGATATACTGTTGTTGAAATACCTCTATCGATAGAAAATCCGGCCCCTTTAGAACCTCT
>DAIUEZ010000105.1:0-6483 GCA_036844865.1 Nitrososphaera sp. | reverse complement strand
GTAGCGTTTCCATAGTTTCTGGCGCTACAAGCCTAACCGACACCGCATTCAATCCCAACCCTATTCAAGTTAGCGTTGGCACTACAGTAACATGGACAAATAATGATTCACAACCACATACAGTCACATCAGGCAGCAATGCACAACCAGATAACAAATTCAATTCCTCACCAAACTTTACTCCATTGCTGAATCCAGGACAGACATTTAGCTTTACCTTCACAGAAGCAGGCGAGTATCCGTACTACTGTATGCTGCATCCAAACATGGTTGGAACAGTCAGCGTAAGCGGCTGACTTTTTTTGTTTAACTAAAAATCTTTCTTCTTCTAAAAATAGCGATATATACTATCATTATCCTATTCTCGCAAAGCCCTTGTAATACAAAAATTCTTCCAAGAATAAAGCT
This sequence comes from Nitrososphaera sp., assembly GCA_036844865.1. Lineage (GTDB taxonomy): Archaea > Thermoproteota > Nitrososphaeria > Nitrososphaerales > Nitrososphaeraceae > Nitrososphaera. The sequence continues at coordinate 6,075 of DAIUEZ010000105.1, read as the reverse complement.
CTTCAATAGTATCACATCGATATTTCCAGCACAACGAATTTGTCAGTTAGGCTGTTTTTGGGGCATTTTTGGATTTTGTTTTAGGAATGTTAGGTTTCATGTCACGCAGTAATAGTAGTTAATCCTGAAGCCTATATCGCTTGAGGATGAATTGGCGAATCCATGTCCTAACAAACTGTAGAGGTAAAAGTGTCATTGTAATCCCTGGTACATTTAACGCTGCTGATGCAAAAACTGTTCTACTGATTCAACCTAAATACTCGGCCTTGCTATCGCAAAAATGCCAAGGCTTGAGTAATATTATATAAGAGAAGCTAATGGTAGACAAGAAAATATATTGATAAAATTGATTTCTGACCTTGTGTGCCTCTATGTATAACTGGTCTGCATCATCCTTTATCAGACATGCTTGCGTTTATCTGGAGACATGGATGCATTTGAATGCATAGCAACTAAGCGTGATGTTCGAGAATTTAGCTTACGAAATATTTCTGTAGAAATAAAGTCAAAAATCTTGGAAGCTGCACGCCTGACAGGCAGTGGCCTCAATACTCAGCATTGGCGATTTGTAGTTATAGAAGAAAAGAATAACCTTAAAAAACTTGCAGAGGACAGCACAAGTGGAGGCTGGGTTTCAAGCGCCAACTTTGCAGTAATTGTACTAACAAACCCTAGACACAAATTCCACATGATTGATGCTGGAAGAGTGGTTCAAGATATGCAATTAGCTGCTTGGAATTACGGTGTAGCCTCATGTTTATTCACCGGGGTACAAGACGAAAAATTGCGTAGTGATTTTGGTATTCCAGAAGATCTAAATCCAACGCTCATTGTAGGTTTTGGATTTTCTGCCAAACAGATCTCTGGTAAGGGAAAGAACCGCATGCCACTAGATGAACTTGTCTACTATGAAAAATATAGCAATCCAATGGGGGCATCATGATTGCTAGTATAAATTTACATTCCATTGGAATCAGGAGAAGAAAAGGATTTTCTTAAGAAGGCCGCGATAGGGAACGTTCAGGTATACCTTTTACAAATTAACACCCTTAAGATATGAGAATGGTTATTTTTATACCAAAAAAAGATATTCTCCTATAAACTTATATCTTAACAGGATTATCATTCAAACTATGTTTAAGTAATGTCATATGTAGTAAAAACTAAATTGCATTATGTTGTTGCCTGCCAGAGGTAGGTTTTTAACGGATTAACAACAACTTTTACTGCCCGAGCATGCAAGCAAATCAACAGCAGCAGCTTGACGCCGTCGATAAAAGACTTCTAAACGAGATCCAGTGGGTCTTTCCTCTTGTTGATAGGCCTTATCTAGAGATTGCAAAGAGGCATGACATCTCGGAGGAAGACGTCATGCGTAGGATAGCATTCATGAAGAATATGGGCATCATCCGACAGATCAACGCTATTTTTGATACAAGGCGACTTGGATACAAGAGCGCCCTTATTGCGTTTGCAGTCAGACCTGACAAACTTGACTATGTAGCGGAGAAGGTAAATGAGCACCCCGGGGTCAGCCACAACTATGAGCGCAATCATGAGTACAATATGTGGTTCACGCTTGCAGTGCCTCCAGGATCAGATCTGAAGCAAGACCTTGACAGAATGGCATCATTTGAAGGGGTTATCAAACATAGAGTTTTGCCAACATTGAAGCTCTACAAGATCGGTGTCAGGCTTGATATGGTTAATAAAGACCCCGATAAGCTCGTGCCTACCGATAAAGTGAAGCATCTAAACCAAGACAAAGTTCAACTAAATGAGCGTGACAGAGAGTTCATCCGTGAATTACAGAAGGACTTAGCAGTAGTCCCAGAGCCCTTCAAGGAGCTTGCCAATAGTTTAGATGTGACTACAGCGGAATTATTTGCTAAGGCCATAGAATATGAAAACACTGGCATAATGAGGCGCTTTGCAGCAATACTTCGCCACCGCGAAGCTGGCTTTGTCGCAAATGGTATGGTGGTCTGGCAGGTGCCGGAGAATAGAGTAGACGAAGTAGGCTTCAGACTTGCTGCATTTCCACAGGTGAGTCATTGCTACAGGAGGCCAGTTTATCCTGATTGGAGGTTCAATCTTTTCAGTATGGTACATGCTCGGACGCTGCAAGCGGCTGAAAAGATTGCTGCAGAAATGTCAGAAACAGTAGGTATAAAGGATTATCAGATACTCTTCAGCTCAAGAGAGTTCAAGAAAGAGCGCGTAAAATATTTTGTCTAGCGTATCTAGTTGCGGCAGCTACAATACTGTGTACTCTAAATAGACTGTTGTCATCTTTCGATGGCAACCTTTACAAACAACTTATGAAGATAATGGGGTTTGCAGAAGATCCTCTGTTTCCATTCTCATTTAGAAATAGGTTTGACATAAAAATTCTTTTCATACATCTCCTCCATTTTTGCAATTTCAGTGCTATTGAGGTATCTGCCATCTGACAGCGATGCAAACAGTTCTATTTCTTCAATACTTACCATTGTCGGCAAGATGACTGAAATTTGCTTTTGAGAGAGTATGAACTTAATTGCGAGTTCGGTGATGCTCCATCCCTTGCTGCTTGCAAGAGGTCTCATATTCTCTATCTTTTGCATTGCTTCAATGATGAAATCTTGCTTTCTAAAACTGCGATGGTCGTTCTTGTCAAACTTTGTATCTGCATTGACCTTACCAGTAAGTAAGCCAGATGCATCAGGAACTCTCACCATTATGCCTACATTCCGCCGCTCTGCTGCCTGCATAAAGTCTCGCGCAGGGTCCTGCTCCAAAATATTGTAGACGGTCTGGAGGCATGTAATGTTTCTTTTTTCGATAGCTTCCAAGCCTTCGTCCTTCCACCCTATCGCTGGTCCAAGTGCCACGCCATGACTCTTGATCGTACCTTTTTTGACCATATAATCAATAGAAGCAAATAGCTTGTCGTCTTTTATTGCATCCATCTTAGGATTGTGGAGGCTATAAACATCTATGTAATCGGTCTGCAGGCGATCGAGGCTATGTCTAATAGCAAACTGTAAAAATTCTTGGTTATGCTTTTGTGGCAGTTCATTGTGTCCTACCTGCTTGGCGCTATACATGTCATAACCCCACTTTGTAGAATAGACCACGTCATTACGCATATCTTTGAATACTTGCGCTATAATCTTCTCGCTTTTCCCACTGCCGTATATGTCTGCAGTCTCAAAAAAGTTGATACCTAAATCATAGGCACGCTTTAGCATTCTACTTGCTTCATCGTCGTCAAGCTTTTTTCCCCACCAGTCAAGCCCTATAGTCCATGCACCAAAACCAATCTCACTTACCTTTATACCGCTCTTACCTAAAGTTCGGTATTTCATGCCGCTACAGATAGCACTCCCTTTATTTCAGACGCTATTGTGTTGAATTGCAGATCATCCATTATAGGTCTGCCGGTTGCATCTATGTCAAGAGGGATCCATGATCTGCAGCCAGTCCATTCAGCCTTGTTTTCAATTAATATCGGTCGCTCAAGTTTGAAAACACGTAAGAGTATTACACTCATAGGCTTTCCTGGATTGTAATCCATTCTTGCATTTACATAGCTTTCGTTCCAGATATGGTAATCTGCAAGCATCCTAAGAGTAGTGCGGTTTGTTATTTCTTTGACTACTACGGATTCTGCATAGCTTGTAATCCTGTTGGTTCCAACACCTGGCTGATCCTTTAGCACTTCGTCAAGCTTATTTGCATAGTCGGCCTGCAAATGATCTTTTGACTGATGTTCGTATGTTGGAAATAGTAAAAATCTATCGTGCCTGACCTTGAAGCCCTGACGGTATTCCAATATACCGCCCTTGCGTAAAATCAGAACCTGCCTGCCCTCTTCAAGAGCCTTGCAGACGACAGCCCATTCTTTAAGCGCCTGCATAATTATCCTAGACTTTTGATGATGTCCTCAACTCCCTTATAAACGCAGACAATCATTGGAGTATCCCGGGTAATATACTTGCTCACTTTGGTTTCACGCAGCTGAATTATCAGTTCCTGAAACGCCATCAGATCCATAGTTTCAAATGCAAGCATGAAATCCTGATCATCAAGGCCAAAAGAGTAGGTAGTATTGAGCCTGATCTGTGGAAACTTCCGTCCCACCGATATATGCTCTTCCATCATTTTCTTGCGCTCTTCAAAAGGCAGCAGATACCATTCCCTTGACTTGACAAATGGATAGACGATACAATACTTCATGGGTTGCTCATCTGTCATAAATCCGGGCGTAATCTTCGATGAGTAAACAGATGCTCTTGTAGCAGAGAGGAAAACATATGATGGTAGCAGGTATTTGCCAAGGACAGTTGAATAGATCTTTGATGTCATTACCTGCGTCTTTTCTAGAGAGTTCGATATCATCCAGATCATCAAGTCGCTATCCTCGCGTAGGCCTAGGGTAGAGTATGCCCTCACCTTTATCTTAGTGTTAGCAACCTCAATCAGGCTAGAAAACTCTTTGGCTGCTTCCTCCTTGCCTATCTCGTTTAGCCAGCGCCACTTGGGATCCACCCTGAAGAATGAGAAGTTTAGAAAGGTTGCTGCCTGGGGCTCTTCTGACGTCGATGTTTCTGCAACCATCTGAATGAAAGTAAATTCAGTGGGGCCTAATTTTTACTTGTCTTCTTCTATGCCTAGCCAAGTGTAACCCTTTGCTTCCAGTTCTTCTGCCAGTTCTTTACCACCTGATTTAATAACCTTGCCTCTTGCCACTACATGAACATAATCAAGTTTTTTGAGATATCGAAGGATTCTGGCATAATGAGTGATTACAAGCACGCCGGCGCCCGTATCAATTAATTTGTTTATTGCCTCCGCAACTGACTTGACTGAATCGATATCCAGACCAGAGTCCGGTTCATCTAGAATTGCAATATTTGGTTTGAGAACCAACATTTGCATGACTTCTGATCGTTTCTTTTCGCCCCCGGAGAACCCTTCATTAAGATAACGGCCTAGAAACGAAGGATCAAGTCCAACTGCGTCAAGGTTCTTTTTGACGTACTCGTGGAATTCCCGAACTGTAATGAAGACCTCCCGGTCTTGTTGTTCCTCGCCAAGCGACTTATTGAGAGTATTGTAAGCGTTTCTTAAAAAGTGGCTGTAGCCAACTCCTGAAATCTCTGTTGGGTATTGAAAGCCAAGAAAAAGACCCTTTCTTGCTCTCAGATCAGTTGAGAGATTAAGGATGCTCTCGCCTCTCACCAAAATATCACCAGAGTCGATGTTATACTTAGGATGACCCATAATGGCATTTGCAAGCGTGCTTTTCCCGGACCCATTTGGGCCCATAATGGCATGAACTTCCCCTTTGTTGATGCTAAGGTTTAGTCCTGTAAGTATCTCCTTACCATCAATACTCGTATGTAAATCCTTTACCTCTAGAAATGACATATTATAACGGTGTTATATGCACTTAATATAAGTATTGTGCGCACGAATTTCGCAGCCAGTGCTTCAAACTAACTGCTGCATGTCATTTATCGTTGCTCCGAGAGTGGTTATCTTTGTTCATCATTATCTTCTTGAGCATAACTCCCCTATTCTGCCAGATTAGTGGCTTATTTTGCGTAGATCCGTGCTAAATATTACTAACATCTTTTTTGATAGCAGCTACATACTCGATATTCAACTGGAGGTTGTTTATCTCTTGGACTGCTGCTACTTTCGAATTGTGTCTGACGTGGCCGCATATCAATTGTTTGCCTCGGGTCGTGATCATCGCCAAGAATATACCTTGACGCAAATCAAGGTATATTGTTCTTTGGTTGTCTCCAGAGATGTTGAAAACTGCATTGGCGCATGAACCAGTGCTCCTGTAGATATAAAGAATCTTCGATGTTAGTTAGGTTGTAATGTTTAAATTGTCCATATTCTTTGATAGCCCTCAAATTTTGTAGTTCTAAAGTTGCAGTTATTCCTTAAGCTGCTATCCGTCAACTTTGTTATTCTTTTGGTCAAGATATCCTTCTAATAGCTAAATTTACAAGGTGCACGGCTGGTTCTTATTGCACCACTATCTTCCCTGTCATGTACGGATGCACCATGCAGTAA
>DAIUEZ010000104.1:1459-6616 GCA_036844865.1 Nitrososphaera sp. | reverse complement strand
AAAAGCGAGAGTATGTATTGTCTAGAAAAACCTCTAGGGACGGCACTTCCTACCCGTGCCAACCATTCTGCAATCATATCACTAGTAATATCGCTAGTGAAATATTAATCTTTGGCTCCAAATTAGTTTCAGAATCGTTATAGACATCGATCCAAGCTCTTGTCTATATGCGAAAAATATAATAAAGATAAATCTTAGCTATCGTGGGAAGAGCTACAAGGAGAAGTAGCGGGTTACTCAACTGCTCAAAATAGACATGGGTTTTGGATGTCCGTAATTACTCTGCAGCAATAGCTGCAAGCTACGAACCATTTTATTAAACATCGTTCTATTATATTGTAGTGGCTACAGAGCAGCTATTCGTAAGCATTATCATCATTCTTGTTGCTGCACGAATCTTAGGGGAGGTCTTTCAGCGTATAGGGCAGCCGCCACTGGTAGGCGAACTCTTGGCAGGACTCATAATAGGTCCCTCTGTTTTTGGGTTGGTATTTCCAACCACCGACCTTCATGTACTATCGAACCTCGCTATTTTCTTTTTGATGTTCCTTGCAGGCCTTGAGATGGATCCCCGCGAAATCAGACGTGCAGGTGGGCCTGCAATGGTCATATCGATCATTGCCTTCTTCATTCCGCTTTTGTCTGGCACAGGTACGTCGCTTCTCTTTGGGCTTACAACCGTTCAGTCGCTATTCATGGGATTACTCTTGTCAATAACCGCTGTACCGGTGAGCGCCATAGTGCTAATGCAGTTTGGTATTCTCAACAGTAGACTAGGAAGCACTGTGATTACGGCTGCGGTTGTGAACGATATCATGTCGCTAATAGTGCTTTCTATAATTCTACAAGTTGCGCCGGATGGCGGGATGGGCCAACTCAACTTTGGCAATATTTTCGTCTCTGGAATCAATATAGCTTTGTTTCTAGGAGGCATATTTTTAGTCGACATCTTGCTGCGAAAAATTGCAGCGGGGTTACGGAGAAAGGTCGAGCCATTTTTTAAAAGGCTTCATACAAAGGAGGCAGCCTTTGGTGTATTGCTTATAACGGCCATAGCCATATCACTTATAGCTCAAGATATCGGGCTCCACTTCATAATTGGTACATTCTTTTCTGGCCTAGTAATCTATAAAGGCAGAATAGGCCTGCAGAATTTTAACAGAGTATATGGGACCATATCTGCGATTACATTTGGTTTTTTCGCGCCGATATTTTTCGCACTCATTGGCATAGAATTCAATATTCAGTCGCTTGTTCATGCAATACCCCTCTTCTCAGCATTACTGGGAATTGCAATAGTTACTAAAATTGCGGCAGGATACATTGGTGCAAAGATTGTAGGATTTAGCCGTGAAGTAAGTTTAGCAATAGGCTTTCTGATGAATGGAAGGGGAATGGTTGAGCTTGTTATTGCCTCTATTGGGTTTGTCGCAGGAGTTATTGACATGACTTTGTTTTCAATAGCAGTTGCAATTGGGCTTATTACTAGCATACTAGCACCAATAACATCGCGTCCCATGGTCAGCAGTGCCAAGTCAAAAGGCAGCGACGCGGTCTTGATCAAAGATTCGTCAGGCAAGGACTGGCAATCAGAGATGGCTTAACCATTGTTGCCTTATTTTTTGCCAACAATATTAATAATATTTCAATATATATTTTAAAAAGGACTGCTAGAGGAGATCATATTGTTTATTTAAGTATAAAAAATTCAAGACTGTGGCTTCGCATTTGATGCTGCGATTATTACGCTTTCGCTTAAGCGAAAGCACATGCCCAGTTTTTCACTTACCAATCGACAATAAAACGGTGATGAAAAATCATGAGTGGATATAAGGAATGACAAGACAAGAAGATCACGTATTAAAATAGTACGCTACTTTAAGATTAGTGACGGAGGTAATTATATAAAACCAATACAGGATACCTTTTTCGTGGCGCGCACCCAGAGGCGACGTGTTTTAAAAAATCAGAGAAGAGTTGGCGAGACCATAACTATCGCAAGTGGCATTGGCCTAGCGCTGCTTGGCTCATTTCTTGGAGTGCAATTTGTATCGTATGGTGGACTGTGCATAACCGGCCTTGGAATCATATCCGTGATTTGGCGATAATGCATCAAATTACCACATATAGCATTAAAGAAGAGTTAGTCATATCTGATAGAGTATTTCCGACTCGTAAGTTCGGCCAATATCTCACTTGCTCTCCTTAGTATGGTATCAACCTCTTCTGCCTTATCCTTGGCGTGGCGCCTTTCGCGCTCCAAATCTTGCTTACTTCTCGCCAGTGCGTCAGTCTGCTGCATAATCTTTTGTTCAAGATCTTTCACTTTGTAAACTATATCTATATTGAATTGGCTAACCGAATCAATTTCCGCCTTGATTGTCTGGGCCTTATACTGAAGATCAGGCAATGATTCCAGTATGGTGTCTAAGTATTGCAATACCTTGCCAGAATCTTTAAGTTGGATTTGGCCACTATCTATTGATCTTCGAATTTCAAATAGAATGGAAGAGTAGGGTGTGAAATTTTTTTCATAGAGTATCTGCCACGGCTCATCTGACATAATCTTGAGACGCTGTTCTGTATCTCTCGTGAGGCCGTAAGAGTATTTCGTAAATGCTCTTGATAAGTGAGAAAAGAGACCTCTAATTTTCGCATGAAGTTCTTCTTGTTTCTTTTCTACCTCAGCTCTGTCACGCATTCTGATGGACGCCTGTTGAAATTCGTTCGAGCCACTCGTTGCAGCAAGCTGGCTCTCCAGCTTTTTTAGCTCATCATTTATATCTTCAATTTCCTTCTCGATGTTCTTTGCTGAAGACTCAGCTAATTTGATAGAGGATATCTTTTGCAGAGCAGTGTTTAACATATTTTCACATTTCACTATCGGTTCACGGTTTCTATCGAATTCTGAAATTATCGCTCTTGTATCCTTCAACAGCTTGGTCAGAAATTCAAATTCATCTTTCATCTTTCCTGAGTGTTTTTTCATAAAAGCATTAAGCACCTTACTGTGAGAGCCACTCACTTCTCCAAATCGTTTCATCATGTTCTCGAACCTTTCTTTGAATTTCTTGGCATCATTTGCAGATTGAGGAGAAGCAAGCTCTAATGATGCTTCGCGCTTGAGCGATGACACAACTGTCGTCTTTGAATGTTCAACCACGGATTTCAGTCTATGCTCCAGGCCCTCAAGCTTGATGCTTTCTTGATTCATATCTTTTGCAAGTGTTTCGATAACCTTGAGCGACTCTGATGCAGACTCTTTAATCGGAGCAAGAGAGTCACAAAGTTCTTTCACCTTTGCGGCTTCAAGACTCTTGAGCAAATCCTGTGCCTGCTGTATTGAAATTGTGTCACTAACAGGCGTTGGAAGGGAGTGCTCAGCTGATGCAATATCACCAGACTTCTTTTTAAAGATCCCAAATGGAGGCACTATAGTTGTTTCTAGAAGACTGCAAAAAAAGGTTACGATCCAGTAATACTTAATGCAAATGGATGCTACATAGTACAAGGAGTAGTATGGCGACAGGAGAGGGAAATTCCTTTAGGCCAAACCGGGGGACCAGCCGCAAAGCAGCTGACAGAGCCAACCTTTGGTTTCAAAGAAATAAAAACAAGCTTATCATGACGGATATTATCTGCATCGTTGTCCTCTTCTTTTTGCATCTGTTCCCCTCAACATTTCAGTTCTTCTTTCAGGAAAACATAAACGCTATCCAAATAGTAGCAATAGTGCTTGCTTCTAGTATAGCTCTATCGGTCATATGGAAAGGGATTGTTCCAGCGGTTATATGCATCTTAGGGATAGTGCTTGTACATAACTCTTTGATACTGCCATACTATTCAGAGCCCCAGCCCGGCGAGGTTTGGTTTGGAGATGTAAAATATGAATGGATACTGTACACCCCAACAGCTGTCAGCATCGGTGCTACCATGAACTTTCTTCTCGGGCTTTCCATGGTTATCTTCAGCATCATAATTGCATATCGGCCCTCTCTACTTTTTACGAGGAATAGGCCAAACTCAGTTGATTCTGAATGGTTGAAGTATCCTCTTTGGCATGACAACACGCTATTAGCAGATGGCAGGACGGAATATTCGGTTCCCATTAAGATGCTTATGACAGATGAAGAGAGATACGTTCTTTGGCGCTACGAATACATTTTAGCAAGTATTTACGGAACTCCCCATCTTGTTAGGCCTGAAGGATATGTTCCAAAATACTCGACCAGCATTTATAGAGATAGGGAAAGTGGGCGCATCATGGGGAAAGCTCGCTATAATGGCTTTTTCGTATGATTGTGCAAACTCATCTACAAAATACATATATTGAAATTGAAGCCGAGCATGGTAGCCAGTTCTGCTTCTATTAGGCTTTTTGGATCAATGGATGCATTGCCATTTCTCCATATTTTCAACAGGGCTCGTCGGCAGCTAAATGGCAATATCACATCTCGTGTTTATTGACTGATCTTAAACTCTAGGACTAGCCCAGTAAATGTCTCACGGTGACCAGAGTGGAAGTTCATGACGTTTATAGCGGATAAGCAAGCAGCAAATCAAAACCCATATCCTTATAACAGGGCTTTGTCTCAGATAGCAAACCGAAAAGTCTTGAACTAGAATGTAGCCTCGTGGTTCAGCAACTGAATACCAAGGCGAAGAGGCCATCTACTTCCAGTTCTATCCATTAGACGACACAGACATATCTGTGGGCCGCCAATAATATTTTCTGTTGATAGAAGTTTACTTTGATGGCCTCTGCCAGCCGATAAATCCAGGTGGCATCTCATGTTATGCTTTTATAGTCAAAAGCGGAGGCAGAACCATTTATAGCGACTACGGCGTCGTAGGAAAGCCCTTCTCAGAGGACTCTACAAACAACGTTGCCGAATATACAGCCCTTGTCAAAGCATTACAGTGGCTCCTTGAAAAGGATCTTAGCTCCGAGAAAGTAGAGATCAAGAGCGATTCTCAACTTCTAGTCAATCAGCTGACAGGGGATTACAAGGTCAAGGCAAAAAGAATAATCTCGCTTTACAAACAGGTCCTTCTACTCAAGAGCAAATTTCAAGACATTCAGATCAAGTGGGTACCTAGGGAAGAGAATAGGGAGGCAGACAGATTAACAAATAAGGCATATAACAAGGCGCTACA
>DAIUEZ010000104.1:0-1359 GCA_036844865.1 Nitrososphaera sp. | reverse complement strand
GAGATCACACTGAATCATCTGTAGTGACAAAGCGGCTTCTGCTTTTGTTTATGACTGGTAAGATCCTGTCCATTATGATCGAGTCGAAATTCTTTTCTTCCACCTCCAAACTTATTAACAGATAAAAGTTTTCGTTTATTGGTATGGTAGCGCGGTGCAGCAGTTCGTATCGGCCAAATGAATATACTATCTTGCCGATCTTGGGTTCAAACTTGCCCCTTGTCCTTTGTCTAGCGATGGCTGTTGCAGCATATTCTTCATTCTCTTCTTCGGAAAGTAGAAGCTTTGCTTCCTTTTTCGCCTTCTGTGCCAATATGACGCCGTTCTTATTTACTATTGCTGTCCACCTAATTGAGCTGTGCTTTGCAAGAACTTCCTCACAGATTAAATTTAGAAGTTCATAATCAATTTTCAATTCCGCTCACTTGGGGTATAGCTCCATGACCTAATAAAACAGATGGTTATAGCTATATATTATGAGTCTCATTTAATCTCTCTCCAGTCAGATGTCTGAGTATGAATCCGGAACGTTCCGATGTAGGGACTGCGCAAAGGAATTTCTGACAAAGGATGAGGCGGACAGACATTATGCGGAGCACCATTCAGATGTAATAGTGGGTGAGTAGCATTTTAAACATGAGGTCAAGAGGAGTCCATAAGATATCTCTCTATCCAATAACTGGCGATTCAAAGCAGAATTGATGAGTGCAGCGGGAAAAATATGATATCCATGAATCAAATCCTTCCGTAGGTACTTGTCCAAAAAAATTGCACAAGAGAGTGAGATGACGCATGCAGTTTGATGTTATGGCCATAATCCGGAGTTTTTTGAGATACATTTCATAATAGAAAACCATTTGCATTTACACAAAAGATTTTAAGATAAGAAGCTCAGGGAAGGTTACAGAGAAAATGACTCTTTGTTAGAAAAGAGATGAAAAACGAAAGAACATCGATCAATTGATAACAGTGATCCTCTTCGTTTAATAGGGGTTAATGCGTACAGTACAATGCGTTAGATGCATTGTGATTTGTGTGGCATAAGTGAGTCACTACCTTTCAGATGCCGCTACTGCAAAGAGACCTTCTGCTCTACTCATCGGTTGCCCCCAAACCATAACTGCTTTTTTCTGCAGGATTATCTTGCGCAACCGGGGAGAGATCGTGAATTTCTAGAGCGTATGGAAGGAAAAGGCGCTTCTCCTCAAATGCGCATTAGGTCTTCACTGTACGAGATGATTTATCTGCGCTTCTCTAAGACTGAAATCCTTCACTTAGCAATAGCGACGGTGCTAGTAGCAGCGGTTGGCATGTCCTTGTACAGGTTCCAATTTAGATGGGATTTTCTTGCTATCTTTA
>DAIUEZ010000103.1:0-6661 GCA_036844865.1 Nitrososphaera sp. | reverse complement strand
ACCCGCCAGCTGGTCTCATTTGGGATCAGCTGGCGGGGATGCGATCAGGTGTGCCCCTAGACCATTAGAGGCACACCTACCCATTTAATTACACTTTTGATATCTTAAACTTTTAGAGAATTTTATTTGCATTGTACTTTGTCGCATAGTACTAGAAGGCGTTTGAGGAATCTGAATGTCTATAGAGGATTATCAAATAGATGTCTTAACACAGTTCATTTAGCAGTCTTGCCGCAATAGCTATAAAATATTGGGTTTCCAAAATAACAACTAGAATTCCGACAATCATCCTTACATAAAGGATACGATGTCCCATGCGACCCCCTTTTAGCTTTCATACTTCAAACCTTGTCGCTAAATGTTCCACAATTATTGGAATATGCAAATCATTGTCATAAACTGACATAAACTGCCTCGTGGATTTTCTAAGTTTCCTGCTTTTAGTATCAGATAGCTCAATTTGGCGCACGATAGTGCTTCGAAGATAGACCTTGCACAACTTATACATGTCTTAGCTTATTTTGCAATTCAAAGTGACAAAGGGGTTTTCCTCTTTCTGCTTACTCTTTTATCCTTAAGATTGTGATAATGATATATACCATTGGCCTTATGTTAGAAGAAAAAAATGATGATATCAAGGCCAAGTGTCTTCAATATTTTTTCCAAGATGCTCCTCCTACTGTATTTCGGCTAGTGCATAACAGATTCAAAGTCACTTCTGCAGTCCAGATCCAGATCCAATTAAAAATAATGATATTCGCACCAAATTATGAATAGAGAGAAAAATTCATTGAATGTAAATGGCAGGTTTAAAAGGCCTTGCAGACTTTGCCCTCAGATTTGGGTCAAATTTTGTAGGGTCTTCTTCAGAGTAGACTATCACCTCTGCTTTATTGGTCTCGTCTGACAGCAATGATTGAGCATCTTGTATTGTGGTTACCTCATTAAACCCTGTCAGATTGAGCCGCCGGTTCCTTGCCTCAAGAGGTGTCGACAGTATGTCTTCTATCATTTTTTGCACCATCTTAGGGTCACTCTTGGCTTTTGCAGTTTCTGGATTTGCAATAAGCTGCTTCATTATTTGGCCAAAATTGATTCTGCCTTCCAGTATGTTTGCAAGTATTGCATTGTACACTTGTACCTTCCAGGCAGCTGAAGCATAGATTATAACCTTACTAGGTGTTATCTTTGTGACCCTGATTATATTTTGGATATCTTCAAGCAGATTAGAGATGAGATATTCAGATTCTTCTGCTAATATGTCTATCTTTTCTTGGTTTACGACGGGCCATCCTGCTGTGGTTATTGATTGTCTGTTGCCCATGAGTTCCCACACTTCCTCTGCTGTAAATGGAGCAAATGGCGCAAGCATTCTCACTTGAAGGTTGAGAAACTCAGTAAGCATACCAGTTAGATTTTCGCGTTTCCTAGCTGCAGCTCGTTTTAGATACCATTGGAGGTCTCGGTCAAGTGAATATAGAGTATAGTATATCGCTTCTCTTATCCTTAGTCTGTCCATTGATGCTGATGTCTCTGCTATCGTGCGGTGGAGCCGGCTGATAAGCCATTTATCCTCAGGCATCAATAAGTCTTGTTGTTGCTGCCGTTGCTGCTGTTGTTGCTGATGCTGATGCTGCTCACCATGATTGTGATCTTGCCCAGTCGTTTGATGTGGCTTGCTCCTGCACTTTTCAGCCATTTCAAAAATGCCAAGAAGTTTTGACCTAATTCCTCGAACAGTATCAAAGGAAAAGTCTGCGTCTTGAAGTATTTCAGCCGAGACCAATATTGCAAGCCTAATTGTGTCTGCTCCGTATTGTCTGATTGCAGCTCGAAGAGGGACGATATTGCCAAGCGACTTGCTCATCTTCTTGCCCTCCATTAGAACCGAGCCGTTGACCACTATCTGCCGTGGCCAGTTTTTCTTGTCAAAAATCGCTACATGGTTGAAGATAAAAAATGTGAGATGATTTGGAACCAGGTCGCGCCCAGAGTGACGAGAGTCTACAGGATAAAAGTATGTGAATTCGTTTCTTATCTGTTCTACCGTGCTCGCAGACAAGTTGCACTCTTTTGCAACATCCTCTGAACTACCGCGTCCAAGTAGGACATAGTCAAAGAATGCATCACTGATGTTGTCGTTGTCATCACTTATAGCTTTACTGTTGACATATTTTGCAATAATATAGTACGCCATGTAGATGACCGAATCTGATAAGCTCTCAATTATCCACTCCTTGTCCCAAGGCAATTTTGTTCCAAGACCTGATTTTCTTGCGCAAGCCCGCTCGCGCAACCAGTCAATTACATAATCAAATTCTTGCCTAATGTCCTGAGGCAAGATGTCCATATTGTTTAGGCACATGTGCGCGAGTTCCTTCCATTTTCTGTCACTATAGTTTAGGAACCATTGATCACTCAACAATTTGACTACGCATTCGGTTCCGCACCTGCATATTACTGGCTTGTTAACAAGCTCATATGTTGTCTCTGCCCAACCTGACTGCAAAAGATACTGCTTGATCTCGTTCTTTGCTACAGAGACTGGCATGCCCGCAAACCTGCCGGTATTTTGCATCATTGTACCTTTGTAGAATTCATGAGAGTAAAGATTGCTTGTCGCTTTCTCCAGTCGCTTGTCGTCATCATCATCATTTTTGTTCTGGCTAAAATCGATGGCCTGCTCGATAGCCTCAGCAGCTGGGACATCACTAACATACGCTTCAGATTGGATTATTTTGATAGGCCGAACATTGTAATTGTCAAGTGAAATATGAAATCTTTGCTGAAGTTTTTTGTCTGATTTTAGAGCTTCAAGGGCTTGGTAGTCATATGGCGCGTGTGCTGGCACTGACATTACAATTCCAGTGCCGCTATCAGCTTCAACAAAGTTCGCAGGATATATCGGGACAGAAATGCTATTGAGAGGGTTGGTAGCATTGCATCCGATCATTTTGCTGCCGTTGAGTGTCTTTATGATCTCTACCTTGTGATTAAGAAACTCTAGCTTTCTTGCTGCTTCTTTGCTGATTATCCATTTCTGGCCATCAACTCTAGCCTGTACATAGTCAACCTCGGGGTTGACCCATATGTTAGTCACTCCAAAGAGTGTCTCTGGCCTGAGCGTTGCGGCTGGCAGGATAACAAGATCGCTATCGTCACTATCACCGCCGCCACCACCACCACCACTGAACTTAAACTTGATTACGGTATACTCATTGAAATCTGGCTCTACGTCCCCTATTGTATCATGCTGGCTAACAGGGTTCTGGTCCCTCGGACACCATCCAACTGGGTGGGAACCCTGTACTACCAATCCCTTTTTCTGAAGAGTCCTAAATTGCCACGAGATGAACTTTGAATATACTCTATCAATCGTGGTAAATTCTCGTCTCCAGTCAATAGAGTAACCCATTTCCTTCATCCCTTTCTTGATCTCTTGGTGGAAGTAGCTTGCTATCTTAACTGGCTCAACAAATGTTGCTATGACGTCGTCTGATAGCTTGTAAACTGTGTGAAAGGTTTCCATTAGCTCGGCGTCACTTGCGGCAACCCTTCGAGACATACCAAGGATCGGGGTGCCGGTGTAGTGGAATCCCATAGGAAAAAGTACATTGTAGCCTCTCATCCTCATATAGCGAGCATGCGTATCTGCAAGCGTGTACGTCCGACCATGGCCAATATGTTGGGGTGAATTTGGATAAGGATAGGCTACTGTTACAAAGTATTTTTCTCTGCTGCTATCTAGGTCTGATTCAAAGATCCTTTGCTTCTCCCACCTCTCGATCCACTTTGTCTCTATCGAATTCCAGTCTATCCGGGCGCTCACGGTTACCTTGATACCTCTTCAGCCAAAAGTAATGCTTCCTTTATCCTATCTTTTGATTTGCCTCCGCCCTGCCCAAAGCGATTATCGCCACCACCTGAACCACCTAGCTTATTGGATACTTGCTTTGCAATTGCACTGGCCTTGACTTTCTTGCGTGCAACTTCTCCAGCAAATACTATAACTCTAATGCCTTGGCCCTTTGAAAGAAGCGCAAGATAAACTAAGTCTTTGTCAAACTCTATTGCCTTTTCTCCAATGGCAATATGATAGTCGTCATCTAGCTCTTCATCATATGTGGTATACAAGTGTATGCCTGAATCAAGCTTTTTGGCTTGCTCTGAAATGCTCTTGGCAACGGGCTCCGAGACGACCCTTAGCACAGCTCGTAGCTTTTTCTTTGCAGCTTCTGCATCTTGCATCGCCTTGTCAAAGGACTCAACAACTTTTTCTCTACTTGAGCCTAGAGTATGTGCTATGGATCCAAGTTGGCTATCTAGGTGCTGCATATAGTTGACAGCCGCCTCTCCGGCGACAAACTCTAGCCTGACGACTCCATCTTGAATTCGCTCCGTTTTAATTATCTTGACTAGCCCAATTTCGCCTGTGCTTTTTACGTGTGTTCCACCACAGGCTTCAATATCCCATCCATTGATATTGACTATTCTGACGTTGCTTGTAGGAACGACGCCGCCTTGATAGATGCGAAAGGAGAACTGCTGCTCGGCATCTCCACGATCATATGTATTGATTATGACTGGATGATTTTCTCGGATTACGCAGTTTGCCATGTGTTCGATCTTCTTCGCTTCTTCTCTTGTAAGTGCGGAATGATGCGTGATATCAAGCCTGCCATAACCTTCCTCTTTGAATGCAGAGTTCTGCCAGACCCACGAACCAAGTGCATTTCTAGAAGCAGAATTGAGGACATGAGTTGCTGTATGGTGCTTGGTAATAAGATCACGTCGCCTCGCATTTACTGTTCCGTGTACAGTTTGCTCCTTTGCAGGTAACCTGCCTACTCCTGCTACTCCTCCTCCTCCTGCTCCTCTTTCAATCTTGTGCACCACCACATCGGCCTGCTTTATAACTTCTACAACCTTGAAATCTTCAATTTGCCCAGTATCTGGCTCTTGTCCTCCACCCCTTGGGTAAAAGGCGGTCTGGTCCAAAATGATATACTTGTCTTGGACTACCTTGAGCACCTTTGCATGAAAGTGGCGGATCGATTCGTCTTGATAGTAGAGTAACTTTGTCGGTGGAAGATCTTCTAACCCAGGTATTGGTTTTGAAGCCTGGCTTGATATCTGACTTGTATGCAATTCTGCAAGCTTTGTATAAAATGTTGAAGGCACATTTTGTATAATTCCTTGCTCTACCAAAAAGTCTGGAGTTACGCCATCTGATTCATAGAGTCTAATAAGGTCATCAACATTGAGCTCCTTTGCCTTTTTGCTAGATTTAAGTGACATTGCCACAGAGTTCATGCGCTCACGTGAACTGGAGTATCTCCTTGCTTCAAGCTGCAGAATTGTCTTGACATCCTCTCTATGATCTTCAAGTTCTGGATACATCCTCTTAAGATAGTCGATATGCAATTCGGCTATATCTTCAACTTTGACGATGTTTTTCCAGCCAAGCCTTTCGAGTATTGAAAGTGCCCTCCTAAGGATCACCCTTAGATTGTAACCTCCGCCTACGTTTGAAGGAAGCGCCCCATCTGAAATAGCAAATACAAGGGTCCTTATGTGATCGGAAATTGTGTATATCGCCTCATAGGGCGCAACAAAAGCACTCAGTTGTTCCTCAGAAATTTTCATCTCCTTTGCGATTAGCAACTTCAAATCTTGGATATTATTACTGCTACTACTAGTGCTGTCAATCCTAACATCAAGCTTTAACGAGATCGATTCAAAATACTTGGTCAGGACTTCATAATCAGTGTCAGTTCCAGTCATGTCAATTAGCTTACCAACTACAGGTCCAAAACAGCAGTCGTAGCTCGTGGGTGTTCCCATCGTTATCCATGAAAAGCGCTCAAGCCCTGCGCCCATGTCTATTATCTTATTTGGCATGACACGGTAGTCGTTCTCATTTCCTTCAAATTCAGTAAATACTGCGTTACCAAGCTCAAGGCCACGTGCGAAATATTCCAATGAGTATCCAAAGGCCCCAGCACCCATCCATACATCTTCTACAAAGGTTATATCTTCTGCTTTGATGCCAAGTCCCTTTGTCAGCAAATCAAAGTCAAGATCTATGCATTTGTCTTTCCAGTATCCACCTGGGGCATCGGCATTACATGTCTGGCCTATCATGCAAAAGCCAGTATAGTGCCTGCCGCTCAGTCCCACATTTTCAATATCATTGAATCTGAGGCACATCTGTGGAACTACAAGTGGGTTTGCAGGTAATTCAAAAACTACTTGATTGCCGGCGATTCGCTGAAAGTCCACAATTGACGCTATTGTGAAATATAGGTCTTCTCGCCAGCGGCATACGACAGGGTAGCGCCTTACTATCTCATGGTCATTTACGCGGAAGAACTTCTCAGTCTCCTTCCATGCGTTGACATAGTCTAGACGTTTGTTTGTCGGTGGCTTTCCAATAAAACCGTAATTTTCATGATCTGGACAGAAATCCCTTGCAGTATCAAGCGTCCAGAAAAATTTTTCGCACTTGGAGCACTTTTTTCGCATAAAGCCCATCTTGTCGAAGAGTGATACTTTGTAGTACCTATCAGGGTTAGATGAAAATAGAGCGGCCAGTTCTTTCTTTCCCAATGGCTGTTATCTTGTGTTAGACATCAAAATATGCACGTATTAATGCTTTCGT
>DAIUEZ010000102.1:0-6684 GCA_036844865.1 Nitrososphaera sp. | reverse complement strand
CTGTTGGGTTTTCCAACCGAAGACTTTAGTATAAAAGTCAGCCATTCGCTTTCTGTCTTCTGCAGGCATTTCAAAATGGACTACGGGATTCATCTTTTACTTGCCCCCGAATACGCCTTCTTTAATTCCGCGATATCAAATTTTTTCATTTTAAGAAACGCTTCAGTTACTCGCGCTATTTTCTTCTCGTCTTTATCCCTCATAATTTCATCCATAATAGCCGGAACAATCTGCCATGACAGCCCATACTTGTCTTTGAGCCAGCCGCACTGTTCGGCTTCAGGAACTGCAGAAAGCTTCTCCCAGTAGTAGTCAATTTCCTCTTGAGTATCACAGTATACCATGAATGAGATGGACTCGTTGAACTTGAAAAGAGGTCCCGCACTTATGGCCATAAATGGCTGACCGGACAGTTCAAATGAAACTATATCGCAATCACCAGATGGCGTGTCGCGGATTGTAGTCATATTCGTTATCTTTGAGTTCGGGAATATGGAGGTATAGAACTTGGCTGCATCTTTCGCTTCTTTGTCGAACCATAAATGCGGCACAATTTTTTTGGTGGTATTCTCTATTTCTGCTGAGGATTGGGTTAGTCTTTCCATGGCCTACAGTATACTAAATATATTTTATAAATTGGTAAGGGAGCAAAAGTATAGTTGCAAAGGTCATTACTTACAAAAAGAAGCAATATATCATATTCCAATATCAGAATGGCTCCTGGTTTAGGTGTACCATGTCATCATCATCATGATTCTTTATTGGATTTGAGTTCCGCCATATTTGTTACATCCAACGGAGGACCGCTTCCACGGTGTCGGTGGGATTGGTATTGAAACATATTTTTGAAGAGGGTGCCTTCTGATGGATAGTATTGATTATTTTCTCAAACAGAATGGTATGCTGTGGCAACATTCTGACGCCAGCGCCAACTATGATGCAGTCAAATTTTTCCCTTGAAAGTGTGTCTGAGACAACGCTTTCAGCAGTCTCTCCAAGATCAACAAAGCAGCCTTGGACTTCGTATCCTAAATCCATCAGTCTTTTGTTTGCATCTTGTGCTGCTGCCCGTACCCGATTGGCATCCCATCCAGTGGCGGTGGATAAGTTGGGATCAATCAACTTGGGGTCAATACCTATCAAGAGGACTTTTTTCTTGGCCATATTTTCTTCCTCTCGCTTTAATAAAATTGACTTACGCATCTAGATCACCAATACGACCTTACCTCTTGGATGCGCAACTCTTTGATGGTCAAGTGCCTTAGCAGCATCCTCCAACGTAAAAGTCTTGTCCACATTTACGTGTATATTATTTTGATCGACCCACTGCGCTAATTTTGTCAGCCTTTCTCTATTAACCTGAGAGAATACAAATATTGCTTTCGTGCCAAACTTCTCCATTAGCTCTTGATTTGGCTGCTCAAGTGTTGATACGATTATCCCACTGCCCCTCTTCAGTACCTTAAACGAGCGAGTGTAAGTTTCACCTCCTACTGTATCAAGGACTGCATCATAATCATGTGACGACAATACGTCTTCAAAGGTCTGGGTCTTGTAGTCTATTATTTCGTCTGCACCTAGCTCTTCCTTTGCAAATTGCTTGTCTATTTCACTTACAGTGGTCGCTACGTATGCACCAAGGTACTTAGCTAACGGTATGGCAATACTTCCTACGCCTCCAGCCCCACCATGAATCAGAATTTTTTGACCCTTGGACAATCCAATAGTATCAACAAGTGCCTGCCAGGCTGTAACGCCCACAGTTGGTAAACCAGCAGCCTCCTCATGGCTTAGAGTTTTTGGCTTATGTGCTATATTGTCCGCATTTGCCAATGCCATTTCTGCAAATGTTCCTGACCCTCCAAAGACTACTGGGGCCTGTCCATATACTTCGTCACCTTGTTTGATGTCGGAAACTCCAGCACCAGCCTTTTCGACAATACCTGAAAAGTCCCATCCCAGAGTGGCCGGAAACTCAAGGGGCATGATCTGTTGCATATAGCCTTCGCTGATTTTCCAATCTGTCGGATTAACACCAGCTGCTTTTACCTTGACTAGAACTTTTCCCTCAGAGGGGTCGTTTGGTGCAGGCGTATTTTGGTCGATTTCAATTACATCGTTCGTACTTCCGTAACCTTTGATTCGAGCGGATTTCATAGCTCAGTTAGGTTGTATACAGTATTAATGAGTGGTTAACAAAGGGATGATACTTTAGGCAAAAGCTGCGAGAAAAGGTAATCTCTGTAAGCGATTAGTTACACATACGATAAGGTTCATCGAAATGGAAGAGAATGTGACAATTGCTGATCAGTTGCAGAAAGGCGGAAAGGATGAATGGCGCTCAGTGATCATGATGAACAAGTTCAATGTCAAGCCTCATGATGTGCATGGACTTCTGGAGGTTTGGGCAGCAGACGCGGCCTATCTTAAACAGAAGCTAGGTTTCATTTCTGCCCAACTTCATCGGGGTATATCAGGCAGCTGCGTGTTTGTCAACTACGCGGTGTGGGAATCTGTAGAGTACTTCAATCAGGCTACCAGTGATCCTGCTTTTAGGTCGGCTCTCGCGCATTATCCAGACAGCACTGCGGCGTCACCACATCTATTCAGAAAAGTTGCTGTGCGTGGAATCTGTGTGGACTGATTTGTATATACACAACTGCCAGAAAAGGATGGTCCAAGAAACAGAGAGAATCATTAATTATCCGACTGGATATATCTATTTGATTGTCCGATCAAGCACCGGTAAGCGACGGGGAAGTATTTCTAGAGCTTGCTAGTGGAATGAGGCGCTCTATCCTTATCGCGTTGGACGGGAAAAAGCTCAGGTTGTCCCAGCTGGCTGAATCTCTTGATATGACTATTCAGGAGTCACATAGGCAATTTGCGCGGCTGGCAAACGCCGGACTCGTGAGAAAAGACCCTGAAGGACTTCTGTCGCTTACCGCGTGTGGTAAGATCGTCGCAAAACAAATTCCTTGTTTCGACTTTCTTGAAAGAAACGAATCATACTTTCGGGATCATTCGTTTGGTGAACTACCGCTAAAATTCATCCATCGACTTGCCGCTCTCAACAATTCCGAGCCCGTTGACGGCGTGGTTGCTGTATTGGAAAGGTTCAAGGGAATGCTTTTGGAGGCAAAAGAGCATGTTTGGGTCATCTCGCCTCAGATACCTTCGGATGTAAGCATGCTAGGAATCGAGGTGTTTACTAAAGGAGTCAAGCTTTCAATACTTCATAGCAAAAACACGATCGCCCCAAAGGGCAGCTTTAACGAAATAGACAAGCGCTTGAGAGGACTTATCTCGAAAGGAACGGTCGAGCGAAGGATGATAGAAAAAACTCCAATTGCAGTTGTTTTCAATGAAAAACAACATTCGTGTGTAGGATTTGCCAATTCACGAGGGGATGCTGATATCAATTACATGTTCTTCAGCCGAGACTTGCACTTCTTTGAGTGGTGCTATGATTACTTCCAATACCAATGGAGCCGATCAGACGACTGGGACAGCTCAAAAATACGCGAGGTTTAGGTGCCCTAAATACGGCTCTTCTGAACAAGCATTAGTCTTGTTATCTGTTGATCTATAACATGCAATGGCTGCACTTTCCTACCAGGGTGGACGGCCTTTCCCTTGAATAGGCTTGTCTCAATTATTAGTTTTGCCATTTTCGCACTCCTCTTGACGAGTCCCTTTCTCCCGATCTGTATACCCCTACCTTGCACAAACCTTTTAGCTTCCTGTCATGTGCATAGACTAGCAAAGAATCCACTTTTTGAAGTGATATCACTTCACGGCCCGATGGGCCCGCATTATTAATCGTCACTTGTAAATTAACGAGGTTAAGCAAGACGCTTTATCAATAAACCCATACAATACATCTATATCTTTGAAAGTAGCAGGGTTTGTGTCTGAACAGCAGGAATTGCAACTACTAAAGATTAGTTGGATATCACTTCTTGCAACTGCTATTGGGGTTCTTGGCTTTGGAATAATAGTTGCCATATATCCACAAATCGCAGATCCCACTGAAGAGGGATTACTGCGAGCTATTGGTGTGGCAACAACTGGAATGGGAATATTTGGTGTAATGATTACCCTAAAGGCGTACAAAAGAAAGGAAAAATGGGCATGGTTTACTCTTTGGTACTATCCTATTTTTTGGACAATACATTTGGTGGGAGGATTGCCGCCGGGAAATGATCATATTCATCAAATTGTTTTCATTGTTATATCGCTATTAGGTTTGCTGCTTCCTGTCAGGCAGTTTTTTTCAAGAAATATGGTTAAGCCTTGATGTCTCTGCATATAGTGTGTCTGGCGGTAGATTGATAGAAAGGGACTTATACATATGCTGCAGGAACCTCAATGCACTATTTGCAAATTCAATGTTAGGGTAGATAATGCTAATGAAACAATCACAAAAGACGAAGCCCTGAATCAGTGGCGACAAATAGTCCTTATGTTTTCAAATACTTTGATATACACTATCATCGCCCACTGGATAAAAAGGGATTACATAGTAGGACGCACATACTCGGATTCAAATGATTATTTATCTAAATTCAAGGGCCCGCTAATCAATACAGGTTCTAATATCAGTGATCTTGTATACAATAATGACGGAAACGTGAGAGGAAGATGAAATAAAGACACAAATGACTGAAAGACTAGAAACTAAATAAATTAGAAAGGTTCCCGCTATGTCAAATCCTCACACAAGTCAAATGTTCTGCTTCTTCCAATCTGCTATATTCTCATTCAGTGGTGGTGGAGGACCCGAGAAGTCTATCCCATATGCTTTCTTTGCATATTCGCGAAACTTTATGGCCCATGGATGATTTGAAGTAGCAAATTCTTTTAGCATATTGGCAAGGTCATCTGTCTCTATACTAACCACTTCAAGATCTGGAGCACCACTGCCTGGCGGACTCCGCTGAATCCAAATAGTTTCGCGAGAAATGCCAACAATTCTATAGAATTCGTCATGCTCTTTGGTATTACCGTTTTCCTGTACAAACTTCTTTGCTAGTTCTGCTCCTCCTGGAAGATAAGGTAATGCTAAACAATAGTTTACCATTTCTGCAAATTCATAGAAGGGAGATAGATATAAGTAAATTGCAGCGAATGCTAATTCCCAAAACTGTGGATTATATTGTTATGTAGTTACGAAGATAAGTAGTAATTCTATAGAATTCAAGAATCTGTTTTGGGTTATTGCATTTAATCCTATAATACAGTCTTTCATACACCAGGGCTCTACCAAGTGACAATAGAACCAGATTACATGTCGGAATCTAATCCCGACGGGCCTGCCTAATTTAAAAAAGTTCAAAAAATGGACCCAAACTTCCTTTCGAAATGCTTCAGACAGCTGCTTTGTAGTATTGCTTCCTGTAAATATAGACAATATTGTCAATGAGCATATTTTCAATATGCAGTCAAAATTGTGTGTTCGGTTCAAATCACGCCTTATCCAAGTTACGATCGGCACGCTCTAAGTGAATCACTGCCGTTCCAGAGGTTAGATGGTCCAGTCAACAACTTGGAGCCCATAGCGTTGGCCTGCTTTATCAGTGCGAGCGATCTCTGCCGAATCCACTGGCGGAGCTGGGCCATCTCCGACAGCAGGCTTTCCTGCTTCCCTGAAGAATCCCTCGATACCGCCTGGTGTATATATGACCAAGATGCGACCAGAGGTCTCGCCGACGCAGCGGAAACGGTGTACTGTTCCTCGTGGGACTAATGCTAGTGCATCTGGTTTGGCCCTCATAAGCTGCTCACCATTGAGTATCTCAAATTCACCATCAAGAAAGTATAATGTCTCATCCTCATTCTTATGCACATGAGGAGGTGGGCCATTTCCTGGTGATGAAAAGACCTCAATCATTGTGTAGGCACCTTGAGTCTGAGCAGCGCTAGCCTTGATCTGCACAGTGTCGCCTGCGATCCAGATCTTTTCACCCTCTTGCGCCTCTAGGTTAAAAGGGTTAGTCATACATTGACTTCATCGAGCAGGAGTAATTAAATGTAAAATCTGTTACAAGATTGTAGACGACTCTTCGGAGTTGTCCCACTCCACTCCCCCCAAGCCTAAAGTCAGATAGTGCCATAATACTCTTTTACCTTTTACGTATTCCATAGCTTTCTTTTCTACGTCAAGCCATTCATTATATTTAGAGATCCAAATTTGTGGATCTTCAGCTTCCATGAATCCGTCATTTCTCTCTGTGATTCCAAGACTTTCTTTGCGATGTAAGTAGTCCCAAAATATGAGCCCAAGAACATCTTCTTCACCCTCCCCTTCACTATACTTCATAATCCAATCGAAGTTAAAGGAATTAAAAAATCTGGTCTTTAGATTCAAATGAATTTTTATCCAAATCCCGACGGGCCCGCCAATCATACGGGTTCTAATACTAGAGGTAATGCATACAATATGGTAAAAAGACCGAAAGATAGGAGCGTGAAGAATAATAAGAATTGAGACTGAAAGGCTTCAGACGGTATTAGAGAAGTTTTCAACTGTACCAAATCCTGTCAATTCTTCATTGATACAGGAATTTTATCAGTTCATGGTAGATAGTCGCAAGTCAGATAGCTATAAGAAGAACAATCTAAAGGAGCTCATACTGTTCAGCCATGAACCTGCTCCTAACGTCATATTTTATGATATTCAAA
>DAIUEZ010000101.1:0-6706 GCA_036844865.1 Nitrososphaera sp. | reverse complement strand
AGTTCTTTGTCTGCAGCATAGCAAATGAGTCCGGCGAGGCAAAGAACGCTGCCTTCCCATTACTGCTGTCAATTAGTACTAGGTGACTGAAGTCAATAATTATCAGGTTCGACATAACCTCAGCCGTACGAAGATCAATGCCATCGGGAAGTTGGATGACATTTTCGTTGCCGATACATTGACATCCAAGTACCATGCGCAGTCGGACGCCGGCTGTCAGAGCTCTAACAAGAGATGATTTGCACTGCGAGAGTAACCTCAACCCCCAGGGGTCTAGCGTCGCTATGACTGAAGAGCGGGAATCCGCTATCAGGCTCCTTATTTTTTCAAGAGTGGAGTTCGCATCCAGTATGAAATACCTTCTTTCCTCAGAGCCCCTGGGCCGCTGGCTTTCGTCGTTTATCTTTTGCAAAGACTCAATTATCTTCCTCATATTCTTTACCCTCCGATCATGTAAGCTGACGATCTCTGTAAAGGCCTCTTCTGGTGGTATTGCACTGCATATAAGCGGTTTCTGTTTGGAGATGACTGCGAGCTTCTTCTTCTCTAGCTTTTTCAATGTTTGATAGACCTTCGTCCGTGGCAAATTGGCATAGTAAGCTATTTCGCTTGCGGCTAGCGATCCCTTCCCTATCATTGTAAGGTAAGCCCTAGCTTCATATTTTGACAATCCGAATTCTTCAAGGCTGCCAGAAAGATCATTATTAGTATCAGCCATCATATACTTAGCGGATGAAAATTAAAGGTAAGGCGGTTGGTCAAATAGATTGTGTCAAAGTTCAAAAAAATGCTGAGCTGTTACTATAGGCTCTTGTTACCGCAGTTACAAAACAATATGATACATAGTACGTATTATTTTTGATACCGTAAACCAAGTCGGCATGAATTCAAGGTGGGTAAAATCTGAATCAATACTAGATAGCGACGACAGAGGTGGTGATAATAATAGCTATAATTATCAAACCGCCTCGCTGCCGAAACCTGGAGGTCCGCTAAAGCCGCGTCTAGATGCCGTGAGAAAGAAGATACAAGTACTAATCGATCGTCTGGAAGAGCTTCACAGCATAAACAGAGCAAAAGATAGTGACATTTTCACTAAGTTGATGGTCGCAGTAAAAGAGAATAATATACAACATTTGACTCTCCTTTCCTCAGAACTCTCGCGTACAAGACAGCTCTCAAGAGCCCTACTCCTGACTTCTGTTGCACTGGAAAAGCTCATCTCAAAATTATCATCAGCCTCAGACTTTGGCGATGTGGTGATTGTCTTGAGTCCTGCGATGGCTGTTGTAAAGAATCTTAGATCATCCTTAACACCCTATGTGCCAGAGATGGAAGGAGAGCTCGGTGTTATCTCGGAGCTCTTGAGTGGGATACTTGTCGATGCAGGTCAAGTTGGTGGTTTTACTATAAACTTTGAGACCGCTAATGAAGAAGGCATATGCCTCATAGAAGACGTTTCGCGACTAGTAGACCAGAAGATGAAAGAAGAGTTCTCCAAAGCACCTGAGCTGCCCGCAATACCTGTCAGATTTTCCTAGGTTGCTCTTAACGCCTAGCAATGATAGGCAAGCTGGCCCTATGCGAACTTCAATAGTATTTATGAGAACACGGTTTTTCATTATTTTCTCATATCTTAATGTAACGACATCTTTTGGGTTCACAATTATAGGAACACTCAGATAAATCACATAGCCAACCGCCGTAGGTGACTCTCCATAACAATGTCTATCTGATGAACATTCAGAGCTCAAGTCTTGAATGATGGATCAACTTTAGTATCGATAATAAAGGATGGAGCAAGCATTACCAAGAGCTGATGTGACATTGAATCTAGCGAAACAAAGGTGAGGTCATCCTGAATGTTATCTCTGATAGGATTTGAGTCTGCGCAGTAATTTGGCGAATCTATAACAATAATTACAAATGCAGAGTTATCTATCAGCGAAGTAATTGATAATGGCGAAGAAATGTTTGAAACATATGAGAAGCATATGAGACTTCTTTTACACGATTGCAGGGCGCAATATCGGAGCGGCCGTCTCGGCTTTTGCCAGACTTGCAACATGAGACCAGATTGGACATATCCTTGCTGGTCTCAATATTCTAGCATCAGGCAATGCAAATACGGCAAAGGCTATAGTAGAATAGGCTTTTCTTACGCAGGCAGAGAAAGCAAAAATTGGTGAGAGGAGGACAAGCGATAAGAAAAGTACTTATAAAGCATAACAGGATAGGTGCAAATTATTTTGTTAGCTAGGCAACATAGATTTACACATAAGTAATTCAAAGAAAGAATCCAATCTGGCTTGAACTGTATTTATGAGTCTCGCACCACAAGAACTAGAAAATAGCGCAAGCAAATACGCAGCCGAAGCAATCAGGTTGGACTCTCAGGGCTCACGTGGAATGGCAATTAATTCATATCAGCGGGCTATAGAGGCACTGGTCAAGCTCGTTCAGATATATCCTGATTACAAGTTAAACAAGGTCTACATGGAGAGAGCCAATGCATATCAGAATAGGATCAAGGCTCTTCAGATGTCGCACGGTCTAGAGGAAGAAAAGTTGACGCCAACTCAAATCGATAATATTAAATTAGATCCCCCAAACGGGCACGGAAGTAAGCGCTCTTCTAATTCTTCTTCTCCTTCTAGTAATACATCTGCTTCAGCTAAGTCTAGCGGAAGTGTAGAAACGCTCAAGGCTGACTTTGATGACTTGGTGATGAAAGAAAAGCCCAAGGTGAGCTGGAAAGAAGTCATCGGACTTGAAGATGCGAAGCGGGCAATTCGTGAATCTATTGTTTATCCCACAAAGAGGGCAGACCTGTTCCCACTTGGCTGGCCTCGTGGCATATTGCTTTATGGCCCCCCTGGGTGCGGCAAGACGTTGCTTGCAGCCGCAGCTGCTGCTGAAATTGACGGCTACTTCATTAATGTCGATGCTGCATCAATGATGAGTAAGTGGCTAGGCGAGGCTGAAAAAAATATTTCCAAACTATTCAGGATGGCTCGTAACCTAACCGAAAGCGAGGGAGTACCAGTTCTCTTGTTCATAGATGAGATAGATTCTCTCCTCGGCACACGCAACAGTGAGGTAGGAGGTGAGGTTAGAGTCAAGAACCAGTTTCTCACAGAGATGGATGGCATAAATGGCAAGAGCAAAGAATCCCAACTTTACGTTATAGGGGCAACCAATAAGCCTTGGAGCCTAGAGGTTGGTTTCCTGCGCAGATTTCAAAAGAGGATCTATGTCACACTACCAGGTAACGCATCAAGGACAAACCTTTTTCTCCAGTATACAAGTCCGTTAAATGTTGATGGGACGCTAAGGGTTGACGAACTTGCAAAAATAAGTGAGGGCTACAGCGCAAGTGACATCAAGGACATTTGCCAGTCCGTTCAACTGCGCGTGGTAAATGAATTATTTGAAAGCGGCAGAGCAATGGATGACGGCACCAACCCAAGACCTATAGGAATGAGCGATTTCAGAGAAATATTGAGGGTCCGAAAGCCGAGTGTCAGCGTTGACATGATAAGGGCCTACATGAGATGGAGCGACCAGTTCAAGGCGCTTTGAGCAAAAATCATCTGTTCTTCTTCTTTTTCTTCTTCTTCAGTCTCTTAGGCACTTCTCTAGAAGTTTTTACATTTGACATGAGTTCTAGCCATCGCTCAGTCTCAGCTCCACTTTTCAAGATCTTGCGGAACTAATCAACGGGGCTAATTTAGTCTGAACTCTGGTGGTTCTCGCCCTTTATCCATAGTGGCTGTGGTCAATCTTAGGTATCAGGTCTAGAAGTATATCCCCCACTGACGTTTCGTAAAGACTTTATCAGCAAAATGCCCACGTGAAAGTGCAATTAAGGGCAAATAGCATAAGCGCTGACCAGCGAGCAGTTAGC
Source organism: Nitrososphaera sp. (assembly GCA_036844865.1). Classification (GTDB taxonomy): domain Archaea; phylum Thermoproteota; class Nitrososphaeria; order Nitrososphaerales; family Nitrososphaeraceae; genus Nitrososphaera. The sequence goes on along the minus strand of DAIUEZ010000101.1, from coordinate 2,799 downwards.
ATAAGCTGGCTTGCTGGATGTAGTCTTCGATTATCTAAATTGTATTTAGCTATCGGCGTAGAGCGAAAGAGCCCCAAAAGTCAGTATCAATAAGCAAAAGAAATACAGTATTGAATTTTAGGCCTGAAATCCGCTTTTGCGATAGAAGTATGCCATTTAGGTGACCTTGTTCTGGTTGTTGCTCGGTTGCTCGTAACCCTTTATATAACGAGTCCAACGGAAGAAGACCGCAAATGGTTTTTGAAGATATGTTGCCCATCGGGGCTTCGGTAGCGTCAATGGGAGTCGCAGCAGGGTTTGCTGCCTGGGTCGGTAGGCAGCAAAGTGGGACCGAAAGTATGACCAACATTTCCTCTGCTGTGAGGACTGGCGCAATGGCCTTCCTTAGGAGGGAATTCAAGATTGTAATACCGGTGGCGATTGGCCTTGCAGTCATCATCGGTTTTGCTTCAAGTTTCTCAAATGGAGTTGCGTTTGCAGTCGGCGCTGCATTATCTGGGATCGCAGGTCTTATTTCCCTTAGGATCACAGTCAAGGCTGCTTCAAGAGCCGCTCACGCAACATCTAAGGGTCTCGGGCCCGCCTTTGCCACTGCATTCAGGGGTGGTGCAACCGTCGGCCTTTCTGTGCCTGCAATGGCATTGATAGCAATTACTTCGCTGTACTTTGTGTTTCCTGACCCATTGATGATTGCGGGGGTCGGTATTGGTGCAAGCCTAATTGCGTTGTTTATCAGGGCCGGCGGCGGTATATTTACGAAGGCTGCTGACTTGGGAGCTGACCTTGTTGGGAAGGTCGAGGCAGGGATCCCTGAAGACGATCCAAGGAACCCAGCTACGATCGCAGATAATGTTGGCGACAACGTAGGCGATGCAGCAGGCATGGGATCTGATGTCTATGAATCATATATCGTGACGATACTTGCAGCCATGCTACTTGGTGCACTGGTTGCCCCAGGCAGCCTAGAAGCAATAGGCGGCGATAGATTTGGACCAACAATTCTTCCAATTGTTGGGATCGAGGTGAACCCTATGGTGATCTACCCGATGCTAATAGGTGCTTCAGGCCTAATAGCGTCAATAATTGGTGCCATGACTATAACTTCAAGAAGGATATCTGACCCAATGAACCCACTCAACATTGCATTTATAGTAAGCGCCGCAATAGCCATTGGTCTCAACTTTTTCTTCACAACTGCCTTTCTAGGATACAGCGTGTTGTCATATTCACTGTTTGCAACAACCGTGGTAGGAGTAATACTTGTACCAGTGATCCAAAGAATTACTGACTATTACACCAATTCCAAGTATAAGCCCGTGCAGGAGATTGCAGACTCAACGAAGTGGGGATATGCCTCAAACACTCTCACAGGCATCATTATGGGCATGCGGTCAACTGGACCATTTATGCTTGCCATAGTGATTGTACTTGGTGTTTCGTATGGCATTACATTTGGAGTGACGCAGGACCCGCTTATGGGAATATATGGCACAGCGATGGCTGCAATGGCGATGCTCAGCCTTGCAGGTATAGTTCTTTGTATTGATGCGTTTGGTCCTATCAGCGACAATGCCGGCGGTATTGTTGAAATGACTAGCATGGGCGAAGACAATCGAACAATAACCGACAAGATAGACGCTGCTGGCAACACTACTAAGGCCATAACAAAAGGATTTGCGATTGCAAGCGCTGGCCTTGCTGCGCTTGCAATTATACAGGCATTTCAGCTTGAGGCTGACAAAATATTCCCAGCAATGGCATTTGAATACTCGCTTTCAGATGTAAGGCTCATAATTGGACTCTTAGTAGGCGGTCTCATTCCTTTCTTTGTGACAAGCCTGCTTATCGCAGGAGTCAGTAGATCGGCTTCAAAGATGGTTGATGAAGTGAGGCGGCAGTTTAGGGAAAAGCCTGGCATAATGGATGGCACAGAAACTCCAGACTATGCTAAATGCGTTGATATTGCAACGACTGCCAGCCTAAGAGAGCTATGGAAGCCGGCGCTAGTCACTATTGCGGCTCCAATAGTAATAGGAGTACTGTTAGGTCCAACTGCGGTGGCAGGTGTCCTTATAGGCGCGGTTGTAAGTGGTCTATTCCTTGCATACCATCTTGCAAACAGCGGAGGCGCATGGGACAACGCCAAGAAATACATCGAGATGCAAGGTAAGAAGAAGACTGAGGCTCATGCAATCGCAGTCGTAGGAGACCTAATTGGCGACCCATATAAGGACACTGCGGGGCCGGCACTTAACACGGTAATTAAGCTGCTCAACACAGTAGCAATAGTGTTTGTCCCAGTATTTATCGCAATATTGGCTCTGTAACCGTATGCTTTGAAATCTGCATCAGCATGACTCCTGCGGTGTGCTAAAAGATAATGCTCTATATGGCGGAAAAAGATATCAGCGCATTATCAGTTGATTATGCCCGATTGGCAACGACTGTGATACTTTTTTGCACTAATGGTGTAGATAAATAAATGTAATCACGATTACTGAAAGTCTGCTCTAGCGTGGATAGCCAAAAACATAAACACAGGCTCTGCTATCGAGATTCTCGCACACAGATGCACTTTAATGTCAATTTCAACGCCAAGGCGATCGAAAACAACGTTCGAGATTATCTGGCTAATCTTGATTTAACAGCTTACTTGGAGAATGACCTGGCTGGGAGAGAGCCTGTCGGATATATAGAGGGTCCTCCTACGATGAACGGCGAACCCCATGTCGGCCATATCCGTGGCAGAATAATAAAAGATCTCTGGTATAGGTTTAACACTTTACAAAAAAAGAGAGT
>DAIUEZ010000100.1:0-6732 GCA_036844865.1 Nitrososphaera sp. | reverse complement strand
ATCCTGTCAACAGGAGCAGAAACCTCCCTACTTGCATTGATGGTTACCATTACAACTTGATAATATGTATATTCTAATATAAGATTGTACTTTATATCCTATTCCCCCTCACCCTATGCCGAGCTGCAATCTTGTTACTAATAAAATTGGCTTTATCCCAAAAGGCGCCAAAAATGACGCCAAGCAGAGCCCAGAACGTGCTGATGGTAATTGCGCTTGTTATTCTAAAGCCGATGACCAGATCTATTGGCGCATTTATTGGGTCAGGGTTTGCGGGCATTGCAATATATGCTCCTGCCATTATAGCTACATATATCGAGGGAATTATTATTATCGCCTTTTTTATATTATTCGAAGATGCCACCACCATCTTCCGATACAAGAATGCAAGCCCAAGCGCGCTAAATCCCGATATCGACAAAAATGCAACATAAAGACTCTGTCTGTAATAGATCGTTTCAGGATTTCCTACTGCGGGAGGGTTTGGAGGATACTTGAGCGCAGGCATCAAAAATAATACAAACCACATGATGCTGGCAACAATGAGTGCCTTCTTCTTGTTGTTATTGGTGCCAGAAATTGAGCCGTGTGTATATGCAAAGACAATTCCATACAGCGATCCTATCGATAATCCCAGAATAGTGCCGGCAATTATTTCGCCTCCTTTTTGCCAGAACCTGTAGGCTGCAAATTCAGATGGGTTGTTCATTACTTGGCCGCTTTGAGCAGCGTTCCGCATTTCAAGTTCTATTGCGCGCTCGATATACGGCTCAACTGCAATCTGGTTGATAGCACCCCAGATAGTTCCTGCAATCGCTCCAGCAAGGAGAGTAATAGCAATAAAAGTGATAGCTTTCATAAAGGACCAAGAAGGGGTTAGTTAGTGGCACGGAAATCCTGCTGCATGCCTCATATCGTGGTAGAATTCATGGGCCCAATTTGTCCCCTGCTCGTCGCCTCCACTGCCGTCAGCTGGCACGGTAAAGCCAAGCATTTCGCCCTGATCGAATCCAACTATAAAGATTCCAAAAGCAAGCACTCCAAGAAGAACACCTACTGCAATCCTTGGAACGCCTCCTGAAGAAGATGTTGTTTTTGTTGTTATCTGGTTACTTGCTAGCATTCACCTCGGATACAAGCGGCCTCTATATAAAGAGTCGGATGGTTTATCCAACTCGTAGGTAATAAATAATGCACAGGCTCTACTACTGTGTCGTGTATGCACATGTACATCATGATGCTTGAAAGGGTTGCAAGAAGGTATGCTCCAAGCAGGCCACTTTCCTTTGATCTTGTGCATGTGTTTGTAGCTTTGCAAAGGATAGGAAACAAGGGCATAACTAGCAGGAATGCGCTGTGTAGAGCATTGGTTCTCGGCGAAGGGACAGTCAAAACACTTGTAAAACATCTAAAGATGCAAGGCCTTATTGAAACATCAAATAGGGGCACAAAGATGACTGCCAAAGGAAAGGGCATATACGAAGGACTGCTATCAGCAATTCCGGCAGAAATGAGCTTGCCCAAGTGCTCAGTCGCCCTTAGCAGGTTCAACTATGCAGTGCTTGTCAGGGAGTTTGGCTTTGCGGTGGGATTGGGCATTGAGCAACGGGACGCTGCCATAAAGATGGGCGCAACAGGTGCCACCACTCTGCTTTTCAAGGACAATAAACTTGTTATGCCGGCAAGCAGAAATGATTCTCTAAAGAAAGAGCAAGAGGTACGCAGGATGGTGGTTGAAAAATTGAATCCAAAAGATGGCGATGTAATTATAATAGGGAGTGCAAATAGCAACGAAAAGACTGCTGAGCTTGGTGCAAAAAATGCAGCGCTATTAACAATATTTAGTCATGAAAAGCACCATCTTCATCATTAAACTTGAGGGTTTTGCTATCTTGTTACGGATATATAATGAGAAACCTTTATCGGCCAATCCATTCAGAGTCTTTTTTTATGCAGAGTAGTTGTGACTGCATAAGGAAGCGAAATTCTCTTTTATACTTCCCAATATCATTAATGTTATTGAATTCCTTTTGCATGTATCACAAAAATTTTTCCTGCCGCACAGACTGCAAAAAGGTAATAATCTGTAAGTCCTATGAGATATAGGCAAATCTCGCATTGATCTTGCCACATGTCATTTTTTTCTGAAAGTAAACCATATGCTTTTTCAATCCTTATATCTTTCATGATGCTCAACTTTAGCTGATGACTTTTGCAACGATACTTGTATGTGTGGACGGCTCAGAATCTTCAATGAAAGCGGCCGACTATGCTATCAAGATGGCAAAAAAACATGAGGCCCAACTTATCTCGTTATATGTTGTCGTATCACAGCTTGGCTATGCGTATTCATCTGGAGCTTTTGGGCTTGTCACACCAAGCGCAATAAATGAGCTTTTGGACAAATCAAAGCAGGAAGCACGCAAGTGGTTTGATGAAATTCAAAAAGAAGCTATGGCACAAGGAGTTAATGTCAAGGTAGAAATGGTAGCCAGCCCCACTTCTATAGTGCCCGCAATAGTAGACTATGCTGAGAAAAATAAAGTCGATCTCATAATAACCGGCACAAGGGGACGACGCAGGTCAGGCTTGGCCAAACTGCTACTTGGAAGCGTCGCATCAGGCGTAGTGACTTATGCTAATTGCCCTGTCATGGTGGTAAAGTAATTAATCACACCGTGCTACTTTATCACTCGTCTTCCTTTTATCTTATCATGAGTGCTCGGCTCAGCATCGTTAGGCACAGGTACGGAAGGTTTACTCACCTTTCTTGTAGGCTTTGGTGTTTCATCCAATTCTAAGTTCTTAGCTTGTTCGGTATCTAGCGGCTGCTCGATCTCTTTTTTAGAGCTCATGCAATATGCTGGTTTTTTTACACTAAAAAGGTTCATAACAATGGCAAAACCAGCCAAGCAGTATGCAGGATAATTGTAAAAGGTAAGACCCACGAAATGCAGCAATTAGGATACGGCGAACCCTCGCAGGTAGGCAGGAGGAACTGTTCCGCTTTTGGGGTGCAGGGATTCTGTTGAGCCTACAAGGGTTTTCATGTTATGCCTCAGGTTTTGCCTTTGTCAACCAAAAATCTCAACAAAGCAGTAGTTCTAACGATAACAAGGAACAGAAATAGTAGCGGCAGAGGTACCGCTCACATAAGAATCGCAGTCGGCCTGAAGATTATTCTATAGGCTTTATCACAGATTATGCATAAACTCAAAGTAATGAGCAATCCTCCTGAGATAATTAAAAAGAGAGAAAAGTTGCAAAGCAAGGGGCAGCAGGAAAAGGCATACAAGCAAGACATGCATGGAACGGACATAGAGCTGAGCGAGGGAGCCGAGTCAGAGAGGGAGCGCAGCACCAAAAGGCCAGGCACGGGAGCGCGTGAACTGCATGTCCAAAGCTGATCGCAATTACACTGACGTGGAGCAATCAGGTATCGTCTCCAAAGCCGAGCGCATGGGGGATATTACTGGCGAGCCCCCAACAAATGAAGCCATGGATCGCGATAAGGCGTCCAAGCTGGCAAACTTGCTTGAAGGCCTGGGGTTTCCGGCGACAAAAGGAGAAATAAGAAATCATCTTAACGCAAGATCGCCGAATATGGCCAATGGAATCAATGATATAGTTGAAGCGATCGAAAACAACCTTGATGAGAGCAGAGAATACGATAGCGTTTATGATGTGGAAGTTGCAGCAGGTCTTGTAAAAAAGAGAGCTCAAAGTGAAAGACCTTATGCTAGAGATAGGGGACTAAATAGAGCCAACCGTGAAAGAGTGGGAGAAAGTGAAAGACACGATCCATACAGTGGCCGGGAAAGAATCTCAGGCGCAAGTTCCAAAGATGTTTCACCCAATACTCCAAAGGGTGAAGATATATAATCTCACTTTTTGAAAAGGCTTATCGCTTTTCAAGCAAGTAAATTTTTTCTGCCTTTTCTGACTCAAGTTAACATTATTACACTTATAGATTCCTCAGACGGTCAAAATGACGAAGTATATATTGTTACATGATGTCCCAGTAGGGTCCAAAGCTTCGTAATGCTGCCCTGATATAATATTATTCAGAACTTTCTTGTTGAGATATTCCGAGAATATTCTCAACACTCAAAAAATTTTTCTTTTGCGAGGAATGCGGGAAGTAGCCGATAAATAGTTGGGCTGGGCCTTACCAACCATATAATCAGAACACTTGCAGTAGGGTAGAAGCAATTTTTGCTTCCTGCGAAATCTTAGTCAGTTTTTAGGTCACCCTTTAATTTGGCATATTCTCTTGCGCTATTGAGCTGAATGTCGTCGCTTCTTGTTACCATCTTTGAAAGTGTCGGTTTGGCATCCTTGCCAAGCCTCACAGCCTCCTTGCCTTTTCTAAGAAATGAAAGTGTTACTCCGTTATCTGATAGCTTGCGGGCAAACTCTGATGCAGTTTTTAGCTTGTCAAACATTCCAGTCTCATCTTCCGGCATCCGGAAGATAGTTGGCTCTAGCAGGTCCACTGCCAGTGTGCCATTATTGATCACTATTTTCACTGCAGTCTGATTTTCAAAGCTAATCGCGAGCGCACCTTCTTTTGCAGATCTAAGCGCTTTGCTTAGCCAGTCGCTAAGCTGATCGTCCTTGTCAATATGCAGGTGACTATCGCCTAACATGGCAGCTAACTGGTCCTTCTATGTCACGGTTGATACTGATGCTCTCTGGCGTGCCTCCTCAGAAGTCGGATGAGCTTCCCAAGTAATCAAAATCTTGCCGTTAATAGTCCATTTTGCGGATCCCATATCGCGCCCGCCAGGCCCTTGCGCTTTAGGGATATCAATCACAAGGTTGTCGAAATCATAAGTTACAGAAGCACCCTTACCTGTCAGCCTATCAACAAGTTGTCCGATTACTTCTGCCCATTGCGAACCAGTTTTCTGCATTGCACTCTGATCATTTGTATCTTGACTCATATGCTGGCTTAGGCAACTTTGGATATAGCAGGTTATGCACATTTGCGGTGAATCTAATTCTATAACAATAGTTATAAAAAAATGTTTAGACGTAAGCATTAATTCATACATTCTAATATCGAATTGTCTCTCGCATGCCTGTCTAGATCATCATGGCGACTAAGTGTCTCAGTGGAGCTGTAGCGATGGTGGAGTCAATATTATATAGGACACGAGACGACTGCACCCGGACCACTGGAGCCAACATGACATACAGGCGATTCTTTCTTTCTTGCTTGCTTAAGGAATATCTGGAATATCTAGAACTTCTGGTCGAAGAGGAGGATTAAACATAATAAGGCAAGCGCGCCTTTAAGAATCGCAGAAAAGGCAAGCACATGAGCACTATTAACAATTATTCGTTGCCTGTTCCAAAGGATAAGTTGCAGAAAATCGATAGATTATCTTCGCCAGCGCATATCGGCAAATTAAGAAATGCAATTGATTTCATAGTTGCAGAGAATACCCCTGTGCTTGCTGCAGCAGATGGCATTGTTACCTTCATCAAAGATGACTCACATATAGGCGGTCCAAGCATAGAATATTGGCACGACAGCAACTTTATAGTCATAGAGCATCCAAATGGCGAATATTCTAGATACGACCACCTTGCGCATGCAAGCGCAGTCGTAAGAACAGGGCAATATATCAAGAGAGGAGACGTTATTGCACGTGTTGGTATGACAGGATTTACATATGTGCCTCATCTTCATTTTCAGGTATTTATTTTCACAGGCAACAATATCTGGACAGACTTTGATACCCTCTCAATAGCTGAATTTTTGCCATAAATGACAACAACGACAATATTCAGTAGAAATAATTTATTCCAAAACAGCAAGTACATAAATGCAGCTTCTTCGAAGGAATATCATGCGGAGTATATAGCTGCATTAGGCATCTATAATGAAATTTGTCACACATATAGATATACATCGAAGAAAGATACTAATATTTTTACAATCCTATTAATTATCTATTAGTAAGCCTAGTTGCTCATGTCCTCCACTGTACAAAAGCTGGTAGGGTTCTGGTATAGATACCAGAATCTGAATTTAAAGATAGCATTTGTGTTGATTTCACTCCAGCTGATCCATCTATATTGGCTTACCGCTGATGTAGTCATACAGCGGATAACAGGAAAAAGCGTTCTTGTTGTACAACATGGGAGCCCCCTTTTCATATTCTTCATAATCATAGATTATGTAGAGATCCCGGCACTTATTGCTGGCCTCACATATTATGCACTTAGTATATACAAGCACGAAAAAGGCTCTATAAAAAATGCACTATTGCTGTCAATGTTGGCCATCCAAGTATTTCATATATTTTGGATTACTGACGAGGTCGTTTATGGCACCTTTTTCGGATCACCATCCGGAGCGGTAGAAATCCCGTATTACGCTGCATGGATAGCAATACTGATTGACTACCTTGAACTGCCAGTCATCGCCGATCTATTTTATAGAACAATTGTAAAAGGCGAGCGGCGGTAGTTACCTGCATAAATTATTTGTTTATTCTGCTTAAAACTTGAATTATTGGTCCTTCATAAAGGGGATATGCCTATCTTTCTCGGGTTACCCAGATAGATATGTTAAACTTTTTGACAGAGGGAGATTTGAACTCGCTACCTTAGCTCACAATCTTCCGAGGACAGCTTTCTATGATGAGCCTAGCTGCTGCTCTTGGTGCGGTTTTTGGATTGGTAGCGTGAACATAAAAGTTGCACCTTTTCCGTCCTTGT
>DAIUEZ010000099.1:0-6839 GCA_036844865.1 Nitrososphaera sp. | reverse complement strand
ATACACAAAGATAAAAAATACTATTGCTCTTGTGGCACTATTCTAGATATAGTACCCATCGTTGGATGAAGCGTTAGTACATAGAGGTATCCATCAGGACCAGTCTCTATATCAGTAATACTACTAGGAAAGCCAGTACCAAATATTACCGCAGCCCTTTGTCTGTCATTGCTTGCCACTAAATCATCAGCTAGTCCTGACTCTTCAAATTGCAAGCCTGTTCTGTCTTCATTTACTTCAAAAAAGTAAAGGTCGCCATTGTTAGCGTCTCCAACAAAGATATTATTGGTATAATCAGTACCGAGCTTGTCTGAATTATAAAATTCTATATCTGTAACACCCACAGCCCTTCCCCAACTAAATACTGGATCCGCATATGAAGAAGAACCAAGAAAGTTAACCAAGTCATTCTCAGATGTTACATTACTGCTTTCAATTGGACCCATTACCATTGCCCATCCACTGTTAAAGCCTGGTCTGACAATATTAATTTCATCAAATCCATCGGGCCCATTTTCAGTGTCCCATAGCATCCCCGTCACTGGATCTAACGCAAGTCCAAAGCTATTTCTGATGCCATATGCATAATATTTGCTTAAATTTGAGTAGCTACCATTCGTACTGCTAACATTTAGAAATGGATTGTCCTGAGCTGGTGAACCATCTGGATTTATTCTTAGGATCACTGATGTATCATCAGGAAGGGAACCATTCTTGAAATTCTGAAGCATTCCCTTTCTGTTAAGATCTCCAATGACAGCATAAATCTGCCTGTTTTCCGAATCAGCTATTAATTTACCGCCATTATGGTTCTGTCCTGGTAATACCGGGAGATCTAAAATCAATGTTCCATTTGAAAGAGATTTGTACGTATCGTTCCATACAAATCTGTATATTCTGTTACCTAATACCTGTGATCTATCTTCCTTGCTAGCCTCTGTAAGATAAAAAAATACAAACGTTGGTGTTGTTGATGACTGTGGTGCTGAGGTGGCGTCACTCGTGTTGTTATTATTGTCTCTTGTTGTTATTGAGTATGTGTCTGACACCTTATTAAGTACAGCCACTCCAAGCAATCCCCGTTCGTTTTGGTCGTTAACAGTGAGGTTCAATAATGTTATTTTGGACTTATTTTCATTATCAAAGAGGATTACCTCGCCGCTTTTTTCTAAAATTAGTATATCACCATGATTACCAATAAAGGCCATACTTGTTGGAGATTTTAGTCCCTCTGTTACGAGCTCTACCTCTAGGTCGTTATCCTCTAGGTTAGGAGCAGGATTATTATTGTTAGAGGCTTCTGGCTGTTGAGTTAATACTGCTATTTGCTTTGGCAATAATTGTTGTACTGATGATGGATCGTGCTGTTCCACTCTGCTGATAGTTATACTATGAGAGACTAAAATCCAAAGACTTGCTATAACGGCTAAAAAAACAAACAATTCTTTGCTGTTATGAAGCCGTGTCACCTTTAGATGGAGGAGCCCATGAAATAGGATTTATAGATTGTCTAACTTTATTCTAAGAATACTTCTAAAAGAGATCATCAAGAAGAATGGAGTAATATTTGGGTTTTCTCTACCACTGAATCAAAGATTAGGATAATACAACTTTTTCAAGGCAGAATGACATTCTACAATTCGGACTTGCCTACTCTGCATATAAGAAGAATTTATTTCAATGTCTCTGCGGCCTTGCATGGCTCTGCTCTGCATAATATATGGTCTGTCCAGATTTCAGGTATGAATCATGTTGTAAAAGACCATATAGAGACGTAGGCACAGCAATGAAAGAAATGGTATGTGTTATTAAATACTCCTTTTCCTTTCCTCAAATGCTTAGTCTATGATGACCTTTTGGTGCAGTATAGCTGAGAGGCGAAGGCTTTTTATGGATGCTAAGGTCACCGATGAGCAATAAACTGTCATATTTCTCCTTTGCAAGATCAAATTTGAGTAATCAATCCACCGTTTATATTATAGACAAAAACCATAGTGTCTTTGACTAATGTCATACGGTGAAAGAAGATTTGGAGGAGGTAACCGCTTCGGCGGTAGCTTCGGTCCAAAGCCTGTAGAAACAGGTAAGGAATACGACGTACAGATAACTGAAACAAGCAGACAAGGCGACGGTATCGCTAGAGTACAAGGATTTGTCATTTTTGTAAAGGGCGGCAAAGTTGGCCAAAGCTGCAAAGTGAAAATCACTAATGTAGGCGCAAGGTTTGCAACTGCAGAATTGACTTCACCAACAACGACAACAGAGTAGAAACACATACAGCAATTACAGAAAAACCCTCAACAAAAAGAATGTGGCAACTACCTTTTAACCGGACGGAAAGTACCACAGCTGTTTTTTCCTATTTTTTACAGCAATTGCCTATCGTGCATAGCTTTAATTAGTTTATAATTCACCTCTTGCTTAATTGAAAAGAAAATATTCGAGCAGCGGCGGTAGCAGGTGCGAATGCATTTGTCATAAACGGCCAAACACCGACTATTGCGGCTACTGTTCCCCCTCACATACTAGAGGGATATCATCTAGAAGATGATAATAAAGGGCAAGAAGAACATCTTCTTAATTTTTCAAATGTGGAAAATTAAGTATTAACTAGTAACGAGCCATTAGTATGATGATACTGGGGATAACCTAAGCCAAACGGCTAATCAGTAGCCGTCGGCATAAATAACCCGCCGACACACCGCAGGATGCATAAAAAGATTAAGGTTGCTTCTTTAATAATTTCTTAATCTTTCCTTAAAGATAGGAGATTATAAAATATCTCCCCTTGAGAATTGATTTGGTATTTTGAACAAGTGAAAATAAATGACATACAGAGCAGACCCGATTGATTATGCAAATTTTAGATTCTAAAAACCGGAAATTAATTCCCATTAATCCCTTGTGCCACAAGTATCGAATAGCAACCAAGACCACAGTCTTCACATAGTGGCTTCATGCTCTTGCTATCTGCACTTCCAATGCAGCAGGGTTGTTTTATCTTTCCCTTATGATCCAGCGACAAGATAGCCCATGATGGACAATCTACTGGAGTCGTTCCGATGCCGCCCCAGTTACCTTTCATAAGCGATAGCTGTTTGGTGGGGTTGACGATAAAGTCAGGATATTTTCTTTTCATTGCAATTATCCTGTCAACGACTTGGTTGCGTGTATCTCCAAATGGTAACATCAATGGATCGCCCTTTACAAAGGGTGTGTGAAACTGAAAACCAATTTTGTTTACTTTACCTCTCCATTCTTCTGTCAAGTCGTCTACAGTCATGTAATTTTGCGAGTTTATCGTCATTGTGATCCAAATGTCTTTCCATGCTGGTTTTCCGTTTCTGTCTGGGCCTGCAATATAGTCAAGTATGTTCTTCTTTGTCTTTGCATATGACCCCTCACCCCTTATGGTGTCATGTACGTTCTCTGTTCCGTCGATTGATACCCAATAAAAGTAGAGCCCATCGTACCTCTTAAGAGGAAAGGTAGCATTTGTCACGACGCAAACTCTGTGCGGCATTTCTTTGCAAAAGACTTCTATAATGTCTGGCCGTAAGGTCGGCTCGCCCCCAACTAGTGTCGTGACAAATATGTGCTTCTTATGGAAAGTAGTCTTGATTATCCGACGCCAGTCTTCTGCTGTCAAATCATGCTCTTCCTTACGGTTGAGCCACCAGTAACAATGCGTACAGTGAAGGTTGCAGACGTTATTGACATCGACAGAGCCGTACATCGGCTGTTTTTTCTTGAACAGCTTATAAGCTGTTATTTTCTTGAAGATGCTAACGTAAAAAGGCATTTCGCGCATAAGGTCAGTTATGCTTCGACCATAAACTAGGTCTACCATCTATCGTTGACATGGTTGCCTAGTAATTAAATCTATATAGAGAGGTTGTTCAAGTGCCGATAACAAGATTATATGTTTTTGTGCGCACTTAAGTGAGGTATTATCGATATATGTTAGCAAGCTATTTTTGAGCCATAGAACGTTTTTTTATTATAGTTTTTAATTTATGGACTCCATTCCTGTATTTGATGAAACTAAGGCATTTTCTATCCGCAGTTCTTTTATAATTTCATCTATCTTTTGAGCATCTGTGCTATTATCATATTTTGTCAAGACAACGATAGCTTTGGCACGGTCTACTTTAAGCTCTTCTAGCACTTGCCAGCAGCTTGAATATTTTATCCTGATATCTCGAAGTGCTTCAAAGGAATCTATCAGAAGTAAAATCAAATCTGCTGTAAGCGACTTCTCTAATGTTGACTTGAATGCATCTATCATATGAGTGGGAAGCCTGCTTACAAAGCCTACCTTGTCTGTGAGCAATAGCATTGTTTTTCATCTACTTTCATGGATCGTGTAACTGTTGAGAGCGTGGTGAACAGACTGCTAGATGTTTCTTTGTCTTCAGAGGTAAGCAAATTAAATAATGTAGTCTTGCCTGCGCTTGTATAACCTACCAGAGAAACAATTGGCATTCCTGTCTTTTTTCTCTGCTGATGATACAAATCGCGCTTGTTTTTTGCTTCAGCCAACTTCTCATTTATGAATGACATTCTAACGTTTAAGATCACGGAACTTTACATCGACCTCATACTCGCCACTTCCACCCTTACCTGACCTCTCATTTCCAGCAGATATCTTTGCTATTTCTCTCACACGAGGCATATCATATTTGATTTCGGCTAACTCAATTTGCAGCTTAGCCTCTGAATAAAGCTAAAGGGCTTCTCTATATAAGCAATACTTTCCAATAATACATCAATAATATGGGAACGAATCCATACAAGGAAAAAATGCCCAATCGAGGAATGGGCCGTGAAATGGGTAAAGACGATCATGACGAACCTCAAGATGTGAACGTGCAGGAAATAGCCACTGATCCCCAGGTTCCGGGTCCCAGTCCAAGAGGGTTAGGAACGAACTTTACACATGCAAAAACGAGCAAGACTGTAAAGGATAGCGAATAAGAAAAAGGCAGAGAGACTCTACTGTATCCCTGTTGAAGATATGTTTAATGATATACTTTGTCTTAATTGAATTAGAATAATAGTAGTTCTGTTTGAATTCCAATGGCTAACTCTATTTCATCATAGAATATGGATTTATAGAAGTTCTTCTTCTTCTTCTTCGAAAAAGAAATAAAGAAAATACTAAACAAAATCAAGAAAGAGAAGCAGCTTCAAAGATGAATATTTCCTAACAAAAAGGAATATCCTCAAGTTTAGGTGTCACCTATCTAACTTGCATTAGCAGATCCTCAGTATGTAAACTAACCAAGGGGGAAGATAAATCTACTGTTTTCATCTCAAGGGAGAGAAGAAGGCAGCAACAGAAATACTCTCTCTAAGTGTAAGATTCAACATAAGAAATGACAAAGAAAATGATTCAATCTGGTTAAAGAATGATTAGAAACAAGACCACTGACCTGTAAACAACCATTCAAAATTGGAGATCAGGGCGCTTGAGAATGCTCGTGGAGATGACAATAACTTAAGACAGCTTTCAAAAAGGAAGGAAGAGAAAAGGAGGAATAAACAGAGATTGAAGATATACAAAGGTTAGTTACACAGATGTCGAGATGCTCTCAGTTGTATTGCATTTGGCGGCAACTAGAACTATGAAAAAATAGAAGGAGTCCATCATTGTTTGAGGCTATGGTACATTAGCCCTGGTGGCAGAAGTTCAGTTACTGTATTCATCGATGACTCAGCTGATCCTGCACGGGAAGAATATCTAAATTACTAATTCTGCTTTCCCACTCCCATAATGTTACATTGCTCTGACCATTTGACAGAATGTCATCTATTCCTGCTAGAGTCATGCCATTTAATGATGCAAGCGCGCCAGTCGGGTTTGTATGAACGTTTGCTATAATAATTCCCTTACCTTCGGTTGTGGCAGGATTGAACTCTACAATTTCATAGAATGTAATTATTCCAGTCTCACCATCTTCTGTTCTGATAGTCTCTGTCCCCTGAGCAGATTGTGTCACAAATGAAATAAGTGCGCTACCATTGCTCGTGAAATTGGCCATAGTGACGATATTGTTGATTGGAAGGGTCAGTGTGCCATTTCCTGAGTAGGTTATGCTCGTGTGTGCATAGTCTATTGCAGTCTCACTTTCAGTTCTTGCCCGTTCTTGTAAGACTGGTTGTTGTGAGAGCTCTATTCCTGACGATGCAGTACCAGTAGTGTTGTTTCCAATTGTTCTTGTTGTTGTCGTACTATTTGTAGGCACTGCTGCTGCCTCTTGTGCTATTATTGCTGTCAATGGTGTTGCTACTACTATAGCTAGCATGCTTATTGTTATCGTCATTGCGATCTTTTTTCTTGATCTTCTCATTGTCATTTTTTAGTTATCATCATTTCTCTATGTCATACTATGATATAACTAGACCTTTTAGAGTCCGTCCTTTCATTAGCGGTAGCTGGTATTTATTGTACTATTAAGAGATCATGAGCGGATTGGAATGGCGGCAAAGTCTACAATGGGTACAAGAGTAACTACCTTTGCAGCTGCGCTTGAAATTGAAAGGAAGAGAGGGATGTAACCCTCTCCAAACCAGCCGTAGCCGGAACCTTCTTCTTAGGCTTTATGATTTTGCATGCATATTTTTTCAGATTTTTTGCACACTTATTTACATAATTAATATCTATGTAGATTGCGATAGGTTCATTTTGCACGTCATTATTTGGTACTCAATCTGACTTTAAGGCTGAAGTCCTCAAGGCTTAGAGGAACCGCAAAGGCAACTGCAATAAACTTGATAATGTTCCTTTTAAAACTAGTACATAGCTATAACTTCAAGCAGGAACATACCAAATTTGG
>DAIUEZ010000098.1:0-6908 GCA_036844865.1 Nitrososphaera sp. | reverse complement strand
ATTGTCTGTGGGTGGTTTACAATCTCTAAATCTAGTACCTCATAGAACTCATAACCTTCAGTATACTGGTATGAATGAAAGACCGCATAGCGTGCATTTGGAAGTGGTTTGCACAGCATCATAATATAGCTCATTGGTACTCCTGTCCATCCTCCTATTGCAGTCCATCCTTGAATGCAATAGTGCTCAGTTATTTGTGTCTTTTTTGGCATTTTTTGCAAATCTGCAACTGAAAGTTCCAAATGATTATCTACCGATCCACAAACTTTGAGCTTCCAGTTGGCAAAGTTGTTCTCCAAAAGCTCCTTGTATTCTTTGGTATTTGGAGGATAGCCATTTACTCTGAAGAAAGGAGAGAGACTAGGTTTTTGGAAGTATTGCCTAGATACAAGTTTACGAAGAAATAACCATTTTGCTGATACTATGACTTTGTCCAATGCATTTTGTACCAATCTTGGCTTTCTCACAGAGACAGAGGTAGCCCAAACATGAATAATAACAACGACTGCAGTGTAGAACGCGAATAATCCAATTGCAGCAAACAAGCTAACTCCTTCTCCATTGCCTAAAAGGATATTTCCCATGTTCTCGGGAAATCGCTCAACAATAACCAATAAGATATGGGCAAATACAAACAAGACAAAAGCTACCATTCCTAGGAAGTGGAGGCTTCTTGCTGCCTGACGCCCTCCAAATATTTTTGGATACCTTGGAAATCTTGCATCGATTGCAGGCGACATGGCCGCCCCCGTAGCTATCATGAATGGTCCAAGCATGAAGACAACTCCAAAGTATGTAAGCTGCTGCAGAGGATTATATGGATCGCCTGGTGGAGGCGATTGTAGGCTTGCGTAAATAAGTGCTGTTTTGAGTGCCTCGGAGAAAATAGATGGCGAGGTTGGGATCAAACGTACCCATTCGCCGCTTGTAAAAAGCATAACATAATAGAAGATGCCATTTAGACCCCAGAATATAGCTGAAAAAAAGTGCCAATGCCTTCCAAGGCCGAGGTTCTTGCGGCCAGGCAATGCGATCCATGGCGAGAACGATTCTTCTTCTTCTAATGAGATCCATAACCTATCTTTTGGTACCTCTCTTTTAGTGAACTTGATCCACTCAGAACCTGGCAGCGCATGATCTTTCCAATATAGCTTTGGAAGAGCTGCCAGAATTTCAATTCCGCTACGAATCAGCAAGGTTAAAAATATTACATTGATGAAATGTGCAAAGCGAAGCCAGAAAGGAAAGTCAGAGTATTCTATCACCATAGAGGATCACATCAAATGTTCCGTTTCTGCAAATGTTTGCTATGCTGTATTGTATTTATGACTTACTTATCGGACTCGTAAGGCTCATACGCATATACGCAAGAAAAAGAATGAAAGGGAAACAAATTGACGATAACAGCCAAGTGTTTAGCTTCCTCTCCTCCGCCTATTATTTTTCCCCTTGTATATCGTATATACATATGTGCTTGTAGATGTCACGTTGTCGGTTGAGATGCTGCAAGAGTTGTCATTACAAGATGCTGAACTATTAGGAATAGGGTAGCCGTTTCTTAATTAGATAGAACTATCATTAGAAACATTCTTGCCATTAGCAGGTCGTTATATTATAATGGTTTCAATAGGATACTGGGCCGCGCATGAACAGTATTCAATGCATCAATTACTGAAATTTGTTATAGAGGCAGAAAAAGGCGGCTTCACGACAACAATGACAAGTGACCACTTCCATCCATGGTGGCATGACAATGCCTATGGCAACTTTACCTGGATCTGGATTGCAGCTGCTGCCGAGCACACAAAAAGAATGCAATTTGTAACTGGCGTTACTGCACCAGTCTATCGCTATCATCCGGCCATTATCGCTCAAGCTTTTGCATCCCTTGATGTGCTTTATCCTGGTCGAATTGGGCTTGGTTTGGGTAGCGGAGAATCTATGAACGAGTCACCGCTTGGATTTGA
Organism: Nitrososphaera sp.; assembly: GCA_036844865.1. Taxonomy (GTDB): domain Archaea; phylum Thermoproteota; class Nitrososphaeria; order Nitrososphaerales; family Nitrososphaeraceae; genus Nitrososphaera. Next base: position 4,941 of record DAIUEZ010000098.1, on the reverse strand, counting down.
TTGGCCAAGGCCCCAGGCAAGACTTACAAGAACTGAGGAAGCAATCTATGTAATCAGGCAACTGTGGGATCAAGGAAAAGCCGATCAAGGATTTGTTAATTTCAATGGAGAGTATTTTCTTATCCGAAACGCCAAATTGTACACTCCCCCCTCTGGCAGGATCCCAATCTACATGGCGGCCACAGGACAACAGGCAACAAAAGTTGCTGCAAAATACTCTGATGGCTTGATATCATATTTGGCACCGGCTGAAGCAGGAAAGGTACTTCGTGTTTTCGATTCGACTGCAAAAAGGGAGGGAAGAGACTTGGATTCTTTAGAAAAGATAGCAGAATACAAGGTATCCTTCTCCGAGGATTACGAAGAGGCATTCAAGTCTGCAACCTTTTGGCGAGCGACTCTGATTAAGAATATATTTGATTCTGACATCAGCGACCCTAGAAAGTTGCAGAGGAAAGCAGAAAAGGAAGTCCCCGACGAAAAACTAAAGCAAGCCATTCAAATAACAACCTCAATTGAAGATTGCATAAAATCAATAGAGGATTACTTCAAAGCAGGATTTACAAGGGTCCATATCCATAGCACTAGCCCAGATGAGATAAAATTTATCCAAACGTTTAGCAAAAAAGTGATGCCACATTTCAAGGCTGAACCTGTTAGCGGAGAAGTAGCGACTTCTGTATGAATACAGCTCACTTGTTGCAACTCTTTTAATTCATATAGCCCAAGCTAGGCCATGTATGCGGGCTCGCAGGAAACAAACTGGATCCCCGGCTCATTTCAACAGGCTGCTAAAAATTTAGCCCAGGAAGCAGTACAACGATTCGTAAGATCCAATCAAGTCATTGGCCTAGGAAGTGGCCCAATGGCAGCCGCTATCGTAAGAGAGATGGCAAATTTTGATGGCAAGAATACCCTTGAGTGTATCCCAACTTCATTTCAGATCAAACTAGAAGCGCAGTGGAGCGGACTAAAGCTAGTTGATGTCAATAGGATGCCGGAAATCGATGTTGTTTTTGATGGGGCTGATCAGGTTGATGCAAAATTTAATATGATAAAAGGCGGTGGCGGCGCGCTTTTGCGGGAGAAAATTGTACACTCATCAGCCAAGCAGATCGTAATTGCAGCAGAATCGAGCAAATTTCTGCCTACTTTTAGTTGGCCAGTTCCAATTGAAACACATCCTTTTGCAATTCATATAGTTAGGAAAAAGCTTGAAGATATAGGCGGCAGGCCCCAAATGAGGATGCTAAAGGAAGGTTACCCGTACGTTACAGAGAACGGCAACTTTATCCTAGACACCTTATTTGACTACCCAACAGATATCAGGCAGCAAGAACTCGTGCTCAAAAACGTTGCAGGGGTAGTTGAGGTAGGACTTTTCACCAAGCACGCAAACACATACTATAAGGCAAAAGAGGATGGCTCTTTTGAAACTATTGAAAATCCATGATTTGACTCGTACAATAAGTCAAGATATGCGGGTCTACCCAGGGGACCCCAAGCCAAAATTCGAGCCTCATGCTACAATCAAAGACAATAATGCAAATATCACCAGAATTACGCTTGGCTCCCACACTGGAACCCATGTCGATGCGCAATGGCATTTTCTGCTAGAGGGCGACACTATAGACAGGGAACCACTTTGCAAGTTTATTGGCGAAGCCACGATCATCGATGCTTCAGGTAAAAAGAGTATAGCCGCGGAGGATTTTTCTGGCTATGACATTAGAACCAACGACATTATTCTAATATACACTGGTACGAGTGATCGCCTAACTGATTTTACATATCTTGAAGTTTCTGCAGCCGAATGGATGGTAGAGCATAAAGTCAAGTGCATTGGAGTTGACACTGCAAGCGTAGAAAAATATGGAATAAAAGATGCCCCTGTTCACAAGCTATTACTTGCCAAGAACATTGGTATAATTGAAAACCTTGCTAACTTTGAGCAGTTTGCCGGTAGCAGGATGTTCTTTGTATGTTTGCCTTTGCCACTTAAAGGGTTAGACGGCTCTCCTGCTAGAGCAATACTGTTTGATATAGTAAAATAACTTGTTGCTTAGTGACTAATCATTGACTCTAATAGTCAGGAACTGGAGGAGCGTCTACCCGACTATAGCACACAAGAGCGGATTAGATTGGCGGTTGCTTTCCATGGATACCAAAACTCATGGAGATATAGATGCTGAAGTCGATCCAAAGTTCCGATGTTTAAAAAGTATAACTTACGTTTCACTAGCAAAGTTGCAGCCAAGCCTTTCATATGAGAGGCATGAACATCGGGACCATGAGGAGATATATTACATAATTAACGGCACTGGACACATAACTATAGCTGATGAGAGTGCCAAGTTCAGAGATGGAGACGTTATTTACATACCAGAAAAAACCAGCCATTCCATAACAAATGATGGAAACGAAATGGTAGAATTTCTGGCGTTTGGGGGCTTTACTGACCCAAAGAAAACACCAGGGAGAGGAGGCAGCGACTAATCACATTGCAGCTTGGAATAATTGGACTAGGAAAAATGGGCGGAAACCTAGCCTTACAAGCTAATGAGAAAAAAATAGCAGTAATAGGAAAAGCACGCAGCAAAAAGCCAGAACTTGAAAAGCAGGACATCAAAGTAGTTTACGAGTATGAATCCTTCGTGGATTTCCTAAAACATCCAAGAGTAATTTATCTTTCATTGCCTGCTGGCCCAACTGTGGATTCGGTACTAAATGAACTGGTACCTTTCCTTGAAAAAGGAGATGTACTGATGGATGGTGGCAACTCTTTTTATCTAGATTCCATTCAAAGGGAGAAGAAAATTTCTGAAGAGGGCTTATATTTTCTGGATTGCGGCACAAGCGGAGGATTAGAAGGTGCTAGATACGGCGCTTGCTTTATGGTTGGCGGTAAAGAAGAAGGAGTTAGAATAGCAGAGCCTATTTTGACAGCACTAGCAGTCAAAGATGGGTATATCTATACAGGCAAGCCAGGAACAGGTCACTTTGTAAAGTTAGTACACAACGGAATTGAATTTGGTATGCTGCAATCAATTGGAGAAGGCGTTGAGCTTTTAAGCAGAAGTGGCTTTGAGCTGGACTTGGCTGCCATTTTTAAGAATTGGTCAAATGGTTCTGTGATAAGAGGCTGGCTTGTAGAGCTTATGGAAAAAGGACTGAGGGAGCAAGGCTTAGCAAAAACTCAAAGCTACATAGAAGATACAGGCGAGGTAAACTGGTTAGTCCAAGACGCCATAAATAAGGAAATTCCGATACCAGTGATATCGCAATCAATAATGGAGTTATTCAAATCTAGAATGAATGAAAGTGATGCGTACAGATCGATCGCGCTGATGCGACATGGATTTGGCGGGCACCCCTTTGGCAGGGATGAAGGAATAATAAAAGAGAGAAAAACAAGCAGGATTAGCAAATTATAAGTTAGAGAGCACATATGCAAAGTAGGGAAGGTAGACGCTCTATTTTTCTGATTGATTAGCAATATCACCTTGTACATGCTTGATCAATTCATGACGCTGCATATCTCCAAAACTATCAAAATGCTCTCCACAGAGCCTGCAATTATAATCTGCTGAACCATCCTTATGCTTCAATCTACTTGCAATGATAGTAATGCAATATGGCTGATAAAAGTTGCGAATTGATAAAGCAGCGATCCGCTTTTTCATCAATTTCATTTAGCGGAAAGAAATAAAGGTAAAGGAACGGGGGATCTAGACACGACTAGTGCGTCATTTGACTCTAGCGAAGCTTCCATTGATCGTGAAGAATTCTCCAAAAGGCTAGCGAATTTTATACAAAAAACTGAAGATCATGCGCTTCAAGCAGCTAATCCTGGAGGGTATTACACTGGTGTATGGTGCCGAGATTCCTCCTATATTCTCAAAGATTGGTTTCTATCAGGCAGAATACAAGACATTCTGAACGAGATTCTTGTAATATGGTCTCACCAAATAGGGTGGGCTAGTGATGATAGGATAGTTTTTGGGAGAGGATCCCCTGAAATGAACTTCAAACCAATTCTAGCTGATGAAAAAGTCAAAAAAAGATTCAGAGACTCACTACCCACATCGATATACCACACACGAAAATTATGTGAAGTCTTTGGCAAGAACCCAGATATCGATTCTACTGCATTGATGATTTCGTCTACTTCTTGGATCTTATCAAGGCTCTTAGCAGAGGATGATAAGCATGATGCCGCCGCCTCCTCCTCTATTTCGAGTAAAGTACCTACTCGTTCTTCTTTCATGAATCAAGTAGAGGAGGTGCTAGACTTCACGATACCAAGGATGCACACAGCAATAGAATACCTCGCCAGGCGTGATATTGATGGTGATGGCCTCCTTGAACAGAATCATAATGAAGACTGGATGGATAGCATAATGAGGGCTGGTAAGATAGTCTACAGCCAGGCGTGTTGGATACTGGCATTGACCAACTTCTCCATTTTACTGCAATTGTTGGATAAAAGAAAGGGATCAGTACAGAAAATGTTGAAATTGGCAAATGCAACAATCAGAGGAGTAGAGCAGAAACTATGGTCGGAAGAGGATGGTGCATACATAGATGTACAAGAAACACATCACATTGGCGGCCCTTATCGTACACTTACTCAAGATGTTTCTACTTACTTGGTAGCTTTGACAGAGAACACTACAATGGATAGTCTTTCAATTCGTAACTATAGCAGTTATTATAATTCTAATAAAAAGAATAATCTGCTGCAGCCTGAGATAACAAACCGCCTTGATAGTAAAGAAGATGGTCATGGCAATGGCAATTATGACAGGCTAACAAGTACGTTGACAGCTATTCGCAAAAGGGCATGGAAGCAAAAATGGCCCCTTGTTACAGAGGTAGAATTAGTTGCTACGGGTCCTTGGCACCTTAAGCCTTATGAGTATCATAACCACACCTTTTGGC
>DAIUEZ010000097.1:0-6908 GCA_036844865.1 Nitrososphaera sp. | reverse complement strand
GAAATGGGCATACCTGTTTTAACGACATTTGAAGCAGCAAGCTCGTTTATCAAGACACTTCAGTGGCTGCGTGATAACATTCCGACTGTGACGCCTCTTCAAAGCTATCTCGAGTAATAATAGCTTGAAAATCGACTGTAGCAAATGCGTATCTATTGGTAGATCTTGAAAATGAATACTGCTCCTAATTTTGAGCAGGATTGCTTTCTGACTGGTACATTCTAGTACTGGCGGTGGCGGCCGAATAGTGTATATGAGTAGCAATCAAACCTATGAAGAATTAGGTTGATTGGATTGTGTATTTTCCTTTGATGCATTTTTCTTCCTCTTTATTTCTTTATGATGCTCGATAAGACGAATGCGAATACATAGCAAATACGGTTCCAAATGAGATTAAATTGTGGTATCTTGAATTTGCTTAGTAAGATTAGGATCATTGACTCATCTGTATAAGTGAGAGTGACGATTGATTGTCGATATCTGGTTTTCTATTAGAGAGTCAACCCCAATCTGCCAAGTATGACAGTATCAACTTGCTTCGTCCTTCTAGCTTGATTTCTGCAATCAACGAGGGTAACTTGAGATATAGCCATTTGAGGATGCAGCATATACAGGGTTTCCGACCAAGATACGTCTAGTACTAAACTATGCTAATTGTTTTGTTTTTATTACAGAGCTTTAGCTGACACTTGCTTCTATGATATTATGCAAGAAAGCTGTGGCTATTATAATATCAACCACATGCTTCATTGTAAACTCTATTATTGTAAAATGTGTGGAAGGAGCGCTGCATCACCTACAATTGAGCCATCAAGCGTTATGATTAAGCACTTCTTCACACCATGCCGCATTGCTTTTGCGATTATAGGCGAAACAGACTTATGATATAACTTTTCGCCAGTAGCATAAAGATATGGATTAAAGGTAGGTAGCACCACAATGTCAAGTATTCCCTTCTCAGCAAAAAGATCTTCCTTTCTTGCCTGAAAATATAGCCATACCCGCTCTCCGTTTATTACACTTCCCTTTTTCAAAAATACAGGGTGTATATGCCCCATAACTATTCGCTTGATGTGTCCTCTAACATCAGAAGGCATACTGTGGCCGTGCACCAAAAGCGTATCATCAAGCGTCATCCCTTTGCTGGTTATCATGTTTACGTTATTTGGAATGAGGTGTCTAATGTTGCCATCGTGATTGCCTGGCACAAGGTAGACATCAGCCTTGGCTGACAGTTGCTTCAAGAATGCGGGCACAATATTCCACTCTTGTCTGTTTATTGAGCCAACGGTGTGCTTGATGTCACCTAGCAGTATAATGCTATCTGCATGCTCTGACCGGACAAGATCTAATAGTTCAGCAACCATCTCAGAGACAAGGTCTGAGCTGACTGTTATCCCCTTTGCTAATAGGTCCGCTTCGAGCCCTATGTGCAAATCGGATACTGTAACGTACTTCCTGCCCGCATCTTCTATTAATATTGCAGCGTGAGGATGAATAGGTCGTATCTTCACACTTTTTATACCGCTAATCAGCCAAATAAGTTATAGTCGTGCAGTCGAGAATAGACTATGCAGTAAGCTCAGGTAGTGTCAAGCAAATGTTGTTTCTACCAAGTGGCAAAAACTTATGGGTTGTCATAGGTAGAGACAATGAATACTGGATAGATCCAGAGCTTGGTTTTTGCTCTTGCAAGGACTTTTATTTTAATACCCTGTCAGGCGGACAGGATTGCTACCATCTAAAGAGCGTCAGAAAAGCTATACAAGAAAGAGGATTCACAGTCATTGAGTTTGATGATAGCGAATATGTTTACCTATTGCAGGCAGTAGCAGATGATAACATAAGTGTCCTAAGCCGTAGTTGATACTTGAGTATTAGTAGTACTCGGCTGTGTAGAATCAGATGAAGGCTGCTGATTCTGGCGAACTTCAGGCTTTTCTAATGTTGTCCTTGCTTCGCCACCCTTTCTTCCAATAGTGCTATAGTACTCTGCTCCGCGCTCTTGCTTGACAGTCTCACCGCCCCGTTTGCCAATCTCACTATAAAATTCCGCGCCATAGCGCTCCTTGACAGCTCCGCCACCCTTTTCTCCTATTTCTCGATAAAATTCCGCGCCATAGCGCTCCTTTACGACTTCGCCGCCCCGCCTTCCTGCCTCACTGAGGCCTTCTCTATCATTTGCCCGTGCTTCCCCACCTGCCTTCGCCACTCTTAGTCTCGTGTCCGAATTTGCCGCGGCCAGGCCCCTCTTCTGGTGCGGTGCAATACCCCCTTTTCGTGCTACTCGTTGCCTCGTCTCTTCGTTGGCAGACGCAAGGCCTCGTCGAGCGCGTCCTCTATCAGATGCAGCCTGCTCTGAGCCCATGCTCAGTAGACACGCATATTGCTTAAAAGGGGAAACGAAAAAAGTAAGAGAATCATAATCAAACAGTTTATTAGCCGACTGTTTTTTGGCATCGTTGTGGCGTCTAGTAATGTTCTTATTGTTGGTTTTGGAAGCAGAGAACACGCTCTTGGTTGGAAGATCGCACAGAGCAAACACGTAAGCAAGGTCTATTTTGCGCCAGGCAATGGGGGAACATCTGAAAATATTGATATCAAGCACAATGATATCGACAAATTGGTATCATTTGCAAAGCGCCAGAGCAACCTGCTGACGGTTGTGGGCCCTGAAGAGCCTCTCTCGCTTGGAATTGTTGATGCCTTTGAAAGAGAGGGTCTACGCATTTTTGGGCCTAGAAAAGAGCCGGCTAGGCTTGAAACCAGCAAGGCTTTTGCCAAAGAGTTCATGCACCATGCGGGCATCCTGACCCCTAAATTTGCAATATTCGCTGAAGCACAGAAGGCTAAGGACTATGTCGTCAGGCAAAGCAGACCGCAAGTAATCAAGGCGGATGGACTTGCAGCAGGCAAAGGTGTAGTGGTGTGTGACAGCGCGGATCAAGCTATTGCAGTGATTGATAGTATGATGATCAAGAAGGAATTTGGCGCTGCAGGCACTAAAGTAGTCATTGAAGAGCGGCTGTCTGGCGAAGAGGTATCCTTCATTGCAATGTGCGACGGCAAAACAACAATGCCTCTTGCTCCAAGCCAGGATCATAAGCGGGTATATGATGACGACAAAGGTCCCAATACCGGTGGCATGGGAGCCTTTTCCCCTACACCGGTAGTTGACAGCGACCTTCATGAAAAGATAATAAAAGACGTGATGCAGCCAGCTATGATTGCAATAAGAAAGCGCGGCACTCCATTTAAGGGCTTTCTCTATGCTGGCATAATGGTTGACGAAAATACAAAAAAACCCTATGTGCTTGAATTCAATGTAAGAATGGGCGATCCAGAGTGCCAGCCCATAATGATGAGGATGAAGTCGGACCTCTATGAGTACGTAGATGCAGCAGTGGATGGGCGACTTGAGTCAATGCAGCAGATCGAATGGAAGAACCAGGCCGCTGTGTGCGTGATAATGGCGTCAAAGGGGTATCCTGGTCATTACGAAAAGGGCAAAGTCATAGAGGGTCTTAACTCTAAATTTGGGCCACATCTCATGGTTTTTCATGCTGGGACAGCAAGAGACTCGCACGGCAGGATTGTGACCAACGGCGGAAGAGTTTTAGCGGTAACTGCACTTGGAGAGGATGTAAGAAGGGCAATAGAGAATGCCTACTCCGCGGTCAGAAAAATACGATGGGGAGAAAACGGCCACTATTACAGGACAGATATTGCAAGAAGAGCAATAGGCCGCTAGGCGTAATAGATGCCATCTTCACTTGCTATTGCATCCAATCTTTTGTCATACTTGTCATGTGGTAGATTCTCAAGCAGCTGAAATGAATACGCAAGCCCAATAGAAAATGTTCGCTTACACGACAGTAATCTGTCATAGAATCCCATACCGTACCCAAGGCGGTTTCCCTTTTTATCAAAAGCAACGCCAGGCACGATAAGTATATCGATATCACTCATCTGTTCATATGGCGGAGGTTCCAGGATACCAAACCTGCCCCTAATCAAGGATTTAGTAGATGACAGTTCATAAAATGTGATCTTGTCTTCTTCAACTCTTGGTAGTGCGATCTTTTTGCCCAATATTTTTGCACGCTTGATTATCAATTCTGTAGTTACCTCAGAACCTAGTGCATAGTATGTTCCAACAACTTTGGCCGGCTCGAACTCCTTGCTTTTTATTACAAATTCTTGTATGGTTTTGCTCCTTTTTGCGATCTCAGGGTAATTCAGCCTGTTACGCATTTCAAGCATCTGTTGTCGTATTTCTTTTTTGCCTAACAGTAGCTACTCACTCAGCTCTCGTGTTATAAAGGCAGCAGTGACGGTGTTTTTCAAAAGCATTGCCCGGGTCATAAGACCTACTCCACCTGGCACTGGCGTTATCCAAGATGCTTTTTGTTTTACGGAGTCAAAGTCAAGGTCCCCGGTAAGCTTGCCATTGAGTCGAGCGATCCCAACATCAATAACGACCACATCTTCCTTGATCATGTTTGCAGTAAGCGTAAAGCGCTGACGGTTGCCAACGGCAGTAACAATCAGATCTGCATTGCGTAGCTTTTTGTCAAGATACTTTGTCTTTGAATGGCATATTGTCACTGTGGCGTCTCTTTCCAATAACAAAATTAAAAGTGGTTTTCCCACCAAGTTGCTGCGGTTTACAATGACTACATCCATCCCGGATACATCTATTTTGTAATAATCCAAAAGCTCCATAATGCCAGAAGGTGTACAGGGCTTAAGTGCTGCAATACCGCTCTGCAGCATGCCAACGTTGTACGGCGTCAAGCCATCCACGTCCTTCAGAGGGCTTAGAGAGGAGAGTATGTCAAATTCATTGATATGAGAGGGCAGAGGTAGTTGTACCAAAATGCCGTGGACTTCAGGATCGTTGTTTAGAAGTTGCACTAACTCACGTAACTCCTTCTGATTAAAGGTGCCGGCAAGCCTATGATCTCTTGTGACAATACCTACCTCTTTTGCATCCTTATGCTTGCTCTCAATATAGGTTGCAGATGCAGGGTCATCTCCGACCAGCACCGTCGCAAGGCAAGGCTGAACACCAACTGCCTTCAATTCTCGAACCGCCCCTATTACTCTTGATTTTACGTCTGCAGACACGACCTTGCCATCGATTAAGCGTGCTACCAATTGAATATGTGGGGATTTTCTACACTATTTGCTTTTCTATATATGATGCTCGCATAGAATTACAGTACACAATATAGCTATAACCCTTCTAAAGCAGGGTAAAATAAGGTAGTAAAAATGAATTAAAGAAATACACTATATGCTATTGATACATTTCAAACCTCTTCAGAGGACTACTTTATACACTAAACCTATTAGTCCTTGTCTATCTCTACCTGCTCAAGGTGTTGTAGTGCTTGAACTATCTCCTCATGTAATCGCTCAATGCTTTGTTCTTCAGCCTTAAACGTGTTTTTGGCCATAGGAGTAACAGACTGCTGCATCTTCGACGTTTCGGCTAGTATCTTTTTTGCCTTTCCATAAACATCATCCTGGGAAGGAGGATTCGATTTAGAAAGGTCTAATAACTTTTTGTCAAGCACAGAAATCCTGTCCTCTAGAAAGGATACAAGGTTGTTGCGGAGTTCCTTGAGATCCGAAAAGTCTGCCACGGGCTGCAAATAAGCGACCTTTTGGTTGAGCGAATCGAGTTGCTGCTTATATTTTAGCAACAATTTGTCGCGCTCTAACCTGTCGATCCTGCGATCTTGAGCTGCTTCGTATACCCGAGTAATTGCTTCAGCTGTAAGGTTCTTCTCAAACACAAGTGATATAAGCTCATCCCGTATGGGGCCGATAGATGACGAGGGCGATGAATGTCCATATTTACTTTTATTATTATTTCTGATTCTAAAAAGCTTCTCCAGAAATACCGCTGATATTATTCCTGCGACAGATGAGCCGGCGATGATGGCTATTTCTGTGTACATTATATAGGGTTTGCCAAGGCTTGCTATAAGAAAAGCTTTCTGTTTGTATTAGATGACCTGTCGCTTAATCCAGCCGTACTTTCGAATAGTCGGGTCTGGGTAGCCACACTTTGCGCACCGTTTACTTCGCTTATGATATGAATTGTGGCCACACCTTCTGCATCGTATATGGGTCTTCTTGCGGGTAAACTTTCCCATCGATGTAGTGCCTTTTGTCATTTCTCACTTAGCTTCTCCATGCATTACTTTGGCGGTGGTGAGATAATGACCACATTGTCCCCCCTGACAACGATAGTGCCCAGCTCATTAGACTTGCCTTCTTCAAGAATTTCTACTGAATCTTCAAGCAAGAGGTTCATATGCTGGTCGAAACCATGAAGGTTTCCTCTGATGACTTTGCCACCCTTAAGCTTGATAAGTACAACTTTTCCAAGACTCTCATCGAGAACTTTGACTGCCATATCTACGGACAATTAGTATTCTACCGAAGGTAGAGCATGATATAGGCATATATTAAAATTTGTGCGATTTATCTTCGCTTAACTTTGTGTGAGTCATATTCTGTCTTAAAACAGATATTAATCAAGAACAAGTTAGGAGGACATGAGTGCACATCCATACAACATTTATTGTAATTTTTTAAAGTCAAGTATATATTGCAATTTCAGGCTGGACAATAACGACTATTACAACAAAGAGCTAGTTGAATGATTTAGGACTTTACCCTGAAGGTTGATATTTTATAGCCCTCATTATAAACCAGAGCAACCAGTAGTAATTGGCTGTATATGTATCATAAGAATATAGTGATTGGTTCTAACGCTTCATTACTAGTTTCATATGAGTCTAGGGCTTGGTAACCGCATGAGCAGTTTTTCTTATTGTGTCATTGCTTGAAGATCATATGATGCAATAGATTTCTCTATTCAATTCTATGTC
>DAIUEZ010000096.1:6559-6929 GCA_036844865.1 Nitrososphaera sp. | reverse complement strand
AGACTAAGTTGCTGCCATAACGGTCTAATGCATGGACGACACGGTTGAAGATTAGGACAGAAGGCCACGGGAGCATGTCTACCTAGGTTTTTGGCGCATCACCTGAGCTAGTCTTTAGAACCTAGACTGAGTCTGAACACCTAACGCTATAGCCTAGACCAAAAGGATAGGAAATTATGAATATGCACACAATCCTTAGTAGAAATACTAATGTGCTTTCGAAATTGCTCAGAACAAGAACAAGCTCATTAGTACGTGTTGCAGGAGCTCCCGCCTTCTATGGCATGGCAAATATTATTACTAGGAGATAACCTCGTGTTAGAAAAGCAATATTTGCATCAAGTTGCCATTAGCCTCATCGCTCTACTAC
>DAIUEZ010000096.1:242-6549 GCA_036844865.1 Nitrososphaera sp. | reverse complement strand
TACGGCAGAAGACCACGAAAGCATCTCTACATAGATTTTTGGCGTATCACCTGACCTTGTCTTTAGGACCTGGACTGAGTCTGAACGAACACCTAAAACGATAGCCTGGATCAAAAAGATACATAATTATGAATATGCACACAACTTTTACTAGAAGTACTAATGTGCTTTCGAAATTGCTCAGAATAAGAATAAGCTCATTAGTACGTGTTGCAGCAGCTTCCCCCTTCCATGGCATGGTAAATTTTATTACTAGGAGATATCCTCGTGTTAGAAAAGCAATATTTGCATCGAGTTGCCATTGACCTCATTACTCTCTACGACAAGATTGAAAGCTCAGCTCCGAGTTTCAGTGTTTATTAAGACCCATCATGTCTATTTGCGTATGCGCTCTACAAACTCCAGATTATCTGAGGCAGGTCCAAAGGCTGAGACGTTAAGGCAGGCGTTTGTCAGCTTGGCCATCAGGACCACCATAGTGGTAATACTGACATGGGCAGTCCTTTACCTATTTCAATCAGTGCTTGCTCAACACTTGGGAATAACGGATCTGCATGTCCATATAAGCGGAAGTGTTGCCACGATTGCAATTTCATTTGTGCTTATCACCACGATCAGGCGTCTTATTCACAGGAGCGTACCCATGATTAGCCAGCATCTGATGGCAGTCATCTCCTCCTTTGTTGTCATACTTGTCTCGCTCATCGCCATTATAGTGCTGATGTACCTGTGGAATTTCGATCCACAGACTATACTTGTTGGAGGCGGGGTGGTTGCAATAGTGGTGGGCATCGCGTTGTCTACAATAGTTGGCAACATATTGTCTGGCGGGCTGATGCTGACCACCTTTCCATCTAAAATTGGCGACGCAGTTTTCATTGTAAATGACAACATTCGTGGCGTAATCGAAGAAGTAAATCTTCTGTATACCAAGGTGATTACAGATGAGGGGACGGAGTATTTTGTTCCAAACAATGCCGTAGTGCAGGGAAGTGTGAGGTTGATAAAGGAAGGAGTAGCGATCAAAGATCAGTTGCCATTCAGTGAAGGCGATCACATCGAGCTTGCTAGTTCAAGCATCAACAGGTATGTGGGTACAGTCAGTAAAATTACTCCGAGATTCAGCTCGCTGATAACTGACGATGACAGCAAGGAAGTGATGCTGCCCAATTCATCTATAATCTCAGGTCAATTCGTCATTGTAAAGGACAGAGCCAAAATCAAATAGATCAATGAAGGGCGGCACCAGTTAGGATGCACAATTTGAGTAACGACAAGTCAAAAAGGTTTATGTCCCAATCAATTCCTATTATGATAATATAGCTTGAAGTGACACTTCAACTGCTTTAGCTTCTTCATCTATATAATTTCAGAAAAGTCTCTGGACTAGTTCATCCTTTTCTTTCAGCCAAGAAAAATCATTGTTCCATTTTAAATTGATTGAAAAAACTGAAGACTTTGGGTAACTAAGTTACGTCTCATAGGTAGACAAGGGTTAAAAGAATTTCAAACTCTCTTACTCTACAATGAAAAGAATAACAAGTGTGAAAAAAATTGCAGATGTGAAAACATTACCTGCCGTTACAACGGTGGTGGCTCTAGCAATAGCTTCTTCTGTTGTTATGGCTTCAGTATGGCAAATCCCTCAAGCAACAGCTTCTTCATTAGAAGAAATTAGGGCCAGTAGAGAGATATCTGCACCTATAGATCAAGTTTGGAGTATTGTTTCAAATATAGACAACGAGACAAAATATTGGTCCACTTTCAAAGCCATAAAAAATATCAACACGACTGCTATCAACATGACAGCTAATACAACAGAAAGAGAAGTAACGCTAGTGACAGGTCCTCTTGGAGAGACGATAACTCATCAATTTGTAACTGTGAATCCAGAACAATTTGTGGTACAAACAAATATCACCGAAGGACCTGTGACAGGTATCAGAACACTCACACTGAGCCCTTCATCATCCTCTACTAATAATGCCAACGCAACAAAAATTGACGTATTTTGGAATGTCGATATGTCTGGCATCCCCATCTTTGGAAGAGGTTTTGCAAAAGACGGTATTATGAGAACAACAGAGGAAGCATTGAGTAGAATTGCAGCAGAGGTCGAAGTAAGGTAGTGGCAAACTCTTTTTTCCTTTTTTCTCTTGTGCGGCTGTGATTCGGTTTCTGTATCCTTGCAACAGGTCTCATAGTTCATATCAAACTTGCCACATTAACTTTAGCAACTGATAAGATCATAATGTTGTCTTCTCGTATGAGATTTGATCCAGATAGTAGATTCAGGCAGGGAGATAATGCAACTCCTGTGGTGAGGCCTGCCACTACTACCACTACTACCACACACACGCATGTGTTGTCTAATAATTGCGAGATATAATCGTCGATCATGCGAATTATTAGATTCTACAGAGCTTTCTTGTCTAAATGAATTAACTTTGAGCATTTGGCTACTTTCTATTGCTCAAGCATTCTTTACACCAGTATTCGCATTTGCCTGCTTTTGTATGGCCCTCTACAAATACTGGAAATAGTTCTTCTTCGCTTTTCCTACCACAATTATTACAAACACCGCTACTATTAGTCATAGGGATTTCTGTGAAATAGAATTAGAGAGATTCGATAGAAAAACCTTGATAATTTATGCACAATGTAGTTGGCAGTGGGCTCGATGGGATCTGGATAAAAATCATTGAATCTAGATTAAAATGCGATCCCTTATAATCATACACGTTTGGAATGAAGACTATACAATTATCGGGCTGCAAGAGATTCTTGGTCTTTAATAATATGTTTTTGAAAAACAAATGATACCACTGTGCTAACGGATCATGTATTTGACCCAAATCTACGACACGACGGTTACTATTATAGCCTTAGTTACATTATTACAATTTGTGAATGGAAGAAGAGAAGAAGACCTCGGTGGAAAACAAAGTCGCTACCATCTTCCATCCCGCTTGCAATCTACTACTGTAGCTGTTGCGCTAAAGGTGGATAATGTGAAGAAGGTATTTAATTCACGCTCTGCTTCGGCCAAAAAAATGGTAGTAGCCCTTGATGGTGTCAGCCTTGAAGTAAAGAGAGGAGAGTTTGTATCAATAGTTGGCCCATCAGGAAGCGGCAAATCCACTCTCTTAAACGTCATTGGAGCTCTTGACAGGCCCACTTCAGGAAAGGTGTTCATAAATGGACAGGATATTTTCCTGCTCGACGATGCAAGGCTTTCTGATGTGAGGAGCCGCCTGATCGGATTCATCTTCCAATCATACAATCTTATCAACAGAATGTCTGTTCAAGAAAATGTCGAGTTTCCAGCAGTCTTCTCAGAAAGACCCCGCTCCTCCTCCTCCTCCTCTGATAGCCGCAACCGGGCACTAGAATTGCTCGAAATTCTAGGGATAGAGGACAAGGCAAAGCAAAAACCTGTAGACCTAAGTGGAGGAGAGCAGCAGAGAGTGGCAATCGCAAGAGCCCTGATAAATGACCCGGCTTTAGTATTGGCAGATGAGCCCACCGGAAACCTTGACACTAAGACTGGAAGGGAGGTGTTTGATCTGCTCAAGATGTTGTCTGACAGGTTTGGCACTACAGTTGTGATGGTCACACACAACCTTGAGCTGGCCGGCATGACTACCAGGTCAATCTATATCAGGGACGGAAGAATAGAGAAGGAAATATTACACAAAGCCACATCAGAAACAGAAGCAGCGTCTAGCGCTTATGATGCTAACAAGGATATTACTTCTCAAGAGAAAGCAAGGTAAAAATATGAAAGTCACAGAAACATTCAGAATTTCTTTCAAGGCATTAGGAGATAGAAAAGTCCGGACTTCTCTGACAATCTTGATGGTGATTGTAGGCAGTAGCCTAATGGTAACGCTCAACGGTATTGTGGCAGGACTTGGCCAGTTTGCAACAGATGTTTTCAAAAGGCTCGCTCCAAATATACTGTTTATCACAAGCATTCCTACAGATGGTCCCGGACGCAGAGACGACGCCGATAACGGCGGTCCACCTTCATTCCTTAGTCAAGGCCTAATCCCAGTTCCTGCAATAACTCTTGATCAAACTGTAGTGGGCAGGCTAGAGTCACTGGCTCATGTCAGTGCAGTTATCCCTTCGTACCAGGCAAGAATCACAATTGCTGTAGAGAACAGATCCCAGAGTGCAAGCGTGCTATCGGTCCAGCCTGAAAACCTCAAGATCATTGCCCCCGCGCTAGAATTTACAGAAGGATCGACTATGAACCCATTAGATGAATCAGCAATATATCTTCCGTCCTTGATTGCCAACAATCTGCGGGGAGAGCCACCAGAAGCAGCAGCCGACAACGACAGTTCCACTGCGGCAACAATGATAGGCCAGCAAGTAAACGTTACCTACACTTACATAGATCCGGCTACTGCATCCCGGCAATCCCAGTCAGAAGTATTCACTGTGGCTGGCATAATGAAGCCGGTGGGAAACCCGACGATTGACAGAGCAGTCGTATTTAATCTTGATGCAGGCAACAAGCTCCTTCAAAAATCTGGTAGGTACGATTCGCTCTTTGTAGCAGCAGAAAGCACGGACCATGTCACACAGGTTGAAAAAGAGATACGAAACCTCTACGGATCAGACATAGGGATAACAACTTCAGAGGCAATACTTCAATCAATTGGCGAGTTTACTGCTGGCTTTGGCAGTGTCATTTCAAGCATTGCGTTAGTAGCCCTCTTAGTTGGCTCTGTAGGAATAGTTACAACCATGTATACAGCGGTCACTGAGAGAATCCGGGAGATAGGAGTCATGAAGGCTATTGGTGCAAGGGATCGAAATGTGCTTGCACTCTTTCTTACAGAGGCAGCCATAATTGGAATTATTGGCGCAAGTATGGGAATTATAGTAGGCGTGCTGGGAGGCTATGGTGTTTTGTCTCTTTTTGGTTCAAATCTCCTTCCATCTGCTGAGGTTACGCCACGCTATACCTTGAGCGACCTTGCCAGAGTGTGGGCAATATCGCTGGGATTGAGTGTCGCAGCGGGTCTCTATCCAGCCTGGAAGGCATCCAAGCTATCGCCAATAGTCGCGCTAAGACGAGAATAGGAAAGAGCAAATGACATAATGAGACTATAACATGCATTGCTCCACAATTCCATGACTGTGTGTAACCCATGTTGTGACTCAACACAAGCTGGACTATGACTTACTAAAGCAATTCAAGACCATCCACAGATCAAAAAGTGGCAAGCACCCACATGGTAATCATAGCATCAATAGCCGCATCTCGTGAGCCATCAACTCATGTAAGCAGAAGGAAAAGCTAAAAAAGAAATTATTGATGTGTAGCAGGAAGTTCGGCAGTCCCAGACTCGGAATGTTTGTTCAACAGCCATAATGCTTCAGTGTTTCTGAAATCTTTTGTCGCCAATTATCACAGGAGCTATCAAGCTTGCTTTTTTGAAGCACAGGAATTCCTAACTAGCTCATAAGCTATTCACACAATCACAAAAGATAAGTGGGCCCGTCGGGCCGTGAAGGGATATAGCTCTGAAAACGGAATCTTTGCTGGTCTTTTTGAATGTAACTGGGAGCTAAAAAGGTTTCTGCTATGCTGGATCAAAGGAATTTGCGGTAAAAACTTTCAAAGTCTCGATTTACTGCAAGGTAAGATAATCTAAAGGCCTTCAAGCATTTTAGATTGATGAGCAAAGGATTTTGCTCCAACGTGAACTCCTCGAGTTCCTCAGAACTTATGTATTCATTTTCTGTTTCTTTCCAAATCCAAAATAGCATGAATAACAGTATTCTTTTCCGTATATCACACCCTGCTTACCACAGTTCAAGCACTGTTTTTCATGCTCTATAGTAGAGTCAAGCGATTTGGCCTTCTGAAGACATTTGCCGCAGATAGGAGCTTCGAGCTGGTAGCTGGACAAAAAGCCCTCACTACATTGGTTGCACTTCAAGCTATACATCTTGCCTCTTGGTTTCCAACTTCTAAATAGTCTCATAGTATTGTCTATAGTTCTCATCTTAATTTACACAATTCACACTTAAAAATAAAGGGTAACTTTGTTACGTGATCTTTGATGAAGATAATGGATGAGCTAATGCTGCATTTGTTCCTAGTTATTGAAGCTTGCACTCCATAACAAACATTGACCGAGAATTAGTTGATGCTTCTTCTTGCATCTCCCTCTACTATTTCCATCTTTTTTTCAAGAAAATCCAATTTTAGGAGTGTGATATCATAGCGGGCTCATCGGATTTAGATAAAAATTATTTGAATCCAAGGAGGAAATTTTGACTTTAT
>DAIUEZ010000096.1:0-232 GCA_036844865.1 Nitrososphaera sp. | reverse complement strand
AAATATCATGATTCCTACTTATTATTGGAATGATTTTTAATAGTAATACAAGCAGATATACTTGAAGACTATATTTTTAGTGCAGGAAGAATATGAATTGCTATCCTAAAATCAATAGATAGAAGTTCACCGCATGATGTGAGGAACTCAACAAAGTATTCGATGATCCAACCATCGCCAAATGAACGCGAAGAAAAGGAAAAATATAGAAGAATTAGAAAAGCCGAGTATC
>DAIUEZ010000095.1:0-7089 GCA_036844865.1 Nitrososphaera sp. | reverse complement strand
GACCTTGCTGAGATGTTAGAGGGCGAAGTGCTGCGCACTACTGACAATAATTCTGTGCTAGTCAAGATAGGAGGCAAGCAGCATATATTACGGTTATTGAAATCTGGGACTAACGAGTTTGAATTTTTGCTTGATAATAGTTTTCACTACGCCAAGATCTTGCAGTCGGGCACTGCAGAAGTAAAGCTAATCATTGATGGCCAGCCATTAGTGGTGAAAAAACACAGCAAGATGACAGAAGTGCTTGAGAAGGCATCGGCAACGGGAGGAGCCGGAGGTGGAGACCGCAACCTTACAAGCCAGATCCCCGGCAGAGTGGTTAACATCGCAGCAAAGCCTGGAACCGAGGTCAGGAAGGGCGACGTTATCGTTGTGCTCGAATCAATGAAGATGCAGGTGGCAGTGAAGGCCCACAAGGATGGCAACTTGAAAGAGATAAAGGTAAAGCAGGGCACCAGTGTCGCAAGAAATGATGTACTGGCAGTAATTGAATAAGCGCTACTAGCAGCAGTACTACTTCTTGGCCTTCTTGAGCACTTCTTTGATCTCGCTATACTTTGGCTCTATGGTCGGGTTATCTGAAATCCATCTATAGATTACCTTGCCGTCTTCGTCAAGGATAAAGATCGATCTTTTTGCTGCATTGTAACCTTCCATAGTGCCAAGTTTGCTCATTACAATGTCATATCTTTTGATCGTATCGCGTTTGTAGTCACTTAACACTGGAAAGTTGAGATGATGATTCTGGGTGAATGCCTTATTCGCATGAGGACTATCAACAGAAATAGCTACTACATTTGCTCCATAGTCTCTAAGCTCGTCAAGCTGATCACGAATGGCACACATTTCTGCTGTGCAATGCGGTGATTCTGCCGCTGGAAAGAATGCAAGGATTGTTTTCTTGTCTCTAAATTCGCTCAATTTGCGCCATTTTTGGTCTACATCTGGAAGTTCAAATTCTGGAGCCTTATCACCTATATTGGGAACCGATGCAAGAGATGTACTAGACATATATGGCTTTGCAGCTGCCTGCCTCATAATAAAAACATTTCAACGTAAAAATTCAATATTAAAGGTTTTGCTATTACTTGAGTTAAGAAAGTTGATCCTAGAAGATGCATGACCGTATTCTTCTTTTTAATGAAAAATGTCTATTGCTGTATATTCTATCTTTATCCTTTGAATGAAGGATATAATGCTAGACTAGATAGATACTCTACACAACCATGCCATCGCCATCACCTTATGATAGACTATGCTATGTATTGCTGCTACTGCCGCCAATACCGTATTTCCATTGATTCTTTTCCATATCAATTATAAATTCAAGTAGAACATTTTCAAGAATGCTTATTATCTTGTCTCCTTTCGTCCTAGTTGCCTTTCTTGGAGCACCTGTAGCTCCAGTGTCGGTTAATTCGTTAAACTTCCAATATATTCTGACGTTATCTGGCAGTTTTGGTATAACATCTTTGGGTGCTACGGTCATATTTACAAGATCCGGCCTTACAGCAAGCATTGCAGATGTTTCTGCCTCTCCCCCATGCCCTAGCCCATCCAAGACATCAAACAGTTCCTTATCTATTGATCCAACTAGAGTCCACCATGATTCTAGACAAGATATTACAACCCCAGGATTTCTTTCTTTAATTATTCGAGAAGCTAGTTCGATAGGTGCGATATTACCGTCATGGCCATTTATTATTAGAATACGTCTTATGTTATTATTCACTAGGCTCTGCAAAATATCACGTATCACATTTATCATCGTATCCGGCTCAAAGCTAACTGTCATAAAGAAGTCTTTATGGTGAGAGCTCACCCCATATGGAATTGGAGGAAAAATGACTATTTTTTTACCATAGCGGGCAGCAACTCTTTTGGCAAGTTCAAATGGCATAATGAAATCTGGCCCAAATGGCATATGGTCTGCATCATTCTCTCAAGCTCCAAAAATTAATAATCCTACGGTCTCATTTGAAATGATTTGCTCTAGCTCACGGGCACTCATTTCTGAAAGAACATTACGATTACCATAATTTTCTTGATTTTCGCTGCCGCTCTCCACATTTGTTAGTATAAGGTTTTGTTGATAAGTTTATCGTAATAAAGAATAATTAGAGGATGTTACGATCCTTCAGCAATTCAGCAAGAAGAATAGCGCCTTTTGCCGATCCCATCTTTTCATTGTGCGACAGGAGCATATACTTGATGCCGTTATCGAATGCAGTGTCCTTGCGGATTCTTCCTACAACTGTAGTCATGCCATCATTTATTTCTCTATCAATCCTTGGTTGTGGCCTTGTCGGATCTTCGTGCACGATGATATAGTCCTTTGGCGCGCTTGGCAAACCCATTATAGTCACATTCTTTGAGAATTTCTCCATTTCTTTCTTTACCTCTTGTGCCTCTGCTGTCTGTTTGGTTTCCACAAATACCGACTCTGTATGACCATCAAGCACCGGAACTCTTGTGCAAGTACAACTAACCTTGAGTGAGGCAGGAGCAATTGAGCCATTGTTCATATGGCCTAGGATCTTCTTTGTCTCAACCTGTACCTTTTCCTCTTCCTTTGGAATATAAGGGATGACATTGTCCATGATGTCAAGCGCGATGACACCCGGTGACCTTCCTGCGCCAGAAAGAGCCTGCATAGAGGTCATGAATACTCTATCGATGCCAAACCTATCAAGTATCGGCTTTAGTGTTATTGCCATGCCAGTTGTAGTGCAGTTTGGTAGCGGCGCAATAAATCCCCTCCAACCGCGGTTCTTTCTCTGGATGTTCAGTAGTTCACTATGATCATCGTTAATGCCTGGTATCAATATTGGTACATCAGTTTCATAGCGGAATGCAGCAGCAGTACTTATGACAGGTGTGATCTTGGCTAACTTGGGCTCTATTATTTTTGCATCATCTGATTCGAGTGCAGTAAATATAAGGTCAAAATTCTCTGGCTTGATGTCATCCACTTTGCTGATAACTATATCCTTGATATAGTCCGGCACTTCTTCTCTATTGTGCCAGCGCAAAATGCCAGAATTTGGATCACGGATTGCGTCAATGTATTTTTTTCCAGCCGACCTTTCAGATGCCGCCACCTGCGTCAGTTCAAACCACTTGTGTTTGTTTAGACCAATAATGAATTCCTGGCCCACTGCGCCCGTGGCCCCAATGACAGCTACTTTGAGCATATATAGGAGCGGTTTGGTATACTGGAACTAATAATCGTTATTGACATTCTTTTATCAAGGGTATATTTGGATTTTGGGTTTAATGCTGCAATACCCATTGATGACGGCTCCTCAAATAGAGGAGATTTCATGTGACACTATTCATCATAGGTAAAGAAGAAGCTCAAAATAAGTCAATTCAATGCCCTATGGCTCAATATAATACTGGTGACTATTGCTAGCTGGATGTACTGTTCTTCTCTAGTTTTTTCTTATCCTATCTTTACTCAGCGTCTTCTTCTTCTTTACCTAGAGCCTTACCAGAACCTTCCACTTTTTTTGTTGGGCTGTCGGAGCTTGTCTTTGCAACCTGTTCCTCAACTCTGGAAGCCGCTCCGGGTCCTAGCTCTCCTTCCCTCGCTTCGCCCCCTTTTCCACCACCCATTCCAATTGTTTCTTTTACTTTTTCCTTGATTTCTTGTGTGCCACCTTCTCCGGCGCCAATTGTTTCTTTTACTTTTTCTTTGGTTCCCATTACTTTTTCCTTGATTTTTTCTCCAGTCGAACCATTAGTCATTGGAAGTATATATTGATAATAACGTATTAATAGTAAATAGACAATGTTAATGGAGATATCTTCTATTTATAAGGCCGATCCTTAATCGCTGAATTTATTAAAATTATTTTCTAGAATTAAGTGCAAAATATATATCGCTAGAGATAGTATATAAGCTTTGAGAAATACTAAATGTCTCGATGGGCCGCTCTTCCAAACCTTGCTATTAAGTGATTCTCTTTGATTATTAAAGTTCTACAACTATACTGTCAATGTTGCTTTGCTATTGCTGAGCCGTTGTTGTTGCAGCCTTAGTGACGTACATGTTCGTTGCCAGAATATATGTATGAGAAACACAATTGTGCCTTATCAAAATAATAGCCAACCAACAAAGACTGCTCTATTTTTTCTAAAGTCATTTGCTACTATTCTGCAAACGTACTGATGGGTTTAAACACGATATTAGGTGTACGAGCAAGATATGCATATACATCTTGCATGTTACATTCTACCAATACCGGATCAAATATCCATCTCTTTTAAATAATTTGAAGGAGATATACTCCCTATGAAGAAGAGTTGCGATAATTGCTTTGTGGAACTTTCAAAATTCTCATTATTCAATCCAAATAAGAAAATCTATCGCTACAATAATGCAGTGCTTTGCATAAGCTGCTATAGAAAAATAAGCTCTCGTGACCAGTTAAAAGAGGAAGTTTGATTATTGCTTACTTTTCATAAATTGGATTTCCTTAAGATATGCGTCTTTTGATCCTCTTTCAGTACATGATTGTTACAATATTATTTTCCCTAGTAGCATATGATGTACATCAATAATGTCCTCCCAACAGTGAATCGGCATCTTAATTGAAATTCATGATATTGCTATATATTGCTATAATTATCTAAGTCTCGAAAACGCCTTGAAACTTGGAACAATTAAATCATATATGGTGCATACAATTTTGGGTATATGACCTCTCCAATTGAGCAAAAAATTGATGACTGGCAGAAAATCGTAAACAAGCCAGTATTCACCAGAGATGGTAAAGACATTGGAGTTGTAGAATCAATTCAAGCTGAAAAAATTATTGCTACATTCGGTCCAATAACGCCAAACAAATATCTAATCCCTAAGTCATCTATTGTAGATTTTGACGAACTTGGAGTTGTTCGTTTGAAAGAAGACGGTGACTTTGTAGAACACCATTACAAGTTTGCATAGCTAAAAACAACAAGAGCCGTACGGGGATTAGACATCATGGTAGAGAGAGAAAATATAACATATAGGAAACAATTTGATGCAACTGTTAAAAGACATATGGCTTCAAAGAAAAGTATGAGTCACGACGGTCGTCTTGCAGATACCGCAAAATCGGGAGTAACCCCTTCGACTCTTTCCGCTGCTGTTAGGATAAAACAAGACTATGAGAATTTTCTTAAGGAGGCTCAAGGTCTCATGCCCAAAGTAGATCAGAGTCTTCTTCTTGACATCTTATATTATCAAACTAGGTATCCAGATTGGGAAGGTAGCGTGGCGTTTCGAGTGGTATATCCCGCAGGCTTAGATATTAATCAAAAGAAAGAATGGATCTATCAAAAATATCAACGTATGTCCAAAGTAGAAGAAGAAAAAACGCTAAAATTTAAAGCAATAAGAATGTCAATGGAAGAGTTAGGCAAAATGTTGGATGACGATCCAGATATACAATACGTAACCGGTTCAGCTACATTAACGCCTACTGATTCCTACAGCATATGATCTGATTCAATTTTAACTGGCTTCAATTAAAGCCAAGCCTGCTAAATCAGAAATATATGTTCCTTTTTTCATTCATAGGGTGTGAACTAATTAATTGGGCTATTTTACGGCGACTCTTGCAAGCTTGGCCTTGCTCCAAGTGTTACGGGAATTTCAATTATCTCTCCATTTCTCCATGCAGTAAGCGTTACTGTTTCTCCAACTTGCGTCGCCTGCTGCAGATACCCGAGCATATCGTCTATTTTCCTTACATCCCTGTCATTTATTGCCAAAATAACATCTCCTCCTAGTGTAATTTCCCTTCCGTCAAGTTGCATCGGAGTATCGCCTCCTCGAATCCCTGCCCTGTCAGCAGGACCGCCCGGCTCAACTTCTATAACTAAAAATCCCTTTGGCTCCCCAAGACCTATTGCCTCTGCTATTTCCGGTGTCATGTCTGTTCCAGAGACTCCCAGCCAAGGATGCTCAAAGGTGCCTCTCTCTATCAATACCGGAGCTATCTTGGCTATTGCATTTGAAGGAATTGCAAATCCTACTCCTGCAGAACCGCCTGTAGTAGAAAAGATAGCAGAATTGATTCCAATTACTTCACCTTGCAGATCCAAAAGTGGCCCACCTGAATTGCCAGGATTAATTGCTGCATCGGTTTGAATTACATCTGGAATAGAAAAGGCAGGTGCCGCAACATTAGAAAGTGGATCTTGATAAACAGGGATTAGCCTGTTGAGGCCACTGATGATTCCTTCTGTCATAGAGCCTGATAGCCCAAACGGATTACCAATTGCCACGACTTCTTGACCTACTCGCAACGAAGAAGAGTTTCCAAGTGGCAAAGGTTTTAGCTTGTCTGCAGGAACGTCATCCTCTACATGTAGTACGGCAAGATCGCTATACTGGTCTGCACCTACTACCCTCGCTCTATAAACTGTTCCATCGATAAATGTTACGCTTATGTCATTAGGATCACTTCCTGCAATAACATGGTAGTTGGTGATGATATGGCCGCTATTATCGTAAATGAATCCTGATCCTAAGCTAATTCCGAAAGAAGGGCTGTCAACACCGGTTACTGTACCGCTGACTTGAACTACTGATTGCTGGGTCTCTGTGAACAAATCGGTCAAAGTTAAGGTGTTATTCCTTGTTATCTGAACAGCATTTGCTGTGATATTGGATGAACTATCTGCCTCCTCTCCTCCTTGGGCAATCCTTGTAGCTGGGGGTATTTTAAGCCCTAAATTGTATTGAAAAGGAGTATAATGCCCAAGACTGCCGATTGAACCCAAAAGAGCACCAGCACAAATAATCAGAACTAGAATAGCGCGTTTCAATGTCAATCGCAATGTTTGGCCTACTACCGATATTTATTTTCATCGCACGGGTCTGCAAGAGAAATGACTATCAGTTATGTCAGTGTATTTTGATTAGTAGTATGAAGTTATTTAGCAGTTCGCTTTATTTCTTAAAGAAAAAGATTTGACCTATTAGAAGAACTTTTGCTTCATACATGTTTCGTCTAAACTAATATTATATCTTAAAATTATTATAAAAAGCCGACGCCTGAGCTCCAGAATATACAGTTTTCTATTGGCTCTAGC
>DAIUEZ010000094.1:0-7106 GCA_036844865.1 Nitrososphaera sp. | reverse complement strand
TCAATAATATAAATAAAATTACTTCTCCTTCTGGAAGAAAGTACAGCCTATTATTGTTGTAAGAGTAATAGCCATAGCTTTGCTTTGTATCGCATATATAGAAAATCTATCGATTCAATGTCGCTCTGCTCTTCTCTATAAGAAAATTTTGCTGCCTAGAGTAAAAGACTTTCTTAATACTTGGATGCCTCAATTTCAAGGCGAAGATAGTTATCGTATAACAAGTACCGAGCACGGAGAATATGTCACAATCTTGGATGCAACGCTTTCCAGTAAAGCCTTACTCACCCCTGACCTCCCCCTTGTACCTACTACAATTAGGTACGCTTACGTAAATAAATTCCTGTCTCTGTCTGTGTGTCTCCCTCTTATCTTGATATTGGCATATCAATTTGTGGCATTTGTATCTTATTCGATCCAGTAATTGCACCAACGATACCAGCTAGCACGCTTGGAACAGCTGTCATGACACTGACTTGCAAGAGAGTAGCATACATGCTTGGCAAAATGTCACCAATAGACAGATTAGGCTGATTTAGCAATTCAGCAAAAGTCATTGGAAGCATTGGAAAATTAAAGATGTAAAAGCTAATACCAATTAAAGCTCCTGCAATTATCGCACCAGTTCGTGGGGCTGCTCTATGGATTGCAATATCTGCTCCAATGGTGACTGGGATAATTGCAAGTAACTGCCAAGGAAGGAAAGCCCCTAAGGATTGGTACGCTGGAGCAATGTTTGCAAGCACATTCATACTAATAACTACTCCTGCTACTGCGCTTGCTGCGCCCAACCTACCTATTGTTCTAGCTGAAATAAGAAATATCATTGCACTCAAGAATGGAAGAGCTATTGTCGCAATTACTACACCTACCGCTGGGTCAGGATTGAAGTTAAAGTGCTCGCCATTAGAAAGTGGAAGCACAAACATAAAGATGTACCAAATGGAAGAAAACCAAAGGGCCGCAAAAGCTGGCACCAGGGCAGTTCTCACTATTCTTATTTGATTTTTCTTAGATTGTATATATGGCAGGATCCTTGCAAGCCCAATTACAGCGGCAATAGAATTGATCAATATACCTGTTGCAAGCGCCAAGTGTGGCGGGCTCATCAGACCATCTACACCGAACACTGAATGCCACATAAAGTCCCCTGGCCCCGAAATGAGTTGAATGGCTGCGCCTATTATCAATAATTTAAAAGCAGTATAAAAGGACCTACTACGAATTTCTTCCTTATTTTTTAGAGAAATAACTATACCAATTATTGCTGCAATTGTAGTCAGGCCAGCACCTGCATAGAGTACCGTATGAGATGGCGTGAAAAAAGTTTCAGGCTGTCTTAGAATATGAGATGTAACGTCCCAACTTGCGCCACCTATCTGCAAGATTCCGCCTGCAGTGGCTACTAACAACGCTGCCAGCAGCGCATTCATATTCATCTTCAAAGACGATACCTTCAAAGACACGATAATTAATAGAAGATAGTCCTTAATAAATATGACTGACCAGTCAGTCATATTTACTACGTACAGGTTTTATTTGCATACATGAAAAAAGGTTATTATCACTTTCAAGGTTATTATCACTTTCTATGACAAATACAATGGGTTACAATACATTATTGGTTGCATCACTCATATAGAAGATGCCACAGGAGCTTGCTCTCAATAGACTGGAATGATGAACATTCCATCTTATATAGTGCCCTTCCAGGAAGCTTTTTCACCTATTCACACATACAGCATTTTTCCTTGTTCTAAAGTTATCATAATCGATTAAAGGGATGGCATAGCTATAGATTATTATATAGATGAGATAAATGGAAAGAGACACAAAAAAGAAAACTGCAATGCGCCCAAAATTTACTTCACAATACAAGATAGAGCTGAAAGAAAAGATTATGCAATCAGCAATGGAGAATTTTGCCAAGAATGGGTTTGATAGAACAAGAATGGAAGATATTGCCGCAGCAGCTGGTTTAGCCAAGGGTACGTTATATCTTTACTTCAAAAATAAAGAGGATCTCTTCTATGCTATATGTGATCACAATCTGGAAGAGTTAAGAAATCAGTTATCTAGATTATTCAATAGAAAAGAGAACATTCTGCTAGATGCTGGGAGATTCTACGATGAATATCGGAGAGGAAGTCTTGGCAGTGACACCATTTGGTTTGAAATGGTGGCGTTATCTACACGCAGCCCAAAATTGAGAAAAATATTGACTGAAAACCAGACCAAGGTCTATCAAGTGGTAAAAGAATTTCTAAAAACGCAAATTGAGAGGGGATTTTTAAGACAAGATATCAACATCGACATTTTTGCTTTAGCTCTCATAGCGCTTTACAACGGCTTGGGTGTAAATAAGCTGTTATTACAAACAACTAATTCTGAAAGTCAAAAAGCATGGACTGAAACAATAAGAGCATTAATTGGAACAATGCCAACTCGGCAATAGTTTTGAGGTGATCTCTAGTTTAGACTTCTACAATTAAAATCCAGAGGATACTATTATCCTATTTACTTGTGTATCCTTGTAAGGCGTGATCTATAGAGCTGATAATTATTATCTTCTTTTGCGGAGGGTCTTATCAACTTACTTATCAGATATAGTACATTACATAACAGAACATAGAGATTTGAGCGAATATGAGAATATGCGAACTGCAGATATCATAGCAGAAGCGTTGCTAGATTGGAATGTAGATACTATCTTTGGTTTGCCTGGCGATGGTATTAATGGATTTATGGAAGCCTTGAGAACAAGGCAGGATAAAATCAGGTTCATACTTGTAAGACATGAAGAGTCTGCTGCATTTATGGCTTGTGCTTATGCAAAATATACAGGTAAGCTAGGAGCTTGTGTTGCCACTTCAGGCCCTGGCGCAATACATCTTTTAAATGGGTTATATGATGCCAAATTAGATAATACCCCAGTAATTGCTATAACGGGAAGCACCTACTCTGATTTGATGGGTTCATCTTATCAACAGGATGTAAATTTATTGCAGTTATTTTCAGATGTTGCTGTTTATGATAATATAATAACTGCTCCAGAACAAGCAGAGATGGCCGTTGACATAGCATGCAGAACAGCATTTGCGCAAAGAGGAGTTAGTCATTTGACAATTCCAATAGATATACAAGAAAGAAAACTACAAGGAAAATACTCACGGCATAAAGTGCCAGGTCATACATCCGATACTTTTGTTGCTGCAGGTAATGTTTTACCAGATAAACATCTATTACAACGTGCAGCAGATATTATTAACTCAGGCAATAAGATAGTTATTCTTGTTGGCCAAGGAGCATTAAACGCAGGCCAAGAGGTAATATCTGTAGCAGAGAAGATTGAGGCCCCAGTTGTCAAAGCCCTCTTAGGCAAAGCCGTGATTCCGGATAATCATCCAAACAGCATAGGAGGAATTGGAATGTTAGGAACTGAACCTGCCACTGATGCTATGAGTGAGGCTGACACATTATTAATGATTGGCACATCATTTCCCTATATCGAGTATCTTCCTAAGCCCGGACAAGCAAGAGGTGTTCAGATTGACATCAAGGCTGAAAGAATAGGACTACGCTATCCAGTCGAAGTCGGTTTGATAGGTGACTCAAAAAGAGTATTGTCTGCTTTGCTTCCTTTACTTTGGGACAGAAGAACAAATGGCGGCAATAACGATAATAGTAGTCATCAGCAATATCGAAAAGAAGAAGAAGAAGAAGGAGGGGAAGAAGAGCAACAACAAGAGAAATTTTTAAGATCAAAACAGCAATCAATGAAAGAATGGATTCAGTTACTTGAAAGACAAAGTAAGCAGATAGACAAAAAAAAGCCAATCAAACCACAGGCAATAGCTAGTGCAGTTTCAGAAGAGCTACATGATAATGCCATAATTTCAGTCGATAGCGGTACTAATACCATATGGGCTGCACGTTTTCTAAATATTAGGGAGGGAATGAAATTTTCTGTATCTGGAACTTTGGCGTCTATGGCATGTGGCTTGCCTTATGCAATAGCCGCTCAACTCGCATATCCGGAAAGACAATGCATTGCGTTTGTAGGTGATGGAGGGTTTGCAATGTTAATGAGCGAATTTGCTACAGCAGTACAGTATAACTTGCCAATCAAAGTTATCATTCTGAAAAATAATACACTTGGTATGATTAGATGGGAACAAATGGTGTTTCTTGGAAATCCAGAATATGGTGTTGAATTTAGTCCAATAGATTTTGCCAAAATTGCTGAAGCCTGTGGCGGGATAGGTTATACGATAAAGGAGCCTGACGATATAAAGCCAACCATGAAAAAGGCCATAAACGATAATAAAACGAGAAAGCCTACTATTATAGAAGCATATGTTGATCCTTTTGAGCCTCCAATGCCGCCTAAAATAGAACCAGAATTTGTGCAAAATATGGCCGAATCATTTGCTAAAGGACAGCCTTATGCCAAAAGAATTGGTTTGACATTATATAGAAACAAGATGAACTCCACAATGAAAACTATTCAAAATAAGTTAGGCGAAAAAATTAATAATTTAATCTCTGACGATGACAATAAATAGATTAAGTGATTCTTAAGATACATATACTGTTTTGATTTTTGTTACATTGATATATTTTTTCTTTTAACAAAAATACTGGATACTGTAAGACTAACATAGCTATGAGACCCAATCAGCAAAAATAGATCATGTTGAACTTTTTTCCCCAATGAATGATGGGGGGGATCAACAATACAAGAGACCAAAGAATTAGAAAAATATGAAATCGATGAAAGAAAAATATGGCTAATCTACACCATATCAAAACACACAGCTGACAGATATCTGCTGTTGTTAATATATATGCAATCTTGTTACTTTCTAACTAATAGATAAAATAATGTGTTATCCTGTTACGTGATGTATATATAGTCTGTTACGACAGACAAAATAGAGTCTGTGTTATAAAGTTAGATGAGTAATTTTGTGTTTGGATTCAAATGAATTTTCATTCTTAATAACCGCAAGGCCTTACTAGAATGGAGCGACTAGCTCAATTTTTTCACTAGCCCAATGTCTTGACATCTTTCAGATTAGGTTTTTATAGAATTATTTATAAATACCTTTATTCGAGCTAGTGTGTTATACTCTGTGTATATGTTCCCATTTTTCTCTTATCTATCTGTGAGGACTGGTTGAGCAGCAAAAAGATATGAAGCAGCAACGTCCTAAGGTTGTCACTTCAGTCGCTCCATATGTAACTGTTGCAAATGCGCTGCAAGCCATTCAACTGGCGCATGAAGACGGATTTTCTGGAATAGAGCTCAACGAAGACCATCTTCATTGTCTGGTACAAGTCAAGCCTAATTGCCTGAAACTTATGCGTGAATACAGTGCAGAGAAGCACATGATTAATTCCCTTCACAGGACGCTTTTTCGGCCAAGCATAGATTCAGAAAACCGCGCAGAAAGAAAAAGGGCAGTAGAATACACATGGAAAACACTTGACTATATGGAAGCTGCCGGAATTTTAAGAATGGTTTTGCATAGCTTCAGTGACATGCCTGCTTTCTTTAATCCCAAAACAGAACGCGCTAATAAAATGGGATACTTTCTAGGATGTAGGGTAATACAAGTCTATGGAATTTTGGCTCCTGCCCTAAAGGCTTACCGGCAAATGAGAAAAGAAAAGATAGAGGAATGCTTTATGCGATCGCTTGCAGAAATTGCAAAATATGCTGCAGACAAGAAAGTTGATGGCAAACCCATTGAAATTGTATTTGAAGAACATTACTCAGATGCTATTGATTATGACAATATTTCATATGGAAAAGGCAATTTCGTTAATGTGATTCGAGGCATTGATACAGCACATAAGCTAATAAGAACTGGACAAAATACGGATCTATCTGCGATATTTGAGCCAATCCACTTCCACGCGGTTGATACAAACGGCATAATAGATGATCATAGAACATTAGGCAAGGGTAAGGTAATTTTTGAAAATTGTATATTGGACATCATCGAAAGAAAATTGACAAATACTGTCGTAATAGAGGACAGTACAAGGAATAGTGCGCTAGAGTCTAGGAAAATGCTGACATCTATGATAAATAAGTGCTAAGTTTGGCAGTCCCTCCCCTTAGGGTCCTTCTTTACTAATATATCACTAATGTTCAAGGGTTGCTTCCATGACCATAAAAGGATGCAAGCAAAAGCAAAACATCTTGGTTGTCTCTGCGCTAGATTTACTTTCTACCAATGATACCATAGGCAAGAAACCAAATACTACTACTGCAAATCATGAAATTGTAGATGAGCTGGAAAATGATAATAGCCATCCTGCAATTTTAAACCTCAGGTTCCCCTTTGAATTAAAGTTTGACCAAGTAAAGGCAGTGGAGGCTTGGCTAGTGAATCGATGCAGGGGGTCAATCATTTACGGCAGTGGTACAGGTAAAACAGAGATTGCATTTGAATGTGCCAGAAAGGCAGCTGAGATGAAACATACTAAGAGGTTTAATATCCTAATGCTGGTGCCGCGAATTGTTCTAGTCGAGCAAAACTATAGGCGGCTTGTCAGATATGGTATACAATCGGAGAAAATAGGCAGATATTTTGGGGAGCAAAAGGATATTCAGGAGATAACAATCAGCACCTATCAGAGTGCCGTATCCAACTTGGAAGTTGTAAAAAGAGCAGATATGATAATTCTTGACGAGGTCCACCTTGTAAGTACAACAGCCCGATCATTTAGCAGAATATTTGATATCATCTCGAATAGCAATAGCAATAAGGCACTTTTGGGGCTAACAGCAACTATTGATGAAGATGATCCGAAGAACCAAACAATCATGGCAATCATTCCACCAGCTAGAAGATACCTTATCAAAGATGCAGTCACAGATGGACGCTTGGCAAATCCAATTATCAATCCACTAAAAGTGAACCTGACAGAGCAGGAGCAAAGAACCTATGATGAATATAGCAGGAAAATAAAGACCATCTCTGCACGATTCAAAAGATATGACGCTGAAGCAATGATGGAGCTAGCAAAACAAGGAGGTTTTCCAAGCTGGCAGGCTAAGGCTTGGTTTCTAAATGTCAGGAAAAGAAAAGGGT
>DAIUEZ010000093.1:6168-7261 GCA_036844865.1 Nitrososphaera sp. | reverse complement strand
CGTGTCGTCAGCGTTAGTATCATCCCAAATAACAAGAGTTGAATCACGATATGCATCTGTGTACAGGAATGGCTTCTTTTCTTTCTTTCTTCCTCTACACATGAGGTAAAAAACGATCCTGTCAACAGTTAAGACCAATAATTACACAGATTAGTTGAGGAGCTATGCCTATGTCGCTTGACGAAGACACTGAAGTTATTACCTCTGATGGAAAGACGATTGGCAAGGTAAAAAGGATAGACAATGACGGTTATTTCATAGTCTACAAAAAGGGACTGCTAAAAGATGAAGAGATCCGTGTTCCTGTAAGTGCAATCTTACCCCGAAAGAATGGCTCAGCGAACAGTGAACCTATTAGGCTCAACATGAGTGAAAAGACACTAAAGCACGGTTATGAGTTTGTAGAAGGCAAGCCGAACTCACAATTTATGCATGGAAGCAAAGAGTCTGAGCCAAAGCTTCCGCTAGAAAAGCAAGTAGTACACTTTGAGCCTGTTGAGCCAGCAGAAGAATCTAACAAGACAGGTATATCTTCTCCACCTGTGGCCAAACAACATCAGGCAGTTTCAAAACCGGGCGAGGAAGGCACTACTTCTAGCTTCTATAGTTGTGACATGTGTGCCGCGAAGTTTGATAAGCCTGAGGACTTACAGAAGCATCGTAGCGAAAGCCATAAGGCACCTGTCAATATTTGATATGATAGATACGAAAAACAATTACTTGAATAGTAAATATCACAAAACCATGCTGATGATTTATCTTGATCCTTCTATCGATTTCCTAACCCAAGATTGAATTTTTATCCTCTTGGCAGATCAAGTTAAATTGTATTTTATATTACATCTTTCCCTTTTACTCTACATTCTATATTGGTGTAGTTTTGAAGCAGCAACGAGAAATTACTTATGCAACGGATTGGGCTTTTTATGATCTTTTAGCGAGTTTTACGAATGGCTCGAGTTGAAGATACTCCTTCTGCATAAAGGGCTATTATAGGCTCACAGAGCAAGCTCTTATGCTTCACGAAGGACCTATACTCATTTAATTATCTTCAAGAATTGGCACCTGGGACTCAGGATGAGCGTTACAGTCT
>DAIUEZ010000093.1:0-6158 GCA_036844865.1 Nitrososphaera sp. | reverse complement strand
AGGCATTCCTTCGGCATAAAGGGCTATCATAGGCTGACATAAAAGCTCTCGTGCTTGACGAAGGGTTATACTGATTTAATTATCTTCAAGAATTGGCACCTGGGACTCAGGATGAGCGTTACAGTCTGGGCATTCCTCAAAACATAGTCTACCGTCACTTTCAACTGCTAATATCAATGCCGTTCCCTTACAGGTCTGGCAAACAAACATGCCCCTTAACTCACGTTATGATATTAGAGCATATCTAACATAAAGCTTTTTTGGTTTGAATGGATGAGTTATATGAAAGTCTTATAAAAGATACATAATGTTCTATTTTACTAGAAGATGAGCTTATGTCGATAGGCTGGTGGCCCCGCTTGATGATAGGGGTGAAGCAATTTGCTGATAAATAATTCTTTATTGTCTACATGCTTGCAATACACGATCGCTAGAAAATATCCGAGATTTACATTCCTGTATTAATATTATTTTGAACGTGCTTAGGCGCTGTGGACTCATGTCGAAATTTGATATAATTAAGGGAAATTGAGTTTTCAGCCATCTAAAATGTTCGTGGGGGTTTGTCCAGTTGTGCTGGACTACCTTTTTTCTTTAAATATCTTAAGCTGCCCTGTCCCTTCTGGATTTATAACTAGCCGGTCTTTCATCCTCTTGAGATAATCTTCCAAATACTCTTCGGCTTCTTTGCGGGTCTCAAACTTGGCCTCACCTCTGAATGAGCCATTCTTGTCTATAAGGCTGACCGCGCTCCATAATCCGTTTCTGCCAAGCCTCTTGACTACGAACATAGTATAATCTATGCTACTACATGCCGCGCATATTTAAGAGAACACTTTATGCTCTAATTGGCATTCCTGTCAAATGTCTTTTGCTGCTAGTCTGGCTCACTGCACCAGCAGCTTAATTAAAAACTTCCAAATGTTGTACACCGACTTGACAAATTCAGAAGCCAGATTCACGATAAACGTGAGGGAGGGAATGGTTGAACTTGAAGGTAAAGAGAGCTTTGTCGATAAGCATCTTGAGAAATTTGAAGAAATCTTCAAGATGGCTGTAAAGGAAGCGATAACCCACGGCGTAGAGCAAAGCCTCCAACTGAAAACTGAGTCTGCCCAAGCCGCACTTCCTGCGGAACTACGTCAACAACAGGAGACATCTTCAGCTGTGATTGAACAATCGTCTCTTCCGCACCCTCAGAGGTCAAACAGCAGTGCCACTGTTAAGCATTCTGCCAGGCCTGCAATAATAATACACCCAATACCTGTAGACCTGAAGGCTAATGATAGCAAGATTGGCCTCCGTGAATTCTACGCAGAGAAAAAGCCAGCTAACCACTACGAAAAAACAGCGGTATTTGTTTACTATCTGACAAAGTTCAATAATCAGCAGGAGGTCAAGTTTGGCGAAATCTTGTCATGCTATGACGAAGTAAATGAAAAGAAGCCCAGTATCACTGATATTGTGAAGAACTCGATCCGATACAAGGGGTGGCTTGACCAAGGCTCCGAAAAGTATAGTGCCTTACTTACTATCTCAGGAGAGAACTTTGTGAAATTTGATCTGCCCGCTCAAAACGGGAAGACAGAAAAACAGCAGCAAGAACAACAAGATCTGACGCTCACTAATAACTAGGCACGCCACCAATCAAATCCGACGAAATCTACTTTTTTTTGTTTTACTTTTGGAATTGCTAAGATGAATTGCTTTTTTACAGTAGTTGCGAGCCTGCCAGCCAGAACTATGCCAGTTGCGGCAAGGTCATCTGTCGTCCTAAAGACCTGCACTAAATAGGGTGCGTGGTCTATTCCGGGTCCCTGTTCATAGACTGCAAAGTCGCATCCGAATTTGATCCCCGGTGTAACAATATAGCCTTTTTCACGCAGGTCATGGTAAACGAGGTAGTTAGCATCAAAGTCTGCGTACTGTTCTTTGCATATCCTCTTTATTTTGGCAAAAGGAACGCCTTTGCCGTCAATATCAAACACTTGCAACTTATTCTTTTCGACAAGGTAACATCCTTCTATTAAGTCAAGCACCAATGGAGCGTCAAATTCTGAACCTTTTGGCTTTGGGATTCCAAGCGGTTTGCCATAATAGCCATTGCCAAAAAGTGACCTTGAGTGCGAAACGTCCCAGATTACTATCCGGTTTTCAACTAGCCTGCCGCTTATCATTTCTTTTACATGCTCAGGGCAAGAATTGTGAAGGAGTCAGACGCTTCCTGACATTTGTCCACCATACCCTCGATGCCTTCAACTGCATCTTTAAGCAGTAACAGGTCCTTAGTACTTGAAATTTCGTTGAGCGCCTTGACGATAATAGCTCTGTGTTTTGTGTCAACTTGGCGCTCAAGAGTTTGAACGTCTTGCGCAATGTCAATTGCGTTTGCAGGATTGATTGATAGCGCCCGGCCCATTTCATTTAACTTGAAAATAGTGTCTACAACCATACCCACGAGTTGGTTTAGGTCGCCATCAAATGAAGCCTTTTTTAAAGTAATCGGTTTTATATTTGCAAGCCTAAAGGCAACGCCGCTGATGTAACCGGCAATATCGTCTATGATATATGCAGTTCTTAAGATATCTTCCCTGTTCGCCATCAGGCTGCCTATCTCTGCAACCTCACGAGTTATGTTCCTGCAGAGATTCTCGACTTCTTCCTCAGTTTTTGTCATACGTTCAAGATACTGGTGAATGTTCATCTCGTCGCCTTTGATGAGTGATGTTGTCAGCGTTGATAAATCCCTAGAAGAGTTCAAGATTTTTGTGATTTCATCCTGCAAAACGGCCAGTGCCTTCCTTTTGGCCTGAACCTCTAGTTCCCCGCGGTACATAAAGCCAAAATATCCTGTCAGGCTAATAATTCTATCGCCGCTAGGTACATACGTATCGATATGGTCTGCAGTAGCATTTAATCAACTGCAAAAAATTCTTGTAGGGGTTCTAATGCTGCGCGAATGCTAAAGGTGGTCGTATAACACTAGCACTAATAGTAGTAATATTTCTAGCTGTTGAGTTTATTTCAAATTTTCGACAGAAAGAAGAATTTCAAAAGGCCTCACATATCTCTGTCAATAAAGAGAGTGAGACTTGAAGTGCATAGAGAATCTCTAAAGAAAAACCCATGGCTTGCTGCATCATCAGATGGGCAAGAAAAGGATGTCATGTTCATGTCTCAGTCTGGTTAGATGTACATATAGACGACACAAGAAGCGCTTATTGAAGACTTTGAAAAATGTTCTTCAAATGATCTAAGAGAAGCAAGAAGATAAATGACGTCAAGCAAAATTACTGAAAAAATTCCGAAGTAGTAGTTAAGGATGAGGATAATAATTATAATCTAGCTAAACAGACAATACATCAAGACAACCAAAAGAACAAGAAAATTGATCCTCCTCTATCGAAGTGCCTAGAAACGCCTGAGGAATTTAGGCTTGAGCATATCAGGGCGTGACTTCAAATTCTTAATCAAAGCAAGGATCTTTTCGCTATCTTCAGGTATTGTACCACCTATAGAATAGACATTTGAAGCATGATTTGCTCGAAAGATCACTTGTCGACTGGGTGTGAAGTTAGCGATGAGTCTTTCAAGCTCATCCAAAACATCCAAATCATCGAGGGGCAAAAAGGGCTCACCAAATTTTTTCATAAATTCGTCGTATATGCCCTCCTCTAGGTAAAGCGTCAGTGCGCCGACGTAGTCAGGAGAAGTTTCGCTGAGGATGCGAGAGGTGTCTGCGATATGCTGCCTCGTATATGTCTTGCCTCCCAGTCCAAGGATTATCATGCAGGACAGGATGTAACCGTGATGCTTGACCTTTTGGCATGCTTGAAGGATTGTTTGATAGGTTGCACCTTTCGTAACCTTCTTAAGGACGATGTCATTTCCGCTTTCGATTCCCACGTACATCATATGAAGTCCCGCAGCTCTTATTTCCCTTAGCTCATCATCCTTCTTTTGGAGAATGTTCTTTGGCATAGCATAACATGAGATCCTTTCAAGTACTGGAAAACTTGCATAGAGGTACTTTAGAATCTTCACCATACTATCCTTTTGAAGATTGAGCGCATCACCGTCTGCCAGAAAGATCCTGCGGGTATCAGGGTAGAACTTGGCCATCATGTCGATCTCTGATTTGATTTCTTCCCATGGCCGTTCCGCGTATTCTTTAGTACGGTACATATTACAAAATGAGCACTTGTTGAAAGAGCAACCAAGTGTCACCTGAAATATCATAGATTCTGCCTCTGATGGAGGACGATAAAGTGGATAATCATAAACTATCTCCATTTTTAGAGCTGCTGTACAGAGGACAATTGCATTAATAATTGTTTTATGCACGAACTCTTGTTCTCAGCAGCAACAGCTAACTATGCCTTTGATATAAAGCGTATTTCTGTTATAGAAATCATTCTTCTTGGGCGGTAAAAGATACAAGACAAAAAGATCATATAAAAGTAAATTTTGCAAGAGTGGCAACAATTGGTCATAAACCGAGTTGAAACAATGCAATACAATGTAAACTTATTCAGACTAAAAGCATAACACAGTTCATGAAGAAATAATAATAAAACTAGGGTCAGTTCGTCGCGAGATCTTCATCGCTTTTTGCTCAGCCTGGAGCAGCAAACTCACTTCATCCCCTTTTTTGTAAGACGATGAAGTCACTTAAATCTTAGCACTAAGAGTATGTCCAAGACCAGAAGCACATGATGCACAAATAGCGGATAAACCACACTATCAACAACTTTACGATGTAAAAATTCAGTAGCTGAATTGATAGATATCAAACTAACCACTCTGTTGCAACGATAGTTCAACTCCCCTTGGTAGCAGCTCTTTTAATATCTTCACAATTCTCCATATTCTGTCTATACTGTACATGAAAAGTTTATCGCATTTTCTCCCTAATTGGGACAAATGGTTAAATGATTCTTCAGTATGATATGCTTCTGCGATAGCGGAGAAAAAAATTAAGCCTCAATAAATACTGCTTGTATTTCATTGAAAGTGGATTACTTGGCTTTATGGAGGAACTTGATGAATTCATTAAAGAACCTCTTAAATGCGAAATCTTATCATACATTTTGATGAAATCGAATTTATACTATGTTGGGATCCTAGCCGCGACCCTTTTAGTTTTAAGTGGTCCAGCTAGTTTCGCAACCCCTACCAGCACAACCGAATTGACGGACACAACAGACCAAACAGAGACATCATCACCAGAAGGAAGTGTAAGAGTATCCATTGCTGAAGGTAGTAACGCGACTATTCAACACTATACATTCACCCCGCAGTCAGTTGAAATCAATGCAGGAGAAAGCGTAACTTGGTTTAACCCAGCTGAAATGTCAGATATCCATACAGTAACCTTCGTCCAAGACCCGAGCATTGTATCTGACATAATATTGCCGTTTGCTGCCCCTAGTGGCGTCCTAACAGAACTTGAGCTATTACAGCCCTTTAACTTAGGGGAGCCCCTCGTCATACAGGCCCCCGGAGGTGGAGAAGCAATTGTAGCACTGAACAAACACGCATGGTATCCTGCTGTACTTGACGCGAACAATCAGACAACCTACCTTGAAGGATCGGACATACAGGCGTCCCTCAATAGTAATGTCAAGGCTCTAAATTCTGGTATTATTCTTCCCCCTATGGCACCTGGAGGTGGAGCCCAAGCGAACAGCACTGAAATAGGCACAACAGGGGAAGCTTCTACGACTAATGCAACAGCTGCAAATGCCACTGGTACCACAACCGATGTGCTTACAGTGCCAGATGAGGAAGGAGTGTTTCCGCCCACAGAAGGTGCGACAGCAGAACAACAATTGGGCCCACCATTTCCGCCAGTTAGCTCCTTTACAGTAACCTTTGAAGAGCCTGGAACATATCCATACTTCTGTGCAATTCATCCATGGATGACTGGTCAAGTTGTCGTACGAGGAGAGACTCCGACTGAAACACAACCACAACCAGAGAGTCCGCCTGAGACACAAGGACCTGGTGAGCTAGAATCACCAAATCCCCTCTTTGGATAATCAGACTAGTTTCTGTGACACCGCTACACAGCTAGTTCTTCTTCTTCTTTTTTTATGGTATTAGTATATTTGCTTAATTGCATTAATGCTAACTTTACCTCTGCTGGATAGTTCATG
>DAIUEZ010000092.1:0-7380 GCA_036844865.1 Nitrososphaera sp. | reverse complement strand
ATACAAATGAGCAGGCATACAGCCAGACATCATGAAGAGACGAAGCTTATACAATTAATCAGAATAAATGAATGAGAGGGATTAGCCATATAAGCCCGTTAAGAAAAATAGGTGTTCTAGCACTTTGCTTACCAGCTCTACTGCCTTTACTCTGGCAAAAGATGCCTTTCCTCCTAGCGGAGACCAGCCTGAAGCGATAGAGCAACTTGTTAGGGGCGTGCGCAATGGAGGACGTCAGACTCTCCTAGGCGTGACTGGAAGTGGCAAGACTTTTACAATTGCAAATGTCATTGCAAGCACAAACAAGAATACGCTTGTGATTTCTCATAACAAGACCCTTGCAGCGCAGCTATATGCCGAATTCAAAGAGTTCTTTCCAAAAAATAATGTCGGCTATTTCGTAAGCTTTTATGACTATTACCAGCCTGAAAGTTACATTCCTCAGACAGACACCTATATTGAAAAGGATACTGAGGTAAATGAAAAGATAGAGAAGATGAGGTTAGAAGCGACTGCGATGTTGATGTCTGGCGAGCCCACAATAATTGTGTCTACGGTATCATGCATATATTCACTTGGCTCGCCAAAAGAATGGGAGAAAAACGCAATTCCAGTAGCAAGAGGAATGACAATCGACCGCAAATTGCTAATTCACAACTTTATTGAAGCGCGTTATGAGCGCAATGATTTATCACTTGTACCCGGCAACCTCCGGGTCAAAGGTGACACCATTGATATCATTCCTGGATATTCCGATGACATTATCCGGATCTCGATGTTTGGTGACGAGATTGAGCACATAAGCATACATGACCATGTCACTATGAAAAAATTGCGCGACGTAAATGCAGTCAAGATATTTCCAGCCAAGCACTACATTACTGACGACAATTCTCGTGGCAGAGCTATTACCTCAATCAAGCGCGAGTTGGAGAACTGGCTTCCAAATCTGCCCTCAGAACTTGAAAGGCAGAGGCTTATACAGCGCACAAAATACGATCTTGAGATGATAGAGGAGTTTGGCTATTGCTCGGGAATTGAGAATTACTCACGTCACTTAGACGGCAGGGCTCCAGGACAGCCCCCTTATTGCTTGCTTGACTTTTTTGGCGAGGACTTTTTGTTAGTAATTGACGAGTCGCATGTTACATTACCGCAGTTGCATGGCATGTATAATGGAGACTATACACGCAAGAAAATGTTAATTGACTATGGTTTTCGTCTGCCAAGTGCGTACGACAACCGTCCACTCAAGTTTGAAGAGTTTGAGAACTACCTGAAAAATGTGATCTTTGTATCAGCTACCCCTGGTCCCTACGAATTAAAGAGTAGCTTGCAGGTCATCGAGCAGCTGGTCCGCCCTACAGGGCTTGTAGACCCCAAGGTTGAGATCCGGCCCACTAAAAACCAGATGGAAGATTTGATAAAAGAGATAAAGAACAGAGCAGAGAGGAATCAGCGGACGCTTGTCACGACAATG
The DNA here is from genome assembly GCA_036844865.1 of Nitrososphaera sp. GTDB lineage: Archaea > Thermoproteota > Nitrososphaeria > Nitrososphaerales > Nitrososphaeraceae > Nitrososphaera. The sequence goes on along the minus strand of DAIUEZ010000092.1, from coordinate 5,900 downwards.
ACAAAGAGGATGGCAGAAGACTTGGCAGAATTTCTTGCCAAAAACAAGGTGCGAGTGCGCTATCTCCATTCGGAGATTGAAGGCCTTGAGCGTACAGAACTCATAAGGCAGTTGCGTCTTGGCGAGTTTGATTCGCTAGTAGGCATCAATCTGCTAAGGGAAGGCCTTGACATCCCGGAAGTTTCCCTTGTTGCAATTCTTGATGCAGACAAAGAGGGATTCTTGCGCAATACAACCAGTCTCATTCAGACCTTTGGTAGAGCAGCAAGAAACCTTGACGGTACTGTCATAATGTATTCTGATCATATTACCCAGTCAATGAAGCAAGCTATCGAAGAAACAGAACGCAGACGCAAAAAGCAACTGGAATATAACAAGAGATACAAGATAACTCCAAAGACAATAATTAAGCCAATATCGGAAAGTATTAAGGAAATTGACTATGTTCAAGTAGAGACAAAGTCTATGGCAAAAGAGGACCTATTCAAACTCGCTGTAGAGACAGAAGCCACTATGAAGAGGTTTGCAGAAGAGCTAGAGTTTGAAAAGGCCATAATGTTTCGCGAAAAGCTGGACAAGATAAGAAAGGCTCTTGGTGAGCCGGCATTTTCGAAGGTGTCATAATGCACAACAAGATAGTAATCAAAGGAGCAAGGCAACACAATCTCAAGAATATCAATGTCGAAATACCAAAGAACAAGTTGGTAGTCATCACTGGCCTTTCGGGCTCTGGGAAATCGACTCTAGCATTTGATACAATATATGCAGAAGGTCAGAGACGTTATGTGGAATCACTATCGGCCTATGCAAGACAATTTTTGGAATTGATGGACAAGCCTGATGTTGATTCTATCGATGGTTTGTCACCAGCGATATCTATACAGCAAAAGACAACAAGCAAGAATCCACGCTCGACTGTTGGCACGGTAACAGAGATTTACGACTACCTACGTCTCCTGTTTGCAAGAATAGGCGTACCTCATTGTCCTAAGTGTAGCAGAAAAATAGCCAGTCAGTCAGCTGACTCGATCACAGAAACTATAATGAAAACAGCAGAAGGTAAAAATGTTATGATCATGGGCCCAGTTGTACAGGCAAAGAAGGGAACATATGAAAAATTATTCGATCAGCTTAAGCAAGATGGCTTCTCTCGTATTAGGCTGGATGGAGAGATAACGAGGCTTGAGGAGGAGGAAGAAGAGAAAGAGGAAGAAAAATCCAATTATCCAAGGCTCGACAGGCAAAAGAAGCACACGATTGAAGTGGTCGTAGACAGACTCAAACCCTCTCCAGAAGAAAAAAGCAGGCTCTTTGATTCAATACAATCTGCACTGAAGGTAGGCGGAGGAGTCGTTGTAGTTTCAATTGACAACAAGGACACTATGTATTCTCAGAGGAATGCCTGTCCTCACTGCGGTATTTCGCTTGGAGACTTGGAGCCCCGAACCTTTTCATTCAACTCGCCATTTGGAGCATGCAGAGAATGCAACGGACTTGGCATCAAAATTGAATTTGATCCAGATTTGATAATACCAGACAAGTCAAAGAGCATAATAGAAGGGGCAATACGGCCCTGGACTGGGCACTTTGCAACATTTCGATCTGCTATGTTGCGCGACGTAGGCAGAAGGTTTGGTTTTGACCTTGCGACACCCATAGCCAAGATGAAGCCAGAGCAGGTTAAGGTAATACTCTATGGCAGCGACGAGAGCATCCACTACAAGTACCAGTCACGCTATTCTGATAGCCGATGGGAATACCGTGGATCATTTGAAGGGGTCATACCAAATCTCGACCGCATTTACCGTGAAACCGAATCTGAGTCAAAGCGCGAAGACCTAATGCAATTCATGAGGGAACGCCCTTGTGAGTTGTGCAATGGCAGGCGTCTACGAGACGAAGCTTTGGCAGTCAAGATACATAACAGATCGATAATGGATGTATGTGACATGTCAATAGATGAATGCTATCGCTTCTTCCAAACTCTAGAGCTCACAGAAACTGAGCGCTATATCGCAAGGACTATACTGAAGGAAATTATGTCAAGACTCGACTTTTTACTAAATGTGGGGCTCAACTATCTTACTCTCAATAGAATGACTGCTACACTTTCAGGGGGCGAGTCGCAAAGAATCAGGCTTGCGACACAGATCGGATCAAACCTAACAGGTGTACTCTATGTATTGGATGAGCCAACGATCGGCTTGCACCAGCGCGACAATATGCGTCTAATAGATACTCTCAAAAAACTTAGAGACTTAGACAACACTCTCATTGTTGTAGAACATGACGAGGAAGTTATACGAAGCTCTGACTGGATAATAGATATAGGCCAAGGTGCTGGTAGGCACGGAGGAGCTATTGTCGCGAGCGGGCCGCTTGAAGACATTGTGAATAATCCTAGCTCCATTACAGGCGCTTTTCTCAGGGGCGATCAGGTGGTTGTTGTCCATAGGCATGAACGGAGAAAGCCAAGCAAGTGGCTAACTGTTCACAATGCATCCGAGAATAATCTAAAGTCCATTGATGTTAGCTTTCCTCTGGGATGCATGACAGCTGTTACCGGTGTTTCAGGCTCAGGCAAGTCTACACTCATAAACGATATATTGTTCAGGGCACTTGCCACACACTTTTACGGTGCAAAGGAAAGAGCAGGCAGGCATGATAGGATATCAGGCCTTGAGCATATAGACAAGGTAATAGGCATCGATCAATCTCCAATTGGCAGAACTCCGAGATCAAATGCTGCCACTTATGTCAATGCCTTTACGCCCATACGGGAGTTATTCGCCAAGACGTCTCAGGCAAGAGAAATGGGATATAAAGCTGGCAGATTCTCATTTAATGTCTCAGATGGAAGGTGTGGCTCATGTGAAGGTGGTGGCTCAAAAAAGATAGAGATGCAATTCTTGCCGGATATCTACGTCACATGCGATGAATGCAAAGGTAGACGCTATAATTCTGAAACGCTTGCAATTAAGTATAGAGGCAAAACTATTTCAGATGTGCTTGATATGACTGTCGAAGAAGCACTAAAATTCTTCTACGCTATACCGAGTATTACCAAAAAACTCCAAACGCTAAGCGATGTGGGTCTTGGCTACCTGAGGCTGGGTCAGCCTGCAACTACACTCTCAGGAGGTGAGGCTCAGAGGATCAAGCTTGCTGCAGAGCTGTCAAAGCGCGATACTGGCAAGACGGTCTATATTTTAGACGAGCCCACCACAGGTCTCCACTTTGCAGACGTAAGCAAGCTGCTAAATGTGCTCAAAAGACTGGTTGACCTTGGCAACACAGTCATAATCATTGAGCACAACCTTGATGTCATTACATCGGCAGACTGGATAGTAGACCTTGGACCGGAGGGTGGCGCAGCAGGCGGGCGAATTGTTGTAGCCGGTACCCCAGAGGAGGTAAGCGAAAACATGAGCAGTTATACTGGCAAGTATCTGAAGCCAAAGTTGTCAATCGATAGTATGATAGTGCAGAGGGCCAATCAATGACTTTCACTACTACTACGATTTTAAGAGAAAAGCGCATTCCAGAAGAACCAGGTGTATATCTAATGAAGAATAGCGAAGGTGTGATAATCTACATAGGCAAAGCCAAGAACCTGAGAAAACGTATCATCTCTTATTTCAGTAGGCACGACCCACAGTTAGGGTGGAAGACCAGCAGGCTAGTTGAAAGGATAGCAGACATAGATTTTGTTGTTACTGACAATGAGATTGAGGCATTCCTCCTCGAGTCCAATCTCATCAAGCGTTATAGACCAGTCTTCAACATTGAGTTGAAGGATCAACAACGCTACACTTATCTAAAAATAACAGACGAGGCATTTCCTCGTCTCCTTGTTGCGAGACGAAATAGGGCAGGAGAATTCACAGGACCAAAAGGTAGAATCTATGGTCCTTTTGTGCGGGGCAGTTCTAAATACTTAACAGTTGGACTCTTGCGAAAATTATTCAAGGTAAGAGTGTGTAATAGACTGCCCAAGACACCCTGCCTGCAGTACTTCATCAAGAATTGCGATGCGCCATGCATAGCTAATGTAATGCGGGAGCAATATATGTTGAATATAATAGCATTGCAAGACATCCTTGAAGGTAAGCGCAGTATTGACAGGTTTGCTGATGAAATGCATGCAGAGATGAAGCGTGCATCCGAACTTGGCGACTATGAAAGGGCAAAAGAGATCCGCGATACTCTGTATAGGCTGAATAATTTACGCATTAAGCAAAAGATGGAAAAGGCTGTTAACCGCAACCATGATGAAGAGTATGTTAGTATTTTAAAGGATACCAAAAAGGGTGTCGCCCATGTAATGACACTCCGTAGGACACGTGGTGTCATAAGCGATCGAAAAAAGTTCGAATTTGATCTAGTAGGCGATAACTCGCTTTCCTCATTTCTTTTACAATATTACTCTTCAGTACCAATAATCCCAAGGTTCGTCTATGTCAATGAAGACCTTGAGGACAAGCAGGTGTTAGAGATGTCACTTGAAAAAATATCAGGCCACAAGGTAAGCATCTTTAATGTTGAAAAGACACTAACAAAGGATAAGCGGCAGCTGATGGACCTCATCATGCGTAACCTTTCAATGTACATTGAAAGGGGGTATGATCCAGCAGTGGTAGAGCTTAAAAACGCCTTAAAGCTTACTTCCATGCCTGAAGTCATTGATTGCTTTGACGTATCAAATCTTGGGATCTCAATTGCTGTTGGCTCATGTGTTCGATTTATCAACGGCAAACCTAGCAAGAGCTACTACAGGAGATTCAACATCACAACAGTAGTAGGACAGAACGACTTTGCAATGATAGGGGAGCTTGTTCGTCGGCGCTATTCGTCTGCAGGCGAAAAGATTCCCGATCTTATACTGATAGACGGTGGGCGCGGTCAGCTTGGGGCTGCTGTCATGTCACTTCGAAGCTTGGGCATCTCAGATGTCCCATGCGTTAGTCTTGCAAAGGAAAATGAAGAGATCTATGTGGTGGGTTCTAAAGACCCAGTTACGCTACCGAAGAGTAATGCGGGCCTCAAACTGCTGCAGCATGCCCGAGACGAAGCTCATAGGTTCAGTCTTGCCTATAATATTAAGTTAAGAAAGTTGCGCTAATTATTTCTATGTAGAAATAGATTGTCTAGTCTGTGATAATTTCTATCATGGATATAAAGAAAAAAGAAGATTAGTAAACTATTTTTGTGTCTATGCTTTTTGTCTTAGCTAATTGCAGTCAGTGGTCTCTCTTCTTTCTTTTCAAAAGCCTCGATGTCTTTTGCCTTAGCTTTTGCGCTGACCGTCTCCTTTTCTTTTATTTCTTCGTGCGTCCACTCACACATAGTACCCAGATACGCGCATTATGGTAGATAAGAATACCACCCTAAATGTAATCGTTATCTACTAACATTTATGTAGAGTAGTACTATATTATTTATTATCTTTAGTAAAGCCGACTCAGTAAAAAAGGTATATATCCATCACATTCACAACGAGAATATCCCTGCCTTTTGCTTGTATCATTATCATTAAGTACTATCTAGGTTGCTCTTGCAACATAAGACGACTTAATGGCAATTTGTAAGCAAAATCTTACATGAGTTCCCATTAAGTTATTATTTGCATTTTACATAGAAAAATTTTTTAGGTTGGTATAACACATCACAATATGGCCGAAAGCAGAAAGAAAGTTTTGCTTAGCTTTGAGCTTAAATGCAGCGATCAGGGACAGAAGCGTATCATTAAGGCCATGGCAGACTTCAACCCGGAGATTCCAAATAGTCTTGTTACAAATTACTCAGCAGAGTACGATGAAAGCGAGTCTGTAAATATAATTCAGCAACTGTCTGATGGAGGGATTCAGGTGGCAAAGACTGGTAAGGCCTTTGAATTGCAA
>DAIUEZ010000091.1:0-7501 GCA_036844865.1 Nitrososphaera sp. | reverse complement strand
AGATCTGGCAGATGCTTGGCATTGAAGCCGCAAGAACTGCTCTTGTCAAAGAGATCACAAACACGCTTGAAGAGCAGGGGCTTGAGGTAGATACACGACACATCATGCTTGTGGCTGACCTTATGACATCAAAGGGGTACCTGCAGCAGATAGGCAGACATGGCATTGCTGGAACTAAGACGTCAGTTCTTGCAAGGGCTGCATTTGAAATTACAGTGCCAACAATAGCCAAAGCATCACTTGAAGGACAGGTTGAAACATTGAGAGGAGTGACAGAAAACGTTATAGTGGGTGCTACTGTACCTGTGGGCACTGGAATGGTAGACCTGTATATGAAGGTGAAGGACAATGAGAACACTGGAAAAAGTGATTAAGAATGCGATAGCCGCCGACAAGTACAAGAATGGCATCAAGGAAGTATTGCAGTCAGTTAAAGGCTCCAAACTGATAATTATCAGCAAATCCATTGACCCTAAATCCAGAAAAAAGCTAGAAGATCAGGCCAAATCTACCAATGTCACAATCTATGAGTATTCCGGAACTTCTGTGCAGCTCGGCAAGCTCTGTAATAAGCCTTACCGAATCACTACCATAGCAATCAAAAGCGCGACAGCAGACGAAATAAGCTCCATAGTATCAGAAAAAAAGGACAAGTAATACAAAAAAGGCACACATGTGAGACATAAATTGAGTTGTGAGAATGATTTGTTGTTGCTACTGTCTTCATCATCTTTTCCACCATACCTCCAGATAGGGACGCAATGAAAATGACTGAGATTAAGCTTACTTCAGATGAGTTGCGCCTCATATCTCTCTTCCAGAGCATCACAAGCGCAACAGCAAGAGACTGTATTGTAGACGACAAAATGGACCGAGTTATTTTCGTTGTAAATAAAGGTCAGATGGGGCTTGCCATTGGCAAAGGTGGCTCTACGATCAAGCAGCTGCAAAATATGGTCGCAAGAAAGATAGAACTTGTCGAATTTTCTGATGAGCCTGCGGAGTTCATCCGTAATATGCTTAATGCTGATATGATAAATGATGTTCGGATATCTGAAAGAGGTGATGGGACAAAGCAGGCAGTTGTGACAGTTGATCCTAGGAAGAAAGGAGCTGTAGTAGGAAGGGAAGGTAGAAATGCAGAGAAAGCAAGACTTCTTGCGAAGCGATACTTCCAAATATCCAATGTGTTAATAGTTGGCCCTGAGCAGGGAAATAATAAAGGGTGAATATGAATGGGTAAATCTCCACTAGGTCTATTCGCAGGCAGGGTTCTTAAGGCAAAAAAGAGCCATGCTCGATGGGCAGAAAAATATTATAAGAGAAGAATGCTCATGCTTGACAAGAAGGCAAATCCTCTAGAAGGTGCACCACAGGCAAGAGGAATAGTATTGGAAAAGGTTGGCATTGAGTCAAAGCAGCCTAACTCTGCTGTACGCAAGTGCGTCAGGGTTCAGCTGATAAAGAATGGCAAATCCGTTACCGCCTTCTTACCAAAGGACGGCGCTCTTAACTTTGTCGACGAACACGACGAGGTAATTATTGGGGGTATCGGAGGCTCAATGGGAGGAGCAATGGGCGATATTCCGGGCGTCAGGTGGCAGGTCTTCAAAGTCAACGGTGTCTCATTGAATGAACTTGTGCATGGAAGAAAGGAGAAGCCGAGAAGATGAGCGGTAAGGAGCAGGTAAATATTCAACTATTCCACAGGTGGGACATGAGCAATATAGAAATAAACGATCCTGGTCTTAAATCTGTCATTAATCTAAAGCCGGCAGTCATTCCAGTCACGTTTGGTAGGCACGAACATCAGCGCTTGAAGAAAGCAGAGGTCAATATTGTTGAGCGTCTGGCAAACAAGATGATGCACTTTGGCAAAAAGTATGCAAAGAACACGGGCAGAATGGGTGGCAAGAAGGCAAAAATGCTCAACATAATCAAAACAGCATTTGAAATTATATATCTTGAAACTGGTAAAAACCCTGTAGATCTACTGGTAAAAGCAATCGAGAACTCTTCACCAAACGAGGACACAACCCGCATAGTATATGGTGGCGTCGTCTATCATGTATCGGTTGATGTAGCTCCGCTGCGCAGAGTCGACCTTGCACTTCGCTTTATTGCAGAAGGTGTAAGAGAATCGACGTATTCCAGCCTGCAGACCATAGAAGAGGCACTCGCCAAGGAAATCATTTTGGCTGCCAATAATGACATGGCAAGCCACGCGATCAAGAAAAAGAATGAGCAAGAAAGAATCGCTATGGCTTCAAGGTAAGTAAACAATTTTTTTCTTCTTTTTATAGAATGTTTTGTCAACTAAGTCTTTTTGCTAGTTTCCTTTTCTGAAATTTATGGTTGCTCCATTATTGCGGAAAGTAATATCTTTTTACTGTATGTAGAGCGAGCCTGATGATAGATAGGAGCACTTGTTAATAATCTAGAATATGTTGTTCCAGATTATGAAATGCGCACAACTCTAATCTGCTATTTTTGCATGAATAGATCAGTGGTTGCTGCAACTTGATTCAAAACAGGTTAGGCTTAGTGGAAGATGTCTAACTAAGAGAAATTTTCCCTAAGTACGTTCATAGATTATGAATGATTAAATAACAATAGGTGGCAGAAGCCAGAGAAATGAGTAGCAAGGATGAATTGATTTTTTCAAAGGAGGCTCTGCTGAGGACACATGCCGGCAAGGACATAATCAAGGAGAGAATGTTGAAAAGTAAGGGCTACAAGCAGTTCAATCACTACAAGGAAAAGACAGAGCAGGAATTTCCTGGCTTCGTGCAGCGGTTTACCATGTCCTTGCATAAAGCAGTAACTGCTGACAGTAACCCTTCCGGTACAATACGCAAATTTGCCGAAGAGACCAATTCACAAGAGCTTGTCCTCTCGCATAGTAGAGTGACAGACATCAAGATGAGATTATCAAACCCTGACATTCTTGCAGACAGAGTCAGGCGTATATTAGATTCTAATTTTGTCAAGATGACGTTTCCGGTTTTCAACGCGCTTTACGACAGTGCATCTGAATATTTTGGTGATAAGGTTTCTGAAGAAAATAGGAAAGCTGTTATCGACGGCCACATAATTGCAATTGATCTTTCAGAACCTATGGACAGGATAGTTGACAAGGACGAAGATCTGGAGTATCTTGACGATTACAAATTCATGAACCCGTACATACTTGCAATAGCACGCACCAATATTGCACGAGGAGGCGATGCAGTTCTGAAGGCTTTTGAAGAGGGCTTTCACGATGCCAGAATCGGCCAGCATGTGGATGTTAAGCTAAAGATGGAACCGGCATCAATTAATGATGAAAACATGACTGAATGTTATAAAAAATACCGGGCAGTGATGGGGACTGCTGGCAGGAACATGACGCTCAATCGCCGCCCACTTTCTGATATTTTTCACCTTGGCATGGCCAAGGCTGGCGAGTGTGTCGGCTGTGGTAATGAGATCGAAGACGCCATAAGAAATAAGGAAGTCAAGATTCCATCATGGCCACTCTACTTTGCTGTCAACACGGGTAATGTCCAGCGCAGCTTTGAACTTACAATGGCAAAGAGTGATCTCTATCTGGATGAAGCAAAAATTGCGCTTGACATGCTGCCTGACAACTTTCAAATAAAGCCTTTTTTAGAATTTCTTTTCTTGACTGTACGTCACTACAATCAGTATTGGTTTAGCGAGCTTGTACGCCATGCGCCCTTTGGTGAATTCTACAAAAAGATAGAAGAAGCTGTTAAAAGAAGATGATAATGATGATGTGGTCTGAAAAACACAGGCCAAAGACAGTGCAAGAAATGGTGGGTAACGAGAAGGCCCGCCTTATTGTAATAAAGTGGTTAGCAGGCTGGGTAAGTGGTAGCAGGCCGCTTCTATTATTGGGCCCACCAGGCACGGGCAAGACTACTCTAGTACACACACTCTCAAGGCAACTTGATTATGATCTTGTAGAAATGAATGCAAGCGACATACGCAACAGGGAAGCCCTGCAGGCAAGAATAACCCCAATTTTTCAAAATACCACCAACCTGATTGGGAAAAAGATAATGCTGTTCTTGGATGAGGTAGATGGCATTTCGGGCAGGGAGGACACAGGAGGCCTTGACACTCTTAGCAATCTGATAAAAGAGCCAACTGTGCCGGTGATAATGGCTGCGAATAAAAAGTCACTTAAAATAGCTAAGCTTGCCAAGGCCTGCAAAATAGTAGAGCTTAATCCTGTGCCTTCGAGGCTATTGCTACTGCTTCTAGATTATGTGCTGCAAAGTGAAGGGGTAAAACTTGGATCAGACGACAAAAGATCGATCATAGACAACAGTAGAGGTGATATCCGGTCGTTGCTCAACAGTGCGCAGTCCCGTGCTGCTGGTTATTCTACTATTTCAAACAAAGACATAGTAGATGTGGACATTGCAGATGCAATCAATGGTTACTTTGATGCCGACAGCCTGAACCAAGCGATCCAGTTTATGATAAGGGCGGATGTGTCATATCCTGACCCAAGATACCGATTAATCTCCCCCGAGGAAAGGCGGAAAGATATGCTAGCAGCCTTATTCTCAAGCATAGCATCCTCACAAATAGAACGGCACGACCTTGCTCTGTTGCTGGATGTACTTTCAAGAACAGATATGATCGTTGGAAGGGCTAACGCATTAAGGCAGTGGCACCTTCTGAAATATGTAAACAGCCTGATCGCAACGGGGTTGTACGAAAAATCTCGTCAGAAGGGCATCAAATACCACCAGTATTCAATGCCGTGGCCTACTATGGGACCGATATTTGCCCGTTCGCAGTCGACAAGGAAGATCCTGGATGAACTTGCCCCGACTCTTCATATGTCAAGAAGTTCTGCAGGATTATTTGTCCTGCCATATTTTATCAAGGCTATGATAGATGAAAAAATAGATCCAGTGGAGTTTGCAATAGATAACTTTCAGGACGAGTCGATTGGCGAGGCGATAGCAAAAGAGATTGAGAAGGTGAAAAGAAAATGAACGATTGGATAAGGCTTCTGGTGAAATACAAAGGCAAGTGCTCCGTATGCGGTAAGGAAATATCTGCAGGCGAATATGCTTTTTGGTCAAAGAGTAGCAAGGTGATCAAGCATGGCGAATGCAAGGCACTTTTGCCACTAACAACTGGAAAAAATGACACAGATAAGAATAGGCAGCATAAGACTGCAGCGGTAAATGTTAATTGTTTTATCTGCGGTATGCCCGTCGCAGCCACCAACTCAGGGTTTGACGCTGACGACTATAATAGACAAACATTATCACAAGCCTACATCTGCGATAGATGTCTGGAGGACAAGAATGTTTACCAGAACTACCAACATGCATTCATTGAAAGGATTCAAAGTGTAACAAAAGTTAAACTTTAGTTAGGTTAAGTTATGCAAATAGAAAGAAAAGTTATTAAACAACAATCATAGGCAGTCAGTTAGCAATCAGCAGCTATTTTTCTTATTTATTTACTCAGTGCTTTCACTTTATTTTGATATACGTTCCTATCATATGAGAATATATTAGTCTCTCTATATAAGGTGTCTTATTGGGAGCTTGATACTACTGCAAAAGATACCAACGGCCAAATTATTATGGCGTTTGCCTGCTGCATCGACTAATAACTATATGTCTCTACTTCACTAATTCAAACGAACCAAATACTTGTTTTACAAATACTGGTGATGCTTCTACAATGTCTAAACCCTCAGGCTGTATAGGCTGTACAATGTAGCCTGTATTGGTGTCATTGCTAAGTACCACTAGAACATATTCTTTGTAGCTTCCTATACCTGACACAGTAGAATGAACATATTCTACATATTTGGCAGGGACTGTTCCTGTTGCTTGATTTGTTTGTGAATCTGTAACGTTTACTGCTATGTCTGTATTATTTACAATTTCAAGACTTTGAAACAATCTAGGATCTTGAGTCTTCCGTTGATATTCAAGATAATATGCCAGCAAGTCAGATGTAGTAATAGATTTGTTTTCACGTGTAAGGGCTGAGAATTCTGGTATGGTACGGAGATCAGCGAATCTGAGGATTTCAACCTTCCTATCTGTAAGTGAGTCGAATAAACATGTATATGATCCACGCTCTATAGCGGGCAACGCTTCATCCTGTGGACAGAGTCTAGCTAGAAGCTCAACACCATGTTCGATTGAGGGTTGCTCGAATCGGGGGTCTGTACTGTTTATATCCTCAAGAACCCAACCGTTGGGAACTTGTACACGAAATCCGTCTTCATTACTTTGAAATGTTTTGGGGAGTATCACTAATTCAAACGAGTCAAGTATCTGTTGTACTGGCGGCGGCAGGGTAGATAGAGTCTCATTTTCTTGTTGTAGAATTGGATCCACGACAAATCCTGTATTGGTATCATTACTCAATGCTAGTAGAATAAGGTCGCGTTTTGATGGTAAATATGATGAAGCCAACTCCGGCGGTCCATAGCTAAACTCTGCAACCATGATGGGAGCAGTTCCCACAGTCTGATTTATCATTGGGTCTATCACATTAACGGTAGTCACATTATTATTTTTAAGACCCGTTTTTTGGATCTGAATGTTGGTGACACCTCCCTCTTCTGTATGTTGGATATGAAATGCGAATAGATCAGATATATTGATAGTTTTGTTTTGCTCTATAATTGGTGCAAATTCTCTCCTGTCGTAAAGATTGCTATATCTAAAAAGGGAAACGAAAGTTGTCAATGGATTTGACTCTATCGGACACCTATAAGTACCGCCTATAGCGGGCAATGCTTGATCCTGCGGACATAGAACTGCCAGAAGCTCATAACCTAATTGTTCCGCAAGCCCCAGTGCCGCAAGTCCTGCATTGTCTAAATCATATATAACCCATCCTTTAGGGATCTGTACTCTAAAGCCGTCCATTGCGTTTTGATAATAATTATTACTATATTCTACTAGTGATGGGATTAATTGTTGTTGTGGTATTGTTGATGCTGATACTTTTGGAAAAGCTACCATGCTCACAACAATCAAAATCGCCGCTAGCATGATAGCGGTAATTGAACTTGTTAACATGAGTCGATTGCCGGATAGATGCAAATAAGGTTATCTTTTTATTCTTCTCCCTCTTCCCCACTCACTACTATCCAGTTTATAACAATCCGCAGATTTCGTCACTATGGTCGTCTCTATCGGTTTGATCTATTCAATCCACGATTCAACGATTCAACAGAAGTAGCCATCAAAAAAAATGATTGAAGCAAGTCAAAGAATATTAGAGGTAAACAGTCAAAGAGTAGGAGAAGCAAGAGAAGAAGGATGGAGAATTAATCCTGTTATGAAGGGACATTTAGAATTAGAAATAAAGACCCTTGAAAATGCACCTAGAGATGCAGATAAGTTAAGAAGCTTTTGGAATTAAAGCAAAGACAAAAGGAAGAAGCTGTGCACATTGAAGATACACAAAGGTTAGTTACAGAAATTGAAATGTTAAAAGTTGT